>JBEEPE010000363.1:0-3034 GCA_041191265.1 Verrucomicrobiota bacterium | reverse complement strand
GCCCCGACATCCACCCCCTGAGTGGGTTCGTCGAGGATGAGAACGTTTGGCTGGGTGGCGAGCCATCGAGCTAGGGCCACCTTCTGTTGGTTACCCCCGCTGAGATTTCCGGTTGGGGTCTGAGCGGATTCCGTCTTGGTTTGCAGTTTGGAGATGTACTGCTCCGCGAGGGAGGTTTCCGTGCGGCGAGTTCGGAATCCTTTTGGGAACAGGCGTGGGAGCGCTGCAAGCGCGGTGTTCTCCGAAATCGAGAACTCGCTGATGACGCCGTGCTTGCGCCGGTCTTCCGGAACATAGGCAATACCGAGCGAGACTGCCTCTTGAGGGGAGGCAATCCGGACTTCTCGGCCTTCGAGGAGGATGCGTCCCTCTGACGCTGGTGTGAGGCCGAAGAGCGTGCGCGCTAGTTCAGAGCGACCTGAGCCCACAAGGCCGGCTACTCCCACGACCTCGCCTTTCGCCAGTTGAAAGGAGATTTGAGCAAGGCCCGATGATGCTTCAGCCAGCGATTGCACTTCCAAAAAGGGATGTGTGGGGGGGGCGGAGGCCTTGGGCGGGTAAAGGCTTGAGACTTCCCTGCCCACCATCCATCGGACGAGTTGTTCCTCGGTCAGGGAGGATTTTCCGAAGGCGTCCCGAACCGGTTCGGAGGCAACGGAAGAGCCGTCACGGAGGACGGTCACGCGATCGGCGAGTGCAAAGATTTCTTCGAGGCGGTGCGAGATGTAGATGATGCCCACGCCTCTCGTGCGGAGGTCGTTAACAATGATGAAAAGGCGTTGTTGCTCGGCGCGGGTGAGGGACGCTGTGGGTTCGTCCATGATGACGATTTCGGCGCGGGCCCCGATGGCGCACGCGATTTCCACCATTTGCTGCTCGGGCATCGAGAGGTTAGCCACGGGGGTGTCGGGGGAGATGCGCGCCCCGATTTCAGCGAGAAGCTTCTCTGCGGAGAGGAGGCGGTCCTTCTGGTTGATGAGAGAGAGGGGCGAGCAAGATTCGAGGCGCAGGGCGATGTTTTCTGCGACGGAGAGGTCCGGAAAAAGGGCGGGATGCTGATAGATACAGGCGATGCCCAGTTGGCGCGCGCGGGTGGCATCGAGCGCGGTGAACGGCGTTCCTTTGACTAGGATGGACGAACCTGGGTCTGGGGTGTGGGCGCCGGTGATGATTTTGATGAGGGTGCTTTTGCCGGCACCGTTTTCTCCGAGGATGGCATGCACTTCGCCCCGGTTCAGTTCAAACGACACCCCTCGCAAGGCGCGGACGGTTCCGAACGTTTTGCGGACATCCCGCAAGCGGAGGAGAGGGGCGGTATGGGTCGGTACAGAGTTCACGGGGGGCGCGAATTTGCCTTTCTTCATAAGTTGAACTCATCGGCTCGACCAGCAGTCTGATGATGGAGTTTGAGGCCGGGTTAGGGACTGCGCGCACCAAGGGTTCGATGTGTCATCGGGCGTTTTAGTGTCTCTGGGACACCTCCATTGGTCCCTATCGAACGACTTACCATCAACGGGGTGGGCGGAGTGGTGTGGATCCGCTGTTGGTACCACCGATGCGAACCCGCTTCTGTTGGCCAAGCGGCATCGGTTCGTGTTTGCCGTCACGACGCGGGGATCCCCGGAGGCGATGCTGTTGCGTTAGTCTGGCTAGGAGGGGGGCGGGTGGACCGAGGTGGTTAGACTCTTCGGGAAAGGATGTTACGTTCGTAGAGCCGAATGTCTTGAATCCAATCGAGGCCGACGGGGGAATCGTTCCTTCGACAAAACTCGTCCCATACAGGGCCCCAAGGGAGGGATTTGATTTCTTCTTGGATGGCAAGTCTCGCGGTGTGGTCCCCTGCGTTTTCGATTTCGCGAAGGGACGCAGTGGGTTCGAGCAGCGCGATGAGTAAGGCCTTCTGCAGGTTGCGCGTTCCGATGACCCAGGCCGCGACGCGATTGATGCTCGCGTCAAAGTAATCCATCCCGAGGTGGACCCGTTCGCCGCCGCCCGCAAACAACGCTTCGCGCGCCATGGCAAGGAGGTCGTCGTTGAGGGTTACCACATGGTCGCTGTCCCACCGGACGCCTCGGGACACGTGGAGAAGGATTTCGGGAAGGAACGCGAGGATTCCCGAGATTTTGTCCGCAACGCTTTCGGTGGGGTGGAAGTGGCCGGAATCGAGGCAGAGCAGCGTTTTTCGGCTCACTGCATAAGCGAGGTAAAACTCATGGGACCCTACGGTGAACGATTCGCTACCGATGCCGAAGAGCTTGGGTTCTACCGAGTCGCGCACTCTCGGAGCTCTGGCGCCAAGCGCGGCATCGAGGCTGTCACGCAGGCGTTCACGTGGAGAGACACGATCGACTGGAGTGTCTTTGTAACCGTCGGGAATCCAAATGTTGTTGATGGAGGGAGTGCCCAGTTTTTTCGCGAAATGTGCGGCGATTCGGCGGGAGCGGCGCACGTGCTCAATCCAGAATTCGCGAACGGATTTGTCTCGGTGAGAGAGTGTGAAGCCATCAGCGGCTAGCGGATGCGCAAACAGGGTAGGATTGAAATCAATGCCTTGGAGGCGATTGCCCGCCCATTGAACCCACGAATCAAAATGCCGAGGCTCAATGGAGTCACGGTCGACCGCCTTGCCTTCGAAGTCGCCGTAGGAGGCGTGGAGGTTGAGTCGGTGGGTACCTGGAATCAGGCTGAACGCTTTGTCTAGGTCGGCTCTCAGTTCTTCGAGGGACCTCGCGCGCCCCGGATGATTGCCGGTGACGGCAATTCCACCGGACAGGGTGTTCCGCGCGGTCTCAAAGCCGCTGACATCATCACCTTGCCAGCACTGGATCGAGATGGGGATAGCCGCGAGTGCGCGGAGAGCGGTTTCCGTGTCGACGCCCAGCGCGGAAAAGGCTTCTTGCGCGGTTTGGTAGGTTCCCGCGTTCTTTGCGAGGGAGGATCGAGAGGGGAACCCCTTCTGGCGAACTCCGCGGGCAGGCTTCAGAGGGGACTTGGACATCTTTGGAGGTATCGTTCGAAGCTGGAGTTGGTAAAA
>JBEEPE010000362.1:0-16126 GCA_041191265.1 Verrucomicrobiota bacterium | reverse complement strand
CGCGTCTTCTCGCCCCCGCTCAACACCGCCACCGGTTTGTCCACATCGTCTCCCCGAAAGAGAAAAGCCCCCAGCAACGTACGGACAGTCTGCTCCGAAACCCCATGCGGCGCCGCCTGTGACGCCACCGCCAACACCGTACCCGTACTCCCCAACATCTCCATGCGATGCTGCGAAAAGTAACCCACCGCAACCTGATACCCCAACTCGCGTGTCCCTCGAGCAACCGGAATCACCCCCGCCAACAGCTTCAATAACGTCGACTTTCCCGCCCCATTCGGGCCGACCAATACGGTTCGTTGACCCCGCTGCGCCTCAAAATCCAAACGCTCGTAAACCACCAGTTCCCCGTACGCATGATGAACCCCCGAAAGCGTCACCGCCTTCAACCCAGAGCGCGGCGGTTGCGGAAAACGAAAGTTCGACACCGTCTTCTCCTCCGCCTCAGGAGCCTCAATCCGCTCCATTCGCTCAATCTGCTTTAACTTGCTCTGCGCTTGAGACGCCTTGCTCGCCTTCGCTCGAAACCGGTCCGCAAATGCCTGAAGCGAAGCAATCTCCTTTTGCTGATTCCGATGCGCCGCCAATTGCTGCTCCGCCCGCTCCGCCTTCTGAACCAAGTACTCGTCATAGTTCCCCCGATACCGGTGCAACCGCGCCCGCCGCAGCTCCACAATCCCCCCAACAATCGCATTCAAAAAGGCGCGATCATGCGAAATCACAACGATGCCCCCGCGGTACTCCCGTAAATGATTCTGAAACCATCCCAACGACTCGAGATCCAGATGATTGGTCGGCTCGTCCAATAACAACAAATCCGGCTCCATCACCAACAGTCGCGCCAAATGCGCCCGCATGATCCACCCGCCACTCAACGTCCGCGCCGGTCGCTGGAAATCAGACTCCCGAAACGCCAATCCCTTCAACACTTGCTTCGCTCGCGCCTCAATATGCCACCCCTCCCGCTCCGAGAACACCGACACCGCTCTCAAATGCTCCTCGCTCCCTTCCTCCGCCGTCCCCATAAGCCGGTGCGCCAACCCAAACTCCGCATCCACCGCGCAAGCCAAGTTCAATACCGTCTCCTCGCCGACCGGAGCGCTCTCCTGCGGAAGAAATCCGAAGTTCGCGCCCCGCTCCCAAACCACCTTCCCATCATCCGCTGACTGTTCCCCAAGGATAATCGAAAACAGCGTCGTTTTCCCCGCCCCGTTCGGCCCCACCAAGCCCAACCGATCCCCTCGGTTGATTTGCAAAGACACGTCCTCAAACAAAACGCGCCCCCCATGCGATTTCGATACCCCTGAGATTGTTAACATAACAAACCGCCTACTTCTTGTTCATCGCCGCCGTAAACCAATCAAATCCCCCCCCTCCTCCGCCCGACGCATTCCCTCCGCCCGAACGACCATCCCGTCCTCCCCCGCCACCGCTGCGCGCATCCCGTCGCTCCCCTCCTGAACCGTTCCCAGCGCCCGCCGGACGTGTCCGCCCTCCCTCCGCGCGCCCTGCAAGGTCCGGGTTTGTGCGCAACGACAACGAAATACGTTTCCGAGGCAAATCCACCTCCATCACAGTCGCCTGCACCCGCTGACCCACTTTCAACACGTCGGCCGGGTTTTTGACAAACTGATCCGCCACCTGCGAGATGTGCACCAACCCGTCTTGATGCACCCCAATATCCACGAACGCACCAAACGCCGTCACATTCGTCACAAGCCCAGGTAACTTCATGCCCGGCTTTAAGTCCTCCATCTTCTCCACCCCATCAGCAAACGAGAACGCCTCAAACTGCTGACGCGGGTCACGCCCCGGCTTCGCCAACTCTTGCAAAATGTCTGTCAACGTCGGGAGCCCAACCTCCTCCGTCACGTACTTCTTCAAATCAATCCGCGAACGGCGCGCTGAATCCGTGAGCAACTCCTTCACGCCACACCCCAAATCCTTCGCCATCCGGTCCACCAACTCGTACCGCTCCGGATGAACCCCGCTCCCGTCCAACGGATGCGCTCCATCCCGAATCCGCAAAAAGCCCGCCGCCTGCTCAAACGCCTTTGGCCCCAACCCTGAAACCTTCAATAGCTCTTTCCTCGATTGAAACGGCCCGTTCTCGTCTCGGAACGCGACGATGTTGGCCGCCGTCCGTGAGTTCAATCCCGACACATAAGACAGCAAATGCTTGCTCGCCGTGTTCAGTTCCACCCCCACGTTGTTCACGCACGATACCACCGTGTCATCCAAACTCCGCTTCAACGCCGATTGATCCACATCGTGCTGATACTGCCCCACCCCGATCGACTTCGGATCTATCTTCACCAACTCCGCTAGCGGATCCATCAACCGCCGCCCAATCGAAACCGCGCCGCGCACCGTGACATCATGATTCGGGAACTCCTCCCGCGCCACGTCGCTCGCCGAGTAAATCGAGGCGCCGCTCTCATTCACCATCACCACCGGAATCGAAGCCGGCAGTCCAAGCTTCCGAATAAACCCCTCCGTCTCGCGCGACGCCGTCCCATTCCCAATCGCAATTGCCTCCACCTTAAACTTATCCACCACCGCCTTCACCATCATCGCAGCATCCGCCTGCTCGCGAGCCGATTTCTCCGGATAAATCACATCGTTCGCCAACAACTTGCCCTGACGATCCAACAACACCACCTTGCAGCCCGTCCGGAATCCCGGATCAATCGCCAAAACCGTCTTCTGCCCCAGAGGCGACGCCAACATCAACTCTCGAAGATTCTCCGTAAAAACGCGAATCGCCTCCTCATCCGCACGCTTCTTGATGACCAAACGCACCTCCCCCTCGATCGCAAACCCGAGCAGTCGCTTATAGGCATCGTGCACCGCGGCTTTCACCTCCCGCCCCGCTGGCGACACGTTCTTCACAAACAACGCCTCCAGAATCGATAACGCCTCGGCTTCCGGCGGAACAATCCGCGTGAAAAGGAATCCCTCCGTCTCACCACGCCGCATGGCCAACACCCGATGCGAAGGCGCTTTCGAAGCCGGTTCTTCCCAATCAAAGTAATCTTTGAACTTCGCCCCCTCCACCTCCTTGTCCGCCACCACCTTCGACTTAAGGGTGCCGCGCTCAAGGTACAACGATCGCAACCGCGCACGCGCCTCTGCATCGTCACTCACGCGTTCCGCAATGATGTCGCGCGCCCCAGCCAAAGCCGTCTGAACGTCCGGCACCTCCTTGGCCGCATCCACGAACGTCGCAGCCGCCACCTCCAAAACCGTCCCCGTATCCTGAGCTTGAAGCACGTCCGCTAAAGGCTCCAATCCCCGCTCGCGAGCAATGATCGCCCGCGTCCGCTTCTTCGGACGAAACGGCAAGTAGATGTCCTCCAACGTCGCCAACGTTTCCGCAGCTCCAATCTTCACCTCCAAAATGTCCGTCAACAGGTTGCGCTCCTTCAAACTCGCAACAATCGCCTCCCGGCGCTTGTCCAACTCGCCCAACTGCTCCAAGCGGTCGCGAACCGAGGTGATCTGAACCTCGTCCATCTCCCCCGTCTTCTCCTTTCGGTACCGCGCAATAAAGGGAACCGTCGCCCCTTCCTCCAAAAGAATCGCCGTCGCAGCGACTTGGCGCAGTTGAAGTTTCAGTTCGGAAGCGATCTTGAGAACGTGCTTTTCAATCATGTCGTTATGTTTTCTGAGTAAAAATCGTCAACCGCATCAGCGGCCCCCCTCCACCTCCCGAACCCCGCCAGCACCGCGCCGCACAATCCGTCCCGGATTCCCCGCCACCACGCACCCCGCCGGCACATCCTTCGTAACCACCGCCCCCGCCGCGATTACGCAATCGTCGCCAATCGTCACCCCCTTCAACACAATCGCGTTCATCCCAATCCACACATTGTTTCCAATGCGCACAGGCCGTGACCGAATCGCCTCCAACGGCCGCGCCGGACGCCCCTCGTAGTAGGGCGCAAGCGCTTCCGCATCCACGCGCCTCATCGCCGCATCCACCGGATGGAAATCCGAATCCGCAATCCCCGTCCCCCAGGAAATCAAACAGTGCGAGCCAATCTCAACCCGCGTCTCGCTCGTCACCAACGCCCCCACCAACAAGGTAAAATCCCCGACCGTCACCTGAGCATCAGCACCCAACGCAAACTGGCACGCCGCATAGACCGAACAGTGCCGTCCAAACTCCAACGCCCGCTCCCGCTTTCCCTTAAAATGCAGGAAACTCTGCGCGCTTTCGCAATAAAACCCTTCCCCCCACGCCACATTCGTCGGAATCGTCCGAGGCGACCAGTCATGTTCCACCCGTCTGTCAGGAAGCACGTTACTCATAAATCTCATCGACGCCTCGCTAGCCCGCCGCATTGGCAGCCCCATGAAGCCGTGCGTAAACACCCCCGCGTGAGAGCAACTCCGGCCCCGTTCCCTCCTCCATCACCCCGCCCGGACCAATCACCACAATCCAATCCACTCGGTGAATCGTCGCAATCCGATGCGTGATAATCAGCGTCGTCCGACCACGCATCAGTTCCTCCATGGTCGCCATAATCGCGGATTCCGTGCTCGGATCGAGCGCCGACGTCGGCTCATCCAGCAACAAAATCGGCGCGTCCTTCAAGAAAGCACGGGCAATCCCAATCCGCTGCCGTTGCCCCACGGAAAGATGCCCCCCTCGCTCACCCACCGGAGTGTCGTACCCTTGCGGCAACCCCATGATGAACTCGTGCGCCTGCGCCCGCTGCGCCGCGGCCACAATCTGCGCCTCCGTCGCATCCGGCTTCCCGTACGCAATGTTCTCCCGAACCGTGGTCGAAAACAGCAGCGTATCCTGCAACACAATGCCGATGTGGCTCCGCAGTTCCCGTTTCGAAAGCTCCCGAATCGGAACGCCATCCAAAACCACCTCACCCTGCACCGGGTCATAAAAACGGGGCACCAACGACAGTAACGTGCTCTTTCCCGAACCCGTTCCGCCCACAAACGCCACCGTCTTTCCAGCCGACACCTTCACATTCACCCCACTCAAAATCGGCCGGTCCGCCCGATACCCAAACGTAATGTTCCGAAACTCCAACGCCCCCTGACACGCCCCCAAGACCCGCGGAGACGCCGGCTCTGGCACCTCGTTCTCGTGGTCAATCACCTCAAAACATCGCTGAACCGAAGCTGCCGCCTTCTCCATGTCCCACCCTACCTGCGTCAGCATGTCGAGCGGCTGATAGAGCGTGATGATGTACGTCGCGATCGCAAACAAGCTCTCCAGCGACAACACCCCCTCCCGCACATGGTGACTCCCCACGTAATAAATCGCCACCGTACTCACCGATAACAACGTGGAAATCAATAGATTGCTCAACATCGAACTATGCTGCATCTGCATATTCGCCTCGCGACTCCCCGCCGCAAAGCCCGCCAGATGCGCCACCTCGTCCGGCTCCCGTCCGAACGCCTGCACCATGCGAACCGAAGCCAACCCCTCCGTCGCTGTCATCAACACCTCGCTCTCCCGCTCCGAAATCTCCACCGCCTGCCTCCGGATAATCCGAGCAAACATCCGAAAACTCACCAACATCACCGGCACCACTACCAACGCGAGAAGAGACAACTCACGATCCAGACTCCACATCATCCAAAACGTGCTCGAAAGCGTCACCACCGTCTGAAACAGAAAGGTCCATTTCGCGTAAATAGTTTGGATGCACTGTGCGTCATACGCCACCCGATAACTCGAATCCGCGCTCCGAGTCCGATCGTGGTACGCCAACGGCAGCGTATGCATCGCTTCATACAACTCGGTCCGTAACTTCCACTGAGCCTGATAACCCACCCTCAGAAACAGCATGATGGCCCCGTAACTCACCAACCCGGCCAGTACATGCACCAATACCGCTGCCGCACACGCTCCAATAATTAAATGCGACGCATCCACCCCAGACAGGTCCACCTGCGGAACATGAAGTCCCCCCACGTCGAACGGCCCCAACTGACCGTCCCAACCCGGCCTTAGAACTCGGAACAAAATGAACGCCAACGGCCACGGCCTTAGCAAACTGAACGGCACCAACAGCAGCGTCAGAAAGACTGCCAGTAATGTCTTGCCCCAATACTCGCGGTAGTACGGCAAGGACCGGAGATAAACTTGGTTGGCGGAAGGACGCGACATCAGATGGATCGGTCATTCTGCGTTCGCCCCTCTGAAGGGAAAAGCCCAAACCCAGCAACAAAATCGTCACGCCTCGACACTCCACTCTTCAATGTCTGAAAAAAGCCTGAGCCCTGAGCCACTCCCCCAAGGCCTCCCCCCAACAATTCTGCTTCGTGTCTTCGTGTGCCACCTCCCCTCCCCCTTTCCCCCCAGTCCTCCCCCACAAATCCCCTTCGTGTCTTCGTGTCTTCGTGTGCCACCTCCCCTCCCCCTCCCCCCATAGTCCTCCCTCGCGAGTCCGCTTCGACAGATCCCCCAACCAAAAACACACCACTCCCCACAGAAATCATCGCGAACCTTATAAACCCGTGATGCACTCATGGTTTTCCCTAAAAACCATCTCTTTCCGCCCTGTCTATGCGCCTATCTCATATCTTCCACTGGCACCACGAAGCCACCTCGCACCCTGACGTCGTCCTCATCGGCGCAGGAATCATGAGTGCAACCCTCGGTGTCATCCTCAAAGAACTCCATCCGCCGCTCAAAATTGAGATCTACGAACGCCTGGACGGCATCGCCCTCGAAAGTTCAGACGCGTGGAACAACGCAGGGACCGGACACTCCGCGTTCTGCGAACTGAACTACACCCCAGAAAACGAGGACGGGTCGATCCAGACCGGCAAAGCACTCAAAATCGCGGAGATGTTTGAGGTTTCAAAACAGTTCTGGGCTTACCTGGTTAACAGAGGACTCCTCAAAGACCCTGCATCCTTTATCACCAGAACGCCTCACCTCAGCTTCGTCTGGGACGACAACGTGGAGTTTCTCAGGAAGCGGTTCGAACAACTCGCTCAGTCGCCGCTTTTCGAGGGAATGGAATACTCCGAAAACCGCGACCAACTCGCCGAGTGGATGCCCCTCATCATGGAAAACCGCGACCCCGCGCAGGCGGTCGCTGCGACTCGTATGGATATCGGGACCGACATGAACTTTGGCGCGCTGGCCCGAGCGCTCTTCAAACACCTTGAAACGCTCCCGAATGTTCAAGTGTTTCTCGGACACCACATCAACTTCATCGAACGGCGAAAGAAGGATAACCACTGGGAAATCGAAGCGGTCAACCATGCGGATGGCTCGGTAAAAACCCTCGAAACAAAGTTCCTTTTTATCGGAGCTGGCGGCGGTTCTCTGCCGTTGTTGGAGGAAACTGAAATCCCAGAGGCCGAGGGCTATGGAGGGTTTCCGGTGAGTGGACAATGGCTGATTTGTAAAAACCCCGAACTGATTGCGAAACACGGTGCCAAGGTCTATGGCAAAGCCGAAGTGGGTGCCCCTCCGATGTCTGTCCCACACCTCGACACTCGAATCATTGACGGCAAAAAGGCCCTGCTGTTCGGCCCGTACGCCGGATTTTCCACCAAGTTCCTCAAACACGGCTCACTACTCGACCTTCCGGAATCTCTCCAACTGGACAACATCCTCCCCATGCTTTCCGCGGGCCTCCACAACCTGCCCCTAACCAAGTACCTGATTGATCAAGTTCGCCAATCTCCAGAGGACCGCCTCGCCGCGCTCCGAAAGTTTGTGCCAGACGCGCAGCTCGAAGATTGGGTTTTGGAGGACGCAGGACAACGCGTGCAGATTATCAAAAAAGACCGCGACGAGGGGGGTAAACTAGAGTTCGGAACCGAGATTGTGAGCTCGTCCGACGGCACGGTAGCGGCACTTCTCGGAGCATCTCCAGGAGCTTCCACGGCGGTTTCCATCATGATTGAGCTCTTGGAACGCTGTTTCCCCGACCAGTTCCGATCCGAAGCGTGGCAGACCAAACTGCAGGAAATCATTCCTTCCCTCGGCAAATCGCTCGCAAAAGACCGCCAACTCTGTCGCCAAATCCGACAAAGCACCGCGGAGGCGCTCGGAATCGCCCCAGCGTCAGTGTAAACAAAAAGGATACCCAAAGGGTCTGGCGGATTACGTCCGCCAGGCAACAAACGCGCCGTGAAAGGCGCCACCGTCGGGAAAATCACATCAGTCCGCCCACCTCTGTCAGACACCTCGCGTGACCAGCCTCAAACCGACGCAGTTGCACCGGCGCCGCGAATGTGAACCCAACAATGAACATGCGGGTCTCCGCGGAAGTACCAGAGCATGTTTGGACCCTCAATCTGCCAAACATCCCAGACCCCGTCGTTCCCGACATCATTGCGTTTGAATAAAGCCAAACTGAGATTCTCTAACCCCTGAGCCTGAACGAGCTTCATCGCCTCCTCCGCATCCTGCTTCCGGAACGGTGAAAGCAAATCCCGCAACACCCCGTTCACCAACCCCCGCTGGTCGCTCGTCAACTCAGACAGCGGAAGCCCCGCCAAACCTTCCCGTTTGCCGGTCAGTTGCACCGTCTGCGTTGCACGCTCGGGCCGCCCTTTCGCGTCCACCAATGCAAGCGAACGCTGCTTGCCACTCAACGCCCGAAACACCTCGTTCACCCGCTTCGCCTGAAACCAAAACACATTCCCCGGATGATCCGCCGGCTCCGCATCATCGGATCCCGCTTGGTGCCCGTAAAAAATCGGTCCCCCAAAAGCCGCTCCCTCGGACGAGTCCCCGTCACAACGCCGCGTGCAATGCCGCCCCGTCAGCACAAACTCAAACTTACCCGTGCCAGGTTTTCCAAATAACGCAACCGAAGTCCCCCCATCAAAACCCTTTCCCTCAGAATCATGAACCATCTGCTCCATCGCACGATCCGCGAACTCAGGCGAATGGAGGTGCCGGAAAATCTGCCTCACCAAATCGCACTGATCAGGCTTCAAGCATTCCCGAATAGACTTCTTCGAAATCAGCCAGTTGTTGTCGACTTTCTGCCGAAGCGGATCCTCGAACGCATGACAAATCAACGCCCGCTGCGCGTCGTCCAACGACCGATACAGCTGGGCCGCCAAGGTTTCCGATCTGTCCTGCGGCGTCGGCCGCGCCGAAAGTGATGCCGGCAGAAGCAGACTCGATCCCCCAAAAACCGCTGTCGACTTCAGGAAACTCCGACGACTGAGCGAGGTGTGAAGACGATGCTCTTCTTCCGAGGGGGAATGAAATGGCTGGGACATGTCCGAAAACTACCTCGCCCGCAGGATTTTCCCAGCCCCGTTTGTCGCCCCTCGCATGGAACACATCGGCTTGCTCAACGCGATCGCAGCGCCATTACAGACCCGCTCCGTTGTCGACGGGCCCCAAGCATAAACACGGCACCAGTGGGGCGACAAAATCCCTCGTAGAGAGCTTCTAAATGACGAAAATCGTGATTCGGATCCCCCCCTCTCCATGAACATCACAAAACGACCCCTCCTCGTCGCGAGCCTGCTGCTGCTACCGCTCACCCCCATCCTCTCAGCCCCGAACGCTGCCTCCCGCCCGAACATCGTCTACATCGTCGCCGACGATATGGGGTACGCCGATTGCGGTGTTCAAGGTTGCACCGACGTTCCAACGCCGAACCTCGACGCGCTCGCAAATGGCGGAGCCCGATTCACCAACGGATACGTCACCGGCACCGTCTGCAGCCCCTCGCGCGCCGCCCTCATGACCGGACGCTACCATTACCGAGACGGCGTAAAGGACTGGATTCCCCCAGGAAAAACCGGACTCAACACGGATGTTCCAACCGTTGCGGGATACCTCCAGAAAGCAGGATATCAAACGGGACATGTCGGCAAATGGCATCTCGGAGAGGACGATGCGTGCCACCCGCAACGAAGAGGATTTAGCGCGTTCTTCGGTTTCCTTGGCGGCGGGCGCAACTATTTCCCCGACAAACCTTCCGGCCCAAACGCGAGGGTTAACCACTACACCCAAATCGTTCGGGGAAACGAGGCGGTCACCGAGTCAGAATACCTCACATCCGCTTTCTCACGCGAAGCGGTTTCGTTTATCAAAACCAAGCGCGATCACCCCTTCTTCCTCTACCTCGCCTTCAACGCCGTTCACACCCCCATGCAGGCACCCGCGGGAGAAGACCGATTCTCCGAGATTCCAGACCCCAAACGCCGCACTTACGCCGGCATGTTGGCCTCGATGGACGAGGGAATCGGTCGAGTCACCTCCGCCATCCGCGAGGCGGGCATCGAAAATGACACCCTCATCTGCTTCATCAGCGACAACGGCGGACCCATCACCCGAAATGCGCCCAACGCTTCTAAAAACACCCCGCTCCGCGGCGGCAAAGGTGAGACATGGGAAGGCGGAATCCGTGTTCCCTTCTTCGTGAAATGGAACGGTCACATCCCCGCCGGAAAGTTGGTCCACGAACCCGTGATTCAAATGGACCTCACCGCAACCGCGCTAGCGCTCGCAGGGACAACCCCCGACGCAAAATGGCCGCTGGACGGAAAAAACCTTCTTCCACTCCTCGAAGGCCAGAGCAACCCCGTGCATAACCAACTCTGCTGGAGCTACGAACACCAATGGGCCATCCGCCAAGGACCTTGGAAACTCACCGTCGCTGGACCCAAAAAGGATGCCGCCCCCGCCCTCTACAACTTGGATTCCGACCCCCGCGAGGAAACCGACCTTTCCACCCGCGAGCCAGAGCGCGTCGAGAAGATGCGCGCAAGTTGGGAAAAATGGCGCAAAGAAACCGTCCCCGCCCCCACTCAAGGCTGACGAAACCAAGCCCCATCATCTCGCCCCCCCATGCGCTCGTTCATCCTCGCGTCCGCCCTCTCCATCGCAGGCTCATTCGCCGCCTCCGCCGCTGAGCTAACCGTTGGTGCTCCATTCACCGATCACGCAATCCTTCAGCACAGCGTGCCCGTTCCCATCTGGGGCACCGCAAATGCCGGCGAATCCGTCACCGTATCGTTTGCCGGACAAACTCATGTCACGACCGCAGGCACCAATGGCACGTGGCGAGTAACCCTTACCCCCCTGCAACCCAGCGCCAAAGGGGAGTTATCCGTCAAAGCGGCCTCCCAAATCACGGTGCGCGACGTCCAAGTCGGTGAAGTATGGGTCTGCGCAGGGGACGCCACCTTCGCCCGAGAAATCAACGATTCCCGGCCGTCCCGAACCGAAATCAACGCAAAGCAGTTTCCAAACATTCGCATCTTCCGAGCAAAACCCGCCCCTGCGCTTGAGCCCGCATCTACCCTGCAAGGAACATGGATTTCGCCAGACCGCGAATCCGTCAAAACCCTCCCCGCGCTCCCGTACCTGTTTGCCAAAACGCTCCACCAAAAAAGCAGCGTCCCCATTGGAATCGTGCACCTCGCCGACCCCGAACCCGTCTCCATCCTTCGCGGCGGCAAGCTAACCGGTTCCACCATTGAGTCCTGGATCAGCGAAGCCGCCCTCCGACAACTCCCCGAAGCGCCCCCCATCTTTGAGTACTACCGCTCCAGCGCCGCCCTTCGCGACGCACTCTTGGAGTACGAATCCGCTCTGGGCGACTGGAAACTGCGCACCGGAAAAGCGTTTGGAAAGGAGCTGCGCGAACTGGAAAACCGCGAACCCGATGTGTGGTACGACTACCTCGCCGAGATGCGAAAAGCCGGCAAAGCCGCCCCAACAGATCCCCCACGCAAGCCGACCGCGGACTCTCTCAAACTCGCCGCATCACGCCCCGCCAATCTTCACAACGGCTGGGTCGCCCCGCTGGCCGGACTCGCCGTGCGCGGCGTCGCTCTTAACGTCGGAATGGCCAACACCCCCCGCGCAACTCAAGCTGCCACCCTGCTTCCCGCCCTCATCAACGACTGGCGAAAAGCATGGAATCGGAGCGATCTCCCCTTTGTCCTGCTCCAACAAGCCAAAGCATCCCACCCCAACCTCGATCCCCGCGCAGTCAGCGAACTTCGATTCGCCCAAACACAGACCGCCTCCGTCACCTCAAAAACCGCGCTCGTCCCCACCCTCGACCTCTCCGGTAATATCACCCCCGAGGACCTCCCAGCCCTCGCTGCTCGCCTCAGCGAAACCGCCCAAGCGCTCGTCGCCGACAAGCCAATCCCCAGCGGTCCAGTGATTGAGAGTGTCCGATTCGAATCCGGAAAAGCGCTCGTGCGCTTCAAGAATCCAACACTTCCTCTCGCCGCACGCGACGGCGCCTCCATCAAAGGCTTCGCCCTCACCGAACGCCCCAACCGCTGGGCCTACGCCAACGCCGTTCTCGAAGGCGACACCCTCGTCGTCAGTCATCCCAACGTCCGCAACCCCGTAGCCCTTCGCTACGATTGGATTGTCGAAAACGGTCGCGAAGGAAATCTCACCGACGCGAGCGGACTCCCCGCAACCCCCTACCGCTCTGACGATTGGCCCGCGTTCACCAACACCCCGCAGGCCATGCGGCCCAACGCCGTCGCAACCATTCAGCCGAACGACCTCTACCCCGTTGCAGACCCCGCCCTCCCCCGCGTGCTGCTCATCGGCGATTCAATCATGAATGGTTACTCCCCGTTCGTGGTGGAGGCGTTGCGCGGTAAAGCGAATGTCGGACGCCTCGTCGCCTTCGGCATGATTGGAGGAAACGATGCCTCCGCCGCCGCTTTTTGTGAAAAACTGAAGGACGGAGATTACGCCCTCATTCACTACAATGACGGACTCCACAGTCTTCCACCACGCATCTCCGATGAACAATTCGGCACAGGCCTGACAGCCATGCTGAAACACCTCAAAACGGTTTCCCCCCATGTCATCTGGGCCACCACAACGCCCGCCCCAGACCGCAATAACACGCTCGGACCCGAGAGCCATAACGGGTCCGTCCTCACCCGCAATGAGATGAGCAAAACCATCGCGGCCACCGCTGGCGTTCCCGTCAATGACCTGTACGCCCTCGTGATTGCCGAACGCGAATCGCTCCAGGGATTCGCCAACCTTCACTTCACACCTGAGGGCTCCAAACGCATGGGCCTCCAAATCGTTCGTCTCATCGAAGCCCAACTCACGCGCCCCTGAGATTCCCAAGCTCCACGCACAATCCGCTTCCCACCCCCACATCCAACCCCTTAAACACTCACCCTTAGAACCCATGAAAGCCCTCCTCCTCTCCGAATACAAAAAACTCGCCTGCACCAACGTCGACGATCCCGTCATCGGTCCAGATGACGTCCTCGTCAGCGTCAAAGCCTGCGGCATCTGCGGTTCCGACATTCACGGGTATGACGGATCCACCGGACGTCGCATCCCGCCGCTCGTCATGGGACACGAAGCGTCCGGAATCATCGCAGACGTCGGTTCCAACGTGAAAAACTTCCGTGTCGGTCAACGCGTCTCGTTTGACTCCACTGTCTCCTGCGGCAACTGCCGTTTCTGCCAGGCAGGACAAATCAACCTCTGCGACAACCGCCAGGTTTTGGGCGTTTCATGCGGGGAGTTTCGTCGAAACGGGGCGTTCGCTGAGTTTGTGTCGGTGCCCGCACGCATCGTTTACGCACTCCCAGACGACCTCGGTTTCAACGAAGCAGCAATGATTGAGGCGGTTTCCATCGGGGTTCATGCCGTGAACCTCACCCCCGTCTCACTCGGCGATACGGCGGTCATCATTGGTACCGGCATGATTGGACTGCTGACGCTTCAGGCGGCGCGCCTTGCGGGATTCCGTCGCCTCATTGCGGTGGACACCGAGAGTTCGAAACTTGCCCTTGCCCGCGAACTCGGTGCGACCGACGTGTTTAATCCGAAGGAAACCGACATTCCCGAAGCCGTTCGCAGCGTGACGGGAGGCGCCGGCGCAGATGCGGCGTTCGAATGCGTTGGCGCAAACGCAACGGTTCTGTCCGCCATTCATTCGGTCCGCAAAGGAGGCACCGTCACCCTCGTTGGAAACATCACCCCAAAAACGGAACTTCCGCTCCAAGTGGTTGTGTCACGCCAACTTCGTCTCCAAGGGTCGTGTGCTTCCTCCGGCGAAATTCCCGCCTGCATCGATCTCCTCGCCCGCAAGGACATCAAGGTCGACAAAATCATCTCAGCCGTTTCCTCGCTCGAAGAAGGCCCCGCATGGTTCGACCGCCTCTACAAAGGCGAACCCGGAGTGATGAAGGTCATTATCGCCCCGAACGCCTAATCGGGCTCCCGAGAAAGCCAGAGTTCTCATCACACGAGGACACAGAAGTTCGAGGGACACCCCTCTCCTTCGTGTCCTCGCTTCTTTTTCTGCCCCACCCTCCCACAGCGTGGTGCGGGTGAAAATCACCGTTGCCTCCCGCGCAGTCCCCTTCGCATCCACAGACTCAGCACGAGCCCGATCAGCGCGCACACACCCATTGACGGCGGCGGCGGAACCTCCAGCCAAACGGCGACCACAAACCCCGCAACCACGGCCCCGCCACTGACCCCAAGGGCAACCATCATTCGACGGCGATACCCGCCACCCAAGGCCCATCCAGCCGCCACCGGAATCGTGCTCATCGCCAATACCGGAACAATTCCCATCGCGCGAAAACCCACGACGGCCACCACCGACAACATTCCCACAACCAAACCGTTCCAACCGCGAATCCTAACCCCGCCCGCGTCAGCAAATCCCGCGTCAAAAGCGCTCAACCGCAAACGGGCGCCCCCGAACACCTCTATCACAACCGCCGCCGCCACTAATCCCGCCGGACCCAACCAAGCCTCCCAATCCCTTTCTCCACCCACCAAAAGCAAATCGCCATTCAACACGCACTCCGCGTCCAGATGCACATGGCGGGCAAATAGCCCTACCCCCAAAACCCCCAGTCCAAACGCAACCCCGTACACCGCGCCCAACGCAGAGTCCGGCCGCATCCGCGGCAACCTTGATAGACGCCCCGCCACCGCGACCGCCAACCAACCCGAGATCGCTGCCCCAACAAAAGGCGCAACACCCCGAGTCGCACCCGTCAGCACATACGCCGCTACCATGCCCGGCAACACACTGTGACTCACGGCATCACCCGCCATGGCCATCCCTCGCAGGAACAGATGAACGCCAATCCATGTGCACACCAACGAGATGAGCAAAGCATACACGAACGGCGGAATAAAAATCCGTTCCGTCAGCAAACCGCTAACAACCGACCAAATCGGCTCATCCGGAAAAAACTCCATCAGCGCCGCCCTCCCACCCTCGTTAACGAAACCAACACGAGCAGGGATCCCGCACACACCGCCGCCGCTGCACCACTCGGAACCCCCGAACGTGTCGCAGAAAACATCCCCCCCCCAAGCCCAGCTAACGCACCCGACGCACCCGCCACCGCAAGCACCGCCTCAAACCGACGCGCCACCAACAATCCGCACAACGCCGGAACAATCAACATGGTCCCCACCAACACTGCTCCCATCGATTGAATCGAAACCGCAACACTCACCGCCAGCACCACCATAAACGCCCGCCCCACCAAACCATCCCCGCCCACCGCAGCTTCGCGTGCGACCTCCGAAAAACACCAAAGCCGCAAGCGATTCCGCATCACCACCACCCACGCAATCACCCCAGCCGCCAAAGTGGCCATCGAAACCAGCTGCCCCTCCCCCAACAACGACGCCTGCCCAAAAAACACCCGATCCAACCCCGCCGTCGCGGCCCCACCCACCACCTGAAGCCGCCCGACAAGCAGCAGCCCGAGCGACAGCGCTCCCGCCAACATCACCCCCGCCGCCGCATCCCCGCGAATCCCCGCCACACGACGCAACAACGGCGTCAACCACGCCCACACCAACGCGCCAAAACCCGCCCCCAAAAACGTCAGCCACGAATCACGCGCACCTCCCGCCATCATCCCCATCGCGGCTCCAGGCAAAACCGCGTGAGACATCACATCCCCCATGAGCGCCGAACGCCTCAAGTTCAGCACCACACCCAAAACGCCCAGCAAAGCCCCCGCAATCACCATCCCGCCCATTGGAACCCAGCCCACCCCCTCCGCTCCCAATCCCCCCAAATCCGCCGCTGAAACCGCCCACGCCGCCCTGCTACCCCCAACCAACAGCACACCCCCCCACAACGCCCGCGCCATCATCCCCCCACCCCTCCCT
>JBEEPE010000361.1:0-8973 GCA_041191265.1 Verrucomicrobiota bacterium | reverse complement strand
CATCCGGTGGACGAGTGGCTGAGTCCGGTTTTTGGGGCGGTAGAGGCGTATCAAACGGGGAAAACGTTGACCATGGGCGAGGCTCCGAAAGTGACGACGACCTTGAAGGGTGACGAGAAGCGTCTTTTTGAGGTGGGTGCCGAGGTTTACCGCCGCGAGGCTCATTGCATCACGTGTCATCAGGCGGATGGACAGGGGTTGCCAGCTGCTCAGTTCCCGTCGATTTCAAAATCCGAGTGGGTGACGGGCAGTCCTCAGCGTTTGATTCGGTTGGTGCTTCACGGATTGATGGGGCCGATAGAAGTGAACGGCACCAAGTATCCGGGTCAGGTTCCAATGACGGCATTTAAGGGGCTGCGAGACGATGAGATTGCGGGAGTGCTGACCTATGTTCGCAACAGCTTTGGCAACTTGGCTTCGCCGATTACGCCGGCGCAGGTGGTTGCGGAGCGGGAGGCGACGAAAGCGCAGCAGGGCTTTCTTTTGCCGGAGGAGTTGCTCAAGCAGTTCCCGCACACGAAGTGACGCACTAACTTTTGGCCCTGAGACGCAGGGGCTGGTGATGGATGGCAGCGCGGGCGGAACACGCGTTCGTTTCAAAGTTTCATATGCGAAAAAGGTTTCGCTTATGGAAGCTGAGAGCATTCACACTTGGAAATCATGGCGCGCCAAAACTCGAAATCAGTGGAAAGTGTCTCCCATCATGTGCCTGCCCTGCAACGGGGTCTGGCGTTGCTGGAAGCGCTGGCGACGCGTCCGCGGGGGGCGACGCAGGTGGAATTGGCGGGTGAGCTTCATCTCCCGCAAACGGCGGTTCACCGCATTGCGGTGGCGCTGGAAGAACTGGGATACGTGCAACGCGTGCCGGGAACGAGGACTCTTCGGGTGACTCAGAAGGTTCTACTGCTGGGGCAGCCTTATTCTGGCAGTCGCAGCTTGATTGAGTCCTGCCTACCGGCGATGCGGGAGATTCTTTCGCTGACGAACGAGACCACGCAGTTGTGTGTTCTGGCAGGGTCGAAGTGCGTGATTATTGAGCAGTTGGCGTCGCGGCATCCCTTCAAGTACGTCGTAGATTTGGGGTCTCAGGCACCGGTGCAATGTTGTGCGCCGGGGAAAGCGATTTTGGCTTCTCTTGAGGAGCGGTCGCTCGAACCGGTTTTGGCTGACATTGATTTTCATCGGCACACAGCCAACTCAATCACGAGCTTGCGAGGGCTGCGTCGGGAGTTGGCCGTCACGCGGGAGCGAGGGTACGCGATAGATCGTGCAGAGCATTTTGAGGGCATTCATTGCATTGCGGCTCCGTTGAGGGATGCGCATGGTCATGCCTTTGCAGCGATTACGATTGCGGGCCCGTCAACGCGGATTCCCGAGAGCTGCTTTCAAGAATGGGGCGAGGCGATTGCCGCCATCGCGGCTGACGCAGCCCTGGCCTTCCTCCTTTAACCCCCCATTTCCCTATGAACGCTGTTTTCCAAAAACCTGCTGCGCAGTGGATTGCCTTCCTCGTCCTTCTCGTCGCCACTCCTTGCGCAAGAAGTCAGGAAGCGGGGGTGGCTTTCTTTGAATCGAGGATTCGTCCGGTTCTTGTTGCGGAATGTGTGGAGTGCCATGGCGCGGAAAAGACGAAGGGGGGACTGCGCCTTGATTCGCGGACTGGTTGGCAGAAAGGAGGAGATTCGGGTGCTGTGATTGTTCCGGGGAAGCCGCTCGAAAGTTTGCTGCTGCGAAGTATTCGGCACGAGGAGCCTGATTTAAAGATGCCCGATAAGGCACCCAAGCTGGAGGATTCGGTTTTGAAGGATTTCGAGCGGTGGATTGCGATGGGCGCGCCAGATCCTCGGGATGCTCCTCCAGCGGCGGGGGAGCGCGCGCCGTGGTCCGATTTGCTGGCAGTGCGTCGCCACTGGTGGGCCTTCAAGCCTTTGGACCCGATGAAAACGGCGAATGGGCTTCGTGAATCCATTGATGCGCGGTTGCGTGAAATGGCGGCTCGGCAGGGGTTGACGGTGAGTGGGATGGCCTCCGCTGAGACGGTGGTTCGCCGCCTCCATTTCACGCTCAACGGACTTCCTCCGAGCGTTCCTGAGACGGACCGCTTTGTTCGTGCGTGGCAGACGAGTCCTGAGTCGGCGGTTCGTGAGCGAGCGGAGGAGTTAATGGCGCGTTCGGCGTTCGGCGAACACTTTGCGCGGCGGTGGATGGATTTGTTCCGGTACGCGGATTCCCATGGGAGCGAGGGGGATCCTGACATTCCGGGGGCGTACCAGTACCGTGATTACCTCATTCGTGCGTTCAATGGGAATGTGCCGTTGGACCGGTTAATGGTGGAACACATCGCGGGGGATTTGCTGGCGGAGCCTCGGTTGAGTCCGGAGGGGTTTAATGAGTCCGCCATCGGTCCGGCTCATTTTCGGATGGTGGAACACGGGTACCAGCCGGTGGATGCGTTAGATGACCGCGTGAAGGTTGTGGACAATCAGATTGATGTGCTCACGAAGGCGTTCCAGGGGTTGACGGTGAGTTGTGCGCGATGCCACGACCACAAGTTTGATGCGGTGAGTCAGCGGGATTACACGGCGTTGTATGGCGTGTTGGCGAGCGCGCGTCCGGCACAGACGGAGGTTGCCGTTTCTGAACGATTGAAGGCCGGGAAGGACGAACTTCTTCGCATGAAAGAGGGCATTCGAAAAGGGTTGGCGACGCGCTGGATGCGCGAGGTGGATGCGATTCAGCAGCGTGTGCGCGAACGTCTGGAGCCTGCGCGTGTTCCGGAGCTGGAGGCGGCGCGGGCTGAGTTGACGCGGATTGAGTCGGAGATTGCGGGGAGGGCTTGGGCGCGTGTGGGGGGGCGCCGCGGAGAATCACCCGCTCCGTACGCTCTGTGGAATTTCCAGCGGGGGACGAACGATGTGTTTGGGCGAGTGAAGAGTGAGTTGGTGGGAGGTGCGAAGGTGAACGGAGGTCGGCTGGTTTTGACGGGCTCGAAAACGTATTTGCGGTCGGAGCCGCTCGCGGTTGCGGTGGGGGAAAAGACGTTTGAGGCGTGGTTGAGCCTCGATGGATTGGATCAGCGGGGCGGTGGTGTCATTTCGCTGGAACGGATTGGAGCACACGGATTTGATTCGCTTGTTTTTGCTGAGAAGGAAGTTGGTAAATGGGTGGCGGGGAGCGATTTCTTCAAGCGTTCCGATAACTCGGGCGGACCGGCGGAAACCGAGGGATCGGGCGAGCGGGTTCACGTGGCGGTGACCTATGGGGCTGACGGCACGGTGAGTCTTTACCGGAATGGGAAGCTGTATGGTAAACCTTATCGAAAAGCGGACCTCTTGAACTACGACGCGGGAGACGGTCGGCTTTTGATTGGGTTGCGGCACACTGGCGCCGGCAACGGCCATTTGCGTGGAAAGGTGGAAGAGGTGCGGTTGTATTTGCGGGCGCTGCGTCCCGATGAGATGGAGGCTTCGTATCGAGCGGGGACGATTTCGGGGGAGACTGCGCGGGGGGTGGGTGAGCCTCAGGACTCGGAGCTTGCGGCGTTGGAGCAAACGGCGGCCGGCTTGCGGAAGCGAGTTGCGGAGCTGACGCCGGCGAAGGTGGAGGAACCGTTTGCCAAGACGGTTTCGTCTCCGGACCATCCGCTGCATGCGGTTGCGAAGGCGGTGACGGAGCCACAAAAGTTTCCCTCGTTTTACACGGAGTATCGCAAGCGTGGATTGGAGAAGATTTCGAAGGCGCGTCGCTTCAATGCGGAGATGTTTCGAGAGGTTCAGGATTTTGCGAAAGCCGGGGGCGCGTTTTCGAAAAGTGGGGCTGACGTGATGCAAGTGGGTGCGGGCGAATTTCGTGTTTTGCCGAAGGGGGACCGGATTCTGGACTCGGTCTTGCCTGCGGGAGTGGCGAGCGGGGCGCTGACGGGGCATCACGGGGGCGCGATGGGGACACAGGACTTTGCGTTTCCGGAGGGCGGGGTGAGCGTTCGGTACAGGGCTACGGGCGGGGCGATGGTGCGTGTGGTGCCGTCGGATTACCCTCTGGGCCTCAACGCAGGAGCGCCGCGCGTTTCGGCGGAGCGGCGGGAGTCCGGTTGGCTTCGGATGGATACGGTGTATCGCGCGGGGGTTCGCGGACATGTGGAGTTGTCGACGCCGGAGTATCAGATGCGGCGGGGAGACGCGAAAGGGGCGGTGGATGCGCCGGCCTTTGTGATTGAGCGCGTGGTGGTGGGTTCTGGGAAGGAGACGCCGCGCGAGGAAAATGCTGCGTTGGAGGCGGCGCTGGTTGGGGCGGCGACTGAGCGTTCAGACGGTTTTCTTTCGGAGTTCCGGGAAACCGTGAAGGCGGCGGTGCGTGCGTGGAGTGAAGGGCGGGCGAGCGCTTCTGAGGCGGCGTTGATGGACGTCATGGTGCGATCGGGGTTGTTCACCGTTACGACGAGCGGAGACGGCAGTCTGTCGGCTTTGGTGGATGCGTATCGTCAGGCGGTTGAGCGGTTACCGAAACCGCGCGTGGTTCCTGGAGTGGCGGAGATGGTGGGGATGGACGCGCCATTTTTGGTGCGGGGCGATCATAAGAAGCCGGGGGAGTTGGTGCCTCGGGGTTATCTTGAGGTGCTGAATCCGGATCCGATTCGAGCCAAGGACAGTGGACGTCTCGAACTAGCGCAGCGGGTGGTGAGCGCGTCTAATCCATTGACTGCTCGGGTGATGGCGAACCGACTGTGGATTTGGGCGTTTGGCGACGGGTTGATTGCGACGCCTGATAACTTGGGCAAGATGGGGGCTAAGCCAGAGGACTTGGCATTGTTGGATTTCGTTGCCTCGCGGTTGCAATCGGACGGTTGGTCTGCAAAGCGATTTTTGTTGGAACTAGTGTCTACGGAGGCATTTCGTCGGGATAGCCGGTCTGGTGACGAGGCGCGAAAGGTGGATCCATTGAATCGCAGTTTAAGTCATGCGTCTGTGCGTCGATTGGAGGCTGAATCCATTCGGGACGCGATGTTGAACGTTGCGGGGGTGCTGGATGGCGCGGAGCAAGGACCTCCGGTTTCGGGGGATACCAAGCGTCGGAGCATCTATCTGTTGCAAAAGCGGAACAATCTTCCGGCATTCTTGACCACGTTTGATGCGCCAAAGCCGTTTACGACGGTGGGTCGGCGTGACGTGACGACGGTACCGTCGCAGTCGTTGACGCTGCTGAATGATCCGGGAGTGGCGCGCTGGGCGGAGCAGTGGGCGCAGCGGGTCATGGCGGCGGAGGCTGAACGGGACGCGCGGCTGGATTTGCTGTTTCGGGAGGGTTTGGGGCGGTTGCCATTGGAGCAAGAGCGGAGGGCGGCGTTGGCATTTGTCGCGGAGGGTGCGGGCGTGAAGGAATGGTCTGCTTTGGCGCACTCCATTTTTAACCTGAAGGAGTTCATTTACTTACGGTAAACCATGAAAACGATTTTTGATTCTAGGTTGTCGAGACGCGCCATGTTGTCGGCGTGTTCGTTGGGGTTTGGTGGTGTGGCGTTGCGGGCGCTTGCCGAGAAGGAGGCAACCGGAGGGGTACCGTCGGCTCGGTTGGGGGGGCGACGTCGGGTGGACTCGGTTATTTTCTGTTACATGAGCGGCGGCTTTTCGCACGTGGACTCGTTCGACCCGAAGGCGGCGTTGAAGGTGCGGCACGGGCAGCCGATGCCGGTGCCGGTTCAGCCGACGATGTTCAATAACAATGGAAACATCATGGCGAGTCCGTGGGAGGCGCGGGCGTGGGGGCAATCGGGTTTGGTGATGACGGATCTTTTTCCGCATATTGCGGCGCTGGCCGATGATTTGACGTTGGTGCGTTCGATGACGACGAAGGTGAGTGAGCATGCGCAGGGCAACTACATGTTTCACACGGGCTTTCCGTTCATGGGACATCCGAGTGCGGGGGCGTGGTTGAGTTACGGGATGGGGTCTGGGAACGAGGATTTGCCATCGTTTGTGGTGTTGCAGAGTGGGGGTGCGGTGCCGCCGCACGGCGGGGTTGGTGTGTTTAGTTCGGGGTATTTGCCGGCGCAGCACCAGGCGTCGATTCTTCAGGCGGACGGTGCTGCGGCGTTGCCCCATATTGCGCCGGGGGTGTCGGACGGGGAGCAGCGTGCGCGGTTGGGATTTATCCGCGGGTTGGACGAGCAGTTTGCGGGTGAGACGGGGGATCCGTTGGTGGAGGCGGCGATTCGGAACTATGAGACGGCGTACCGGATGCAGGCGGCGGTACCGGGGGTGTGCGATTTGGGTGGGGAGAGTGCTGAGACGAAGCGGATGTACGGTTTGGAATCGGAGGACAAGTTGGTGGCGGGGTACGGGAAACAGGCGCTGGTGGCGAGGCGGTTGGTGGAGAAGGGGGTTCGGTTCGTGGAGTTGAGTTGTTTGAACTCGGGTATCGGGGCGGGGAACGGTCCGAATCCGTGGGATCAGCATGGCAAGATTAAGGAGGGACATGGGGCGATGGCGCGTCAGGTCGATCAGCCGATTGCGGGGTTGATTCGGGATTTGAAGCAGCGCGGTTTGTTTGACCGGACGCTCTTGGTGTTTGCGGGCGAGTTTGGGCGGACGCCGTTCTCGCAGGGCAGTGACGGACGAGATCATAACCCCATGGGCTTTAGCGTGATGATGGCTGGAGGTGGACTAAAGCGGGGTTTTGCTTACGGGGGGACGGATGAGTTGGGGTACTACGCGGTGGACCGCGTGGCGACGGTTTATGATTTGTGGGCGACGGTGTTGCAGTTGGCGGGATTAGACCATGAGAAGTTGACTTACCGGTTTGGCGGTAGGGATTTCCGCTTGAGTGATGTGCATGGGAAGGTGCTTTCCGAAATCCTTTCCTGACCGTGGGTGTCGGTGCAGTCTGTGGGCATGCGTACCCATGCTTTTTTAGGCGCGTCTTTGGCGCTGCTGTTTGGATCGTTGCACGCCGGAGACGTCAAGTCTGAGTCGGCGCGCGCGTCGGCTCCGGTTGTTTTACCGGACCCTTTGTATGAGCAGAGGGCGGAGCATGATCCGAATGGGATTGGCGTGTTTTATTTTGGACGGGAGATTGCGCATGTGATGGGGCATCAGGCGGCGGGGTGGTTGGAGCGTCCGGATCGTGAACAGGAGGAGCGCACGGATTTGTTGGTGGAGGCGTTGGGGTTGAAGGAAGGAGAGCATGTGGCGGACATTGGGGCGGGCAGCGGGTATTTTTGCTGGCGCATGGCGGGGCGAGTGGGCGGTTCGGGGCGGGTGTACGGCGTGGATATTCAGCCGGAGATGTTGGACATTTTAACGCGCAACATGGCGAAGCGAGGGGTCGCGAATGTTGAGGCGGTTTTAGGGTTGGAAGCTGACCCGAAACTTCCTGAAGGGAAGGTGGATACGATGTTGATGGTGGACGTGTACCATGAGTTTGGAAAGCCGTATGAGATGATGGCAAAGATGGTGGCGGCGTTGAAGAAGGGGGGGCGCATTGTGTTTGTGGAGTACCGAGCGGAGGATGCGAAGGTTCCGATTAAGCGGGTTCACAAAATGAGTGAGGCGCAGGTGCGGAAGGAGATGTCGGTGTTTCCGGGGATGCGCTGGGAGAAAACGGAGACGGTGTTGCCGCAGCAGCACATCATTATTTTTCGCAAAGATTAACCGTTGCGATTTATGGCTAAGACGAGGGTTGTGAAAGCGGGGGTAGGGAAGTCGGCACTTTCGCCGAATCGGTTTTCGTGGAAGCGACGGATTGCGGCTGGGTCGCTGGAGCGGTGGATGGAGGCGCTTGATTTCTTGGGTCCGCAGCGGGTGATGACCTTACACAACGCGGGGAGCCGTTCTGCGCAGGTCATGGCTCTGGGATTATCGGACACGGAGGCGGAGGTGTTGGTGGAGGTGTTTGGGGGGCGCCGGTCGGAGGCGGAGTGGCTTACTGTGAAGGACGCGCCAGACCGTGCGCCATTGAGGATTCGGGGGAAGCTTGTGGTGGTGAGCACGCGCAAGGAGCGCGATGTTTGGGCAAAGAAAGAATCGATTCCGGTGCTTTGGGTTCCGTCTGGAATGGCATTTGGGACGGGGGAACATGCCACGACGTCGATGTGTTTACGGCATGTGGTGGATGCGGCGATGGAGCGAAAGCGCAGGGGTGAGGATTGGACGATGCTCGATGTTGGAACGGGGAGCGGGATTCTTGCGATGGCGGCGCGTGTCGGTGGGGCGGGCAAAGTGACGGCCACGGATTACGATGCGGATGCGGTGGCGGTGACGGAAGAGAACTTGGCGGCGAATGGGGTGGTGGGAGTCCGTGTGTTGAAGGCGGACATTTTGAAGAGGGCGCTTCCGGTGCGTGCAGATGTGGTTGCTGCCAACTTATTTAGCGGCATTTTGATTGAAGCTGCGGCCACTATTTCTCGCGCGGTGAATGTCGGAGGGCAGCTGATTTTATCCGGCATTTTGCGGGACCAAGAGGATGCGGTGCGAGATGCCTATGTGGCGGAGGGTCTGGGTCACGACCGAACGGTGCGGAAGGGCAAGTGGGTTAGCATCGTTTTGCGAGCCTCTTCCGCTCTCTGAGGGCTGGATTGAGCCTCAGCGCTTAAAAGGCGGTACGCGGAGACGGCGCACTGTTCGTTGTTTGCGAATGAGTGCTATGGACAGGACGCAGATTACTTTTGCGCGATTTGGCAGAACTCTTGGAGTGATTTCGCCGATTTCGCGAGGCCCCGAATGCGATCGAGTTCACCGTCATACAACCCAGATTGAAGGCTATCTTTGACTGTTAATGGCACCTCACCGAATCGGACGCTGAGCAGATCGAGGATGCCCTCTCGAAACGCGGTCCTTTGCCCTTCGACGAAGCCTTCGTGGATGAGCTTTTGGAGGGCGGACATGGATTCGGTGTTCATGGGTTTTGATTTCGAATGTTTGGCTCGCTTGAGAACGCTTTCGTAATCCTGAACTGCGTCCAACGTGTACAACAAAAACG
>JBEEPE010000360.1:0-2879 GCA_041191265.1 Verrucomicrobiota bacterium | reverse complement strand
TTTTGGAACGGGCATGACCAGTCGCTCACTTAAATCGCAACTAGGGCGAGGAGCGCGCCTCGTTACGAGGGAATCCAGCGACCCTCTACCTTGGCCCCGGCCGATTTTCGAGATGGGCGTTGGTTTGTTTGCCTGGCCACGAACCGCGGGAGGGGGGTCCTTTATGGAAGGGCTTTCCTGTCGAACGATCATAGCCATCCGGGGTTAAGTCACTGGGGACGTCATCAGATGTCTCGCTCATCCAAGTATCCAGCAGTTTGGAAAGCTGTTCTCGCAAAGTTGAATACTCAGGCGTCGAGGCGAGATTGTTTAGCTGAAGGGGGTCAGATTTCGTGTGGTACAGTTCCTCCACGGGGCGCGGGCTCAAAAAGACATCGGCTTGTGCAGGTGTTAGCTTTTGTAAGTTTCTGAGGGCCAGTAGCGATTGATGGGAAGGGGATGCAACGGAATCGGCGGGCCCTTGCCAGGGCTGATTAATCCGGTGGTTACGGATGTACAGAAAACCGTCAGACCTCACCGACCGAGCATGTGCTTCGTAGTCGTGCCAGTTATGCTCCGAGAAGGCATGCTTCCGGATAATG
Organism: Verrucomicrobiota bacterium; assembly: GCA_041191265.1. GTDB lineage: Bacteria > Verrucomicrobiota > Verrucomicrobiia > Chthoniobacterales > Chthoniobacteraceae > JBEEPE01. The sequence continues at coordinate 2,298 of JBEEPE010000360.1, read as the reverse complement.
GCGTCTGGGTTTGAGATAGTCGGCATGAGGCTCACCCCTTGCATCGTCGGCTGGATTCCAATTCCAGCGGCTTCGAGCAGGGTAGGGGCGATGTCGATGCTGCTAACGAGGCTCTCGCAGGCAACGCCAGGACGCGTCAGTCGAGTCGGCCAGTGAGCGATGAGCGCAGTCTTCATCCCAGAGTCATGCAGTCGCGTTTTTGCGCGTGGAAAGGGGCTTCCATTGTCAGCGAGAATGAGCACCAGCGTGTTTTCTAACAGATTTTCAGACGCCAATGCGCCCATCATCTGGCCGACAAAGTAATCGAAGCGGGTGATTTCGTTGTAGTACGACGCGAGGTCTTTGCGTGTGGGGGCGTCGTCAGCGAGGTATGGCGGCACAGCAACGTCTTCCGGTCGATGTTTAGGGCCGTACAACGACTCGTTCCACTGCAAGTCACCATCCCATCCGCGGTGAGCGTCTGCCGCAGCCAACCAGAAAAAGAAGGGTCGATCCTTTGGACGGTTGCGAAGTGTGTCACCCCACGTTGATTCGAGACCGCTGTTTTCAGGAACTCGACCTTGATCCACCAAATCCCACCGTTTCGGGAAGGGGGGCTTACCCGCGGCAAAATCTACCGACATGTGGTTCTTTCCAATCAATGCCGTGTAGTACCCACGGTCTCTGAGCACTGTGGATACCCATGGGATGTTGGGAGATACCGATAGATGAAGTTCTGCTGCGGGGCCGAGGTTGTGAGGGTAGCGCCCCGTAATGATGCTGGAACGGCTTGGACTACAGCTGCTTGCCGTCAAGAAAGCTTGAGTGTAGCGGCGGCCCTTCCTGGCAATCGCATCGATATTCGGCGTCCTTGCCGCTGCGTTACCGTAACACCCGTAATCATCCCACCCAATGTCGTCCGCGATAAACACAACCAAGTTCGGCCGCTCAGAAGGAGGCTCTGCAGCTTTCAAAGAACCGAGTGATATCATCAATGCTGACAAGATCTTAATGAGCGTGAGGGCGTTGCATTTCATATGACTTTTCTTGTTTCCCCAGGGTGGCGCCGAGTCTGAACATCAAGGAGAGGGTGGCGAGCACCGCCTCTCATCCCAAACGCCGAATCTTACCCTACTGATTTGATACGACTTACAGGCCTGCGATGCGATTTGTTTGGGTTTTTCTTGATGAATCAATGAACCGGATGCACCATATCAACCTACGAACGCGGGGTGGAGCAGCCTGGTAGCTCGTCAGGCTCATAACCTGAAGGTCGTCGGTTCAAATCCGGCCCCCGCAACCAACTTCCAACGGAAGGTTTGGCCTCGGCCTTCGGTTTTATTCCGATCCGCTTTGACTCAGTTGTCTCGTTCATCACTTTTGATGCGTATGACCTAACGAAGAGCCCCGCCTCAGCGCTGTTCCGAGGGCGGCTTGATAAACGACTGAGAGTCTCCCACTTCCTTCCGTTCGAACATCCGAGCCGTGACCGGAACCTCATACGTCTTGCCCGTACTTTCGACCCAGACCTGAAACCGGTGCCCAGAGTCAACCTCCTCTGATCGCAGCCCACGACGTCCGACCTGCACTTCTCTGACCACCTCATCCAACTTGTACTTTTCGACCACCATTCCGGTCAGTTGATTCGTTCGAGGTTTGTGGCGGTACACCGCATAAGTACCACCAACAAGAAACGCGAGAAAAGCGAGGCACAACGCGACGGCTGTTAACAAACTCCGGCGCCTTTCTTGAGCGACATCGATTTTTGTTCGGTCCATCGAAACGGCGAGGTGTCAGCGCTCGTTTTTCATTTCCTTCAACACGCTTTCCTCAACGGCGTGAACACTCGGAAGAATCCGCCGCTCCCAGACGTATCGCTTCAGGATGACCTTCAGCGTGGCAGTCATCGGCACCGCCAGAAGTGCTCCGAGCAGGCCGCCCATCAACAGGCTCCATGCGAAGAGCGAAACGATGACGGTGAGGGGATGCAACCCCACGGAGTTCGACACGACCTTCGGCGTAATGAACAGGCTGTCCACCTTCTGGACAACCGCAAAGATACAGGTCACAACGAGTGGAAAAATCCACCATTCGTCAGTCGGAATCCATGTTCCGCCCGTCTGGACAAGAGCAATCACGAGAGCTGGCACCCAGCACATGAACATTCCGAGATACGGAATGAGCCCAAGAAACCCAAGCAGTAGACCGATGAGAAGCCCGAAATCCAATCCAACGACGACCAGTCCGAGTCCCACCGCGGCCCCGTCTATCAGGCTGACAATCAACTGCCCACGAAAGAAGGCGATGAGGTATCCATTG
>JBEEPE010000359.1:0-3861 GCA_041191265.1 Verrucomicrobiota bacterium | reverse complement strand
CGGAACACGGAGGAGAATCGCGCGTTGGCAGTGGAGATGTTGCGTGAGATTCGGTCGGTTCGTGGGGCGGTGGACGTGCGGATTCAGCAACCGATGGATTTGCCGCGTTTGAAGTTGGAGGTGGATCGTGATCGGGCGGCGCTGATGGGGGTGACGGAGCGGGATGTCGCGGGTGCCGTTTTATTGGGGTTGAGTGGGAGCGCGCAGGTGCAACCGGTGTTTTGGTTGAACCCGAAAATGGGGGTTCAATATTTGGTGAACTTTCGGGCACCGGAGCACCAGTTAGACTCGGTGAGAGCGTTGGAAACGATGCCGGTGGCTGCGGCGAAATCGGGGGCTGGGGATGGGCAGATTCTCTCGAATGTGGCGGCGATTTCGCGCACGCAGGGGATTCCGGTGGTCAGCCATTATAACATCCTCCCCGTGATCAACATTTATGGGGCGGCGAGTGGTCGCGATTTGGGAGGGGTGATGTCGGACATTTACCCGATTATTGATCGGTACCGCGCGAAGTTGCCTCGGGGCTCGTTCATTGAAGTTCGGGGGCAGGTGGAGACGATGCGAACTGGGTATCAGGGGTTGGGGTACGGCCTTTTGGGGGCGGTGGTTTTGATTTACTTGCTGCTGGTGGTCAACTTTCAGAGTTGGCGTGATCCTTTCATCATCCTGATGGCGTTGCCTGGGGCCTTGGCGGGTGTGGCGTGGGGTTTGTTTTTGACGCGGACGCCGCTGAGTGTGCCGGCGTTGATGGGGGCGATTATGTCGTTGGGGGTTGCGACGGCTAACTCGGTGTTGATGGTGAGTTTTGCTCGGGAGGAGATGCAGCGGGGAGCGGACGGGGTTGCGGCGATGTTGTCTGCTGGGGGGACGCGATTGCGGGCGGTGGTGATGACGGCGATTGCGATGGTGGTGGGTATGGTTCCGATGAGTTTGGGTTTTGGTGAGGGGGGAGAGCAGAATGCGCCGCTGGCGCGTGCGGTGATTGGTGGGCTGACGCTTGCGACGGTTGCGACGTTATTTTTTGTGCCGCTGATATTTACCTTGGTTCGTCGGTCGGCTCCGGCGGGGGAGTTGGAGTTGGATGACGCAGCAAGTGATGGGGTTGAGCAGGGCTGAGTGCAGGTTGTCGTGGCGGGTTGATGGGGTTGCGGGGAATCGGCTAGGATTGGCCTCGGTATGATTCGGAAAAAGCGAGCGATGCTGGGGGCGATGGCGGTGGTGTTGTTGACGGGGTGGTTTCGCGTTGGTTTTGAGGCGGGGTTGAATGAGCGCGCAAGGGGTGCGGGGTTTCATCTCGCGGACGTGCGGTTAGACTTGAGAGAGCGGTTGGGGCAGGCGGGATTTATTGGTGCGTTGAGCGGGTTTCGCGCGCTGGTTGCAGACGTGATTTGGTTAGAGGCATGGACGAGTTGGAGTCGGATGGAGTGGGTTCGCTTGAAGGTTCAGTTGGAGGCGGTCACCCGATTACAGCCGCGTTGCGTTTTGTTTTGGACGAGTTCGGCTTGGCACATGACCCACAATGCGGCGGGGGCGATGTTGTTGGACGAGCGAGTGGCGGAGAGTGCGCGCCGGCGCGCGGAGCGGGAGTATCAGCAGTTTGGGGAGGCGTTTCTGTGTAGGGGTTTGGGATACAACTCGGAGAGTCCGGAGCTTTGGACTGCGCTGGCGGAGTTGTATGCAAATAAGTACCGAGATCCGGAGCGGGCGTATGCGCTGTATTTAGAGGCGGCGCGGCGACCGGGCGCATTTCGGTTTGTTGAGCGGTTTGCTTATTTCCAACTGGCAAAGGTGAGGGGGCGGGAAAGGGAGGCTTACGAAAACTTACGCCGCCTGTATCTAGAGGATGAGGATAACCGGAAGCCGACCCTTCTCCGCGAGTTGGGGCGTCTCGAGCGTGAGTTGAATGTTCCTGACGCTCAGCGGTTGGTGTTTCGTGTCGGGCCGTGATGGTTTCGGGAATCCGGGAGGCGATGACCTTCCGAATTCGCGTTCAACTCGAAATCGCGCGGTTTTTTTCCGCTTATTTTTTCCGGTTTCGGTCGACAAAACTGGCGATGCGTTCCATGGCGGTGCGGATTTGTTCCAAGGAAGTTGAATAGGAGCAGCGCACGAAACCTTCACCGCTTGGACCGAAGGCGGGGCCTGGAACGCATGCCACTTTTTCTTCGTGGAGAAGTTTGAGGGAGAACTCGGAACTGGAGAGGCCGGTGCTTGCGATATGAGGGAAGACGTAGAAGGCGCCGAGCGGTTTGAAGCAGGGGAGGCCCATGTCATTGAAGCTACGAACGATGAAGTTGCGGCGAAGTTCGTATTCGCGACGCATCGAGGCGACGTCGCTTTCGCCATGCTGGAGAGCCTCGATGGCAGCGTCCTGAGCCATGGTGTTGGCGCAGAGGATGGCGTATTGGTGCACCTTCATCATGGCGTCGGTGAGCGGGGCTGGAGCGCATGCATAGCCGATGCGGAAGCCTGTCATGGCGAAAGCCTTGGAAAACCCGTGCAGGAAGATGGTTCGTTCGCGCATTCCGGGAAGAGAGGCGATGGAGATGTGTTCTGCGTCGTCGTAGGTGAGTTCCGAGTAGATTTCGTCGGTGAGTACGATGAGGTTGTGTTTGATGCAAAGCGCGGCGATGCGTTCGAGTTCTTCGCGGGTTTGGGTGGCTCCGGTGGGGTTGCAGGGAAAGTTCATCATGAGCGCGCGCGAGCGCGGGGTGATGCACTTCTCGAGTTGCTCGGCTGTGAGGCGGAAGTTGTCGGCGGCGAAGGTGGGCACGGCAACGGCGACGCCGTGTGCGAGGGTGATACTGGGGTTGTAGGAGACGTAGCACGGCTCGTGGTACAGCACCTCGTCGCCGGGGTTGATGATGGCGCGAAGGGCGAGATCAATGGCTTCGGAAACGCCGACGGTGACGATGATTTCGGTCTTTGGGTCGTAGGCGACTTTGAAGTGACGATTGACGTACTTTGAAATTTCAGTGCGGAGGTCAGGAAGTCCGAGATTGGAGGTGTATCCGGTGTGTCCGCGTTCGAGGCCGTAGATGGCGGCTTCGCGGATATGCCATGGAGTGTGGAAATCGGGTTCACCGATACCGAGCGAGATGACGTTCGGCATGGATTGAACAATCTCGAAAAAGTCACGGATACCGGATTTCGGGATATTACGGACGTGATGAGCGATGAAGGACTGCATGGAGAGAGAGGGGGAAAGATTTGTTTCGGAGGAGGTTACGGGGAGACGACGAGGCGTTGTGGCGCTTGGTCGCGGACGAGGACGACGTCGTTCTCTTTGTAAGCTTTGAGCCGGAAATGGGTGGCGGTGGAGATGACGCCGCGAATGGTGCTGAGTTTTTCGGACACAAAAGCTGCGACTTCTTGGAGGTTGGCGCCTTGCACGATGACCATGAGGTCGTATCCGCCGGACATTAGGTAACAGCCTTGAACCTCGTTGAACTTGGAAATGCGTTGAGCGAGACGATCGAATCCGCCGCCGCGTTCTGGTGTGATTTTCACTTCGATAACGGCCACTACCTTTTGGGCGGGCAGTTGGGAGGGGTCGACGATGGCTTGGTAGCCGAGGATTGCTCCCTCCGTTTCGAGGAGATGGATGGTTTGGGAGACTTCGGTTTCTGAGGAGTTAAGTTCTTTGGCAAGGTCGCTGAGGGACGCTCTGGCGTTGGCGCGCAAGAGAGCGATGAGGTTGTCTCGGTTCATGGTAGTGGGTTAGCGGTTGAGTAACGACTTACGGCTTTTATCAGGCCGCCCCTGTGCAACCCATTGATCGAACAGGCTCCAACCGCGGCTGAGAAGATTGCGGGCGGTATCGAAGCGGTTGTCGCTGCCGAGGACAACGACGTGAAGGCG
>JBEEPE010000358.1:0-2519 GCA_041191265.1 Verrucomicrobiota bacterium | reverse complement strand
TCACCCGGGCAGGGCTCAGCGAGGCCCGCCATCTCCAAGGCCTCATGCCGGTTTGGAGTCATGAGGCCCAATCCACGGAGGTCGAGTCCGCTGGACGGTTTGTGGTCGACGGCCACCAAGGAGCTGTGTGCTCGCGCCAGTTGTCTGACTCGGTCGACGACCGTTTGGGTCACGGCTCCCTTGGCGTAGTCCGATAGGATCACTGCGTCCACTCCTGCAATGAGATTTCCGAGCGTCGCATCGGTCAGAACGGAGGGAGGTAGAGCGTAACTTGATTTTGCGCTTTCCCGGTCGATTCGGCAGAGCTGTTGCGTTCGGGCGAGAACCCGTGTCTTCACGATGGTCGGCACTTCGTCCACTGCGACGACTGGTTTTGTGTCCACGCCTCTCTGGTTCAGCATCTCGACGAGGCGCTTTCCGTGTTCGTCGTTCCCGACCACGCCCATGAGGGATGCTTTCACACCGAGTGCCGCGAGATTCAGGGCCACATTCGCGGCCCCTCCTGCGGTTTGCGTCTCTTTGAGAACGCGAACGACCGGAACGGGAGCCTCCGGTGAAATCCGATTCACCTCGCCCCAGATATAATGGTCGAGCATGAGGTCACCCACCACAAGGATGTGGGTGGTCGCGAGTTCAGAAATAAGTTCGTTGACGTTCATTGTCAGGAGGTTGTCGTGAAGTGAAGATCAATCCGCTCCAACCACTGGTGCATGATCAAGGTGTGCACCTCCTGAATCCGGGCGGTTGTGTTCGAGGGAACGATAATCGGCGTGTCGCACCCTTGTTTTGCCGCGCCACCGTCTTTTCCCGAGAGGAGCACCGACTGCATTCCAAGCCGGTGTGCTGTCTCGAGGCAGCGGATGATGTTGGGGCTGTTGCCGCTGGTGCTGAAGGCGATCAGCACGTCTCCCGTTTGCCCGAGAGCCTCCAGTTGACGCGCAAAGATGTGTTCGAAGCCGTAATCATTTCCGATGCAGGTGAGTGCTGTTACGTCGGCGTTGAGGCAGATTGCCGGGAGGGCCCGTCGCTCCCGCAAATAGCGACCGGTCAGCTCTTCCGCCATATGGAGGGCGTCGGCCGCGCTACCACCGTTTCCGCAGGTGAAAATCTTGTTCCCAGCGGACAAGGTTCGCACGAGGCATTCGCCAGTTTCATCCACCGTTTGGGCGAGGGATATGGTCCGTTGGAGGACTGTTTCCAGTTCTCTGATGGCGTCTTCAAAAGGGGGCGGTGTCACAGGGGCTGGTGCTTGGTGGAGGTTCACTTTCCTGGAATTTGGCCGAGGCGGTGTCCATGCACGAGGTAGTTGGAAACGTAGTCTGAGACCGCGGCTTTCAGGGAGTGGGCATTGTCATTCCAACCTGTTTCTTTCAGGCGACGGGTGTCTGCGCAGGTGTAGTACTGGTACTTGCCGCGCAGCGCATCTGGCATGTCGATGAACTCAATAGCGGGCGGGATTTCTAAGGCGTCGAAAATCGGCGTGACCAGATCAATCCACGTGGACGCTCGTCCAGTCCCAACATTGAAAAGCCCTGAGGCCGAGCTGCGCGCAAGATGGAGCGTCATGTTGACCGCATCTTTGACGTAAACAAAGTCACGGCGCTGTTCTCCGTCGCGGTAGTCGGGGTGATGGCTTTTGAATAAGCGGACTTTGTGTTCGTCGCGAATCTGTGCGTAGGCCTTGTGGACAACGCTTCGCATGTCGCCCTTATGGTCTTCGTTCGGTCCGAACACGTTGAAATACTTCAGGCCCACGATTCCGTTGGGCTGCTGAAACCATCCCTGCCGCTTGGCGTGTAGATCAAAGAGGTGTTTCGAGTATCCGTACATGTTCAGCGGACGGAGCGTCTCAAGGTGCTCGATTCCGTCGTCCATGCCAAGGGAGCCGTCGCCGTAGGTTGCTGCCGATGAGGCGTAAACGAACCGTCGATTTCCCTCGCGACTCCATCGGGCGAGGTGCTTGGTGTAAGCGAAGTTATTCTCCATGAGATAACTCGCATTGGTTTCGGTCGTCGCCGAACACGCTCCAAGGTGAAAAACGTACCGAGTTTGGCGAATTTCCTCTGAACCCAGCTCGCCCAATAGGCGATTCGCTTCGAGGTAATCCGCATAACGCAGGGGGACGAGGTTTTTCCATTTTTCGTCGGTACCCAGAATGTCGGAGATGATGATGTTTTCGAAACCTTCGCGGTTGAGTTGCCAAACGAGGGCGCTTCCGATGAAGCCGGAGGCGCCGGTAACAAGGATTCGGTCGGATGGGTGCATGATGGGAGAGAAGGGCTCTTTCGGGGCGGGTGGTGGAGGAAGTTAGGTCTGTGGAGGCGACGCCATTCGGTCCAGCATTCCTGTTGTTGAGTGCCCCGCCACAAACGGCATGAACCGGATTTCTGTTCCAGCTGCAAGGAGCGCAGACCGTTCGCCGGCGTCCATGGTTTCAAGGGTGTAGTCTCCCGCCTTCGTGTAAACGTCGGGTCGCAGCGCCGCGATTTCGGCATCGAGTCGGGGGCCTCGAAAAATGA
>JBEEPE010000357.1:0-20100 GCA_041191265.1 Verrucomicrobiota bacterium | reverse complement strand
GCGGGCTTCGTGTTTTTTGAGGAGGGCAAGATTGGTATTGAGGCGGATGAGTTGTTCGAGGGTGGAAATGTTTGCGCGGTAGTTACGTGCGGCGGCGAGTTGGTCTGTGTCGTGTCTTTTTCGGAGTGATGATGCGATGGACTCTTCGTGCAGCGAGGTTTGAGAGTGAGCGGAGGGTGATTGTGGGTTGAGGTGTTGCTGGAGCCACAGTGGCACGAAGGCTTCGAAGTTAAGTGGGGTATTTTTGAGGGAGCGCAGGAGGCGCTGTTGTTCGTTTTCGAGTGCAAGGATACGGGCAGCAAAGTCACGGCCGCGCGGTAGCTCGATGGTTTTGCTTTCGATGCGGAGGGTTTGGACGCGCGGGGCGGGTGCGGTTTTCATCGCGGCGAGCACGGAGAGCGCGAGTTCGTTTGCGAGTGGTGCAGCATCTGCGGGGGAGGCTGAGTCTTTGTAACTGCGGGGGTTTATGTCTCCGCCACATCCTTGGAGAAAGAGGGCGATGGCGTGGTGGCCGAGACTTTCCTCGAGTCTTGCGGAGGCGAGTCCCGCAAAATCGGCGGAGTTTCCCGAGGAGGGCGGGTTCATGATGGGGTGACACGCAAAGTGGTAAAAGACGGCGAAGGGCGTTCCGTCGGGGCGGGAGAGTTGCAAGGTTCCTATGGTGGGGTCGATGGGGCCTAGTTTGGCGACACTGTCGCTCTCTACGGTGGGGTAGGCGCGCCGCATATCGGACTGGGAACCGTCCTTTAGCAGGAGGCGACGGTTCTCGCTGATGCGCGGATTCTGGGTTGTCGTCCAAGAGACGGCTACGGGGGTGAAGTGGGCGCACGATTTGACGACTGAGTCGGCGATGAGATCCGCGGAATCGGTGCGGACTGAGGAGTGGCAGTGGCTTGCGTTGATGATGAGCCGACTTGGTGGGATGCCGGCTTCGGCTTCCAAACGTTGTCGGAGTCGGAGGAGGAAGGCGTTGCCGAGTTGTCCGATTTCGCCCACAGCCACCGCATCTACGGCGATGATGGCGCTTCGTTGTCCTGCTTGCTCGAAAACGATTGCCCGTGCGTGGCTTGGGTCGTGGACGGGTCCTGCGGCGTAGTCGGTGATGTTGACCTTTGCGGCCGCTGCGAGGAGAGGCGGTTCGTTCGCGATCAGGTTGGGGAGCGACAGACCCCAGATGATGGTGAGAAGTGTGGGGAGGAAGCGAGGCATGGTGGAGAAACGTTTGCTCACTTCGGGTTGGGTGCTCGGAACGGGATGACCGTCCCGAGCGTGGGCGAAGTCGGGTAATGATTACCAGCTGTCGGTACGGAAGGGCTGCGCTGGCAACCCATTTTTGTTGAACAGGTTTGCCCAAGCGAACTGTTGTGAGAAGGCATATCGGATGGCTTCCGGTTTTCCGACTGAGGGATTTGAGACAATCACTTCATCGTTTTGGATGGTGGCGTCGGCCCACAGGAACTTTTTGTCTTCGCCTGCGATTGCGAATCCTTGGAGTTTCGTGCCGTGTTGGAAGGCGAGACCTTTGCCGACGTGGGTGAACTTGACGATGACCCGAGAGCCGTCGATTCGGTGAGAGGCGTAGACAGGGCCGAGGTACTCTTCGCCTGATTGATAAACAACGGATTGAGCGACGAGTGCGGCGCGGGCTCCGTAGCCTGATTTGTTGGAGGGATGGATTCCTGGGCCGAGGTCGGTGCTGGTGACCATGTGAGTGTTGGGGATACGCATCAAGGTGAGGTGGAGTGCGTACGAGTATTCACCTGCGTCAGGTGGGGGGACGGCTGCGGGCAGTTCGGAGAACTTATTGGCTTTGTCGGTGACGGGGTTGGAGTAGTCCCATGCTGGGCCACCGCCGCTGGGTTTTTGAACGTAGAGGAAGGGGAACTCGCCTTGATTCCACGCCTTGCGCCAACCCTTGATGAGTGCGTTCATGACGTTGAACTGGTCGACACCTGCGATGGCTGTTCTGCTTTCGCCTTGGTCCCAGAGGACGCCCCGGATTCCGTAGCCGGCCATTGGTTGGATGAAGCGCTCGTAAAGGTTTCCGATCTTGCCCTTGCTTTCGCCGGGGAGGACGACGGGTTCAGGGGCACGAGGCGCGGGCGGGGGCTGTTTCCCTTCGGCTTTTGCTTTGTCTGCGAGGGGCTTCCATTGTTCAACTTCTCCGTCGTACTTGGTCTTGGCGGCGGCGAAACGTTCCTGCTCTTTTGCGAGGTCGAAGGTGGCGCGCGATTTTTCGGCGGCCTCTCTGCAACCGGCATCGGTGCGGTACATTTCCTCGCTGAGCCAATAGCCTGAAGGCGTCCCTCCCACGGCACCGACGGTTAGTCCAACGGGCACGCCGAGATGTTTTTGCAGCGGAACTCCGAATCCGAAGAGAATCGCGCTAAAGTTTTTAATGGTATCCGGTTCAGCGACTTCCCAGGAACGTCCGGGGGAGCTTGTGCGGAGGCGGATGAGTGGGTAGGTGCCTTCTGCCAGTTTTGCGAGGACGGGGTCACCTTTGGCATAGCCGCTCACCGTTCCTTGCATGTTGGATTGACCTGAGCCGACCCAGACTTCGCCAACGAGCACATCTTTGAGGGTCACGCGACTTTTCTCGGAGGCAGGCGATTCGGAGGCGGTGAGTTCTGCTGGGGAGGCGTTCGTTTTCAGCGGAGTGAGATTCACCGTCCAGCGTCCTTTGTCGTCTGCGGAAGCCTTTGCAGTTTGTCCTGCGAAGCTGATGGTCACCTCGTTACTTGGCGTACAGGTCCCCCAGATTTTAATCGGGAGGTCGCGTTGGAGCACCATGTGGTCTGTGAAAGGGTCGCCAAGTTTGATTTCGGCCAGCAAGGGGAGCTGGATGAGGGAGATTGCAAGCAGACTGAGGGGGCTTTTCATGCCGCTGTGAGGTGCATGAAGCGAGCCAGCGCAGGTGGTTACAGCGCGACTGGCGGGAGGCTCAAGTTCGCAAGCGTCCAGCGGTACTCGGAAGAGATGCTTTCTTCGACGCGGGAGGGTTGAAGGTCTTTGGGGAGAACGTCGAAAGTGTAGGTTTCGATTTCGAGGTGGGAGGTGACGCCGTCTCGGACGAGTGCCCAGAATGAGGGGTCGAGGGCGGATGCGGTGGATTTCAGGGGCGCTTCGGGTGCGAGGAAAAGGGGAACGTGGAAGTGGATGCGAAGCTCTTCGAGTTCATCGCAGTCGGGTTCTCTCGCTTCCTCGAGGGCTTCCGGAAGGTCGAACCACGAGACTTTGATTCCGCTGGGTCCGCGCCCTTTTACTTGGTGCAGGTAAGTGCCTTCTGCAAATCGGGAGAGGGCGAGGAGCGAGCGGTCGTCAGCGCCGCAGCGGATGGCCGCGCTCAGCTGGATTTTTGAGATGAGGATTCCGGCGGCGCGGAGCGCTTTCAGGCTTTCGGAAAGGTCCTCGTATTGGAGGGCGATGTGGCAGGTGTCGAAGCAGACCCCGAGGTGGTTGCGAAGGAGGGATTCGGCTTCCGAGGTTGTCACGCCGAGTGTTTTGGTGATGCGCGGGAGAGCCCCAGCGGGGAGGTCGTTTTGGAAAAAGTCGAGGGTTTGCCGAGTTGTTTCGAGGAAGCAGTCTGGTTCTGGCTCGAGGCCGAGATGAATGCGTTTTCCGGTCTCGCGTTGGATGGTGGCGAGGTGTGCCACTGCATCGCCGAGGGTTTCGGCCATGGTGCGAATGGCTTCGGGCGATTTAATCCAGGGCCCGAAGGAACCGGGCACTGTGCTGATGCTTCCGTCGATTCCTTCTGGCAACCAGTATTGGAGGATGGTGGCGAGACGGTTGGTGTATTCGAGGCGCTCGCGGGACTGCCAGTCGGGTGCGTAGACGTTTTCTTTCACGCGGGTTTGGTGGAACTTGCCAAAGGGAAATCCGTTAATGGTGAACGGATACATTTGGTGTTCGGCGAAAAGATCGAGACCACGTGCGATTTCGTTCACGTCCTCGAGTTGGGCGGCGGCAGCGGCGCTGAGACGCAGACCGAGGCCGAACCAGTCCGAGGTCTGCGCAACGGTGCGGCGGACGCCGGCGGCTTTGTCGGCAATGTTGCGATAGTTTTCAGGCCAGGTTTCACCTGGGTGAATATTTTGGCAGTAGGCGAGATGAACCGCTGGTTGGTGACTGACGATCATCGGTTGGCGGGGCGATTGGCGCGTTGCCGCAGTTCTTCGATGGCGGTGTCCATCCCCGAGAGGTCGATGGTGTTGACCTCGAAACGTGCGCCGATGCGGTTTGGGAAGGTGACGCAGAGCTCGCCGCCGAGGTGTTCTTGGAACTCACGCAGACCGTCGTAGACGCGACGTTCGCCGGAGGCGTTGCGAAGGTCGTAGGCATCGGACCAAAGTGGGAAGCCGCTCTGGCGCAGACCATTGTCGATGGCGTCGAGTTCTTGATGGGTTAGCCAGCCTTGATTGCGCGCGTAAATTGAATCGAGGAGCACGCCTGCGGCGACGGCTTCACCGTGTGACACTGCGAACTGGGTGAGGAGCTCGATTTTATGAGCGGACCAGTGCCCGAAATCGAGCGGTCGTGCGGTGCCGTATTCGAAGGGATCGCCGTTGGTTCGAATGTGATCCAGGTGAAGCTCCGCGCACCGTGTGACGAGGCGTTGCATGGCGGCAAAGTCGCGCGCGGGGTAGCGTGGCGCGGTTTGGCAGAGTTCTTCAAAAAAGGCGCGGTCGCGGATGATGGAGACTTTGAAGGCTTCGGCGACGCCGCTGAGCCAGTCGCGGTCGGGGAGGGGAAGCAGAAGGTCGAAGTCGTTGATTACGGCGAATGGTGGAGCGAAGGTTCCAATCGCGTTTTTTCCGAGGAAGTTGACGGCATTTTTCACTCCGACCCCGGCGTCGTTTTGGGCGAGTACGGTCGTGGGGACGCGGACGAGGCGGAGTCCGCGGTGGACGAGTGCGGCGGCGAAGCCAACGGCGTCGAGGACGGCGCCGCCGCCGATGACGATGACGAAGCTTTGTCGGTCCATGCGCTGTTCGAGCAACTGGGTGAGGAGCTGTTCGACGAGGCGGAAGTCATTTTTTGATGCTTCGCCTCCGGGGACGGTGACCGGTGCGGTTGCGAGGTCAAAATCGTTGGAGTGTGTTTGGAAGAATCGGGAGACGCGGTCTGCGAGGTGAGGGAGGGCGGAGGCGACGTGTCCGTCGAGGTAGACGATGACGCGGTGTTTCCGATGGTTTTCTTTGCGACGGAGGGTGGCAGGGAGGACGTCGTTTTCGGGGGCGAACAGGTCCTGAGTGAACACCACGGGGAATTCCCAGTTCACGTCGATGGATTGGAGGATTGTTCGGGGGGTGCTCATGGAAAATGGGCAATGTTTCAAAGAAACTCAGGAGAGGCGGGAAGACAACTCAGCAATCGGGGTGGTTTTTAGGTAGAGGATGGGGGTGGGTGGGTTGGGGGAGTGCTCGGTGCCTTGCTTGCGTGGGGTGCGGCGGTTTTGATGGAGGGATGGCTGCTACTGAATCGCTCATGTTGTCTCTTCGTACTCCGTTGCCTTCGTTTGTGTTGCGGGAGTGCGGAACGGGTTTGGAGAGGTCTTCGGAGTCTTTGACGGGCGCGCCGGCGTTGGTGTTGATCTTTTTGTGTGCGCATTGTCCGTACGTGATTCACGTGGTGCCGGAGTTGCGTCGTTTGTTTGCGGATTATGCGGGGCGCGGAGTTCGGTTCGTTGGGATTACTTCGAACGATGCTGAGCAGTATCCGGAGGATAGTGAGGCGGGGACGGCGGAGTTTGCCTCTCGGGAGGGGCTCTTATTTCCGATTTTATTTGATGAGACGCAGGAGGTTGCGAAGGCGTTTCGTGCGGCGTGCACGCCGGATTTCTTTGTGTTTGGCGAGGATGGGGCCTTGGCATACCGCGGGCAGTTGGATGATTCGCGGCCCCGTCGTTCCGAGGACCGCCCAGGGCGCGGGGTTTTGAATGGTGCTGATGTTCGGTCAGCACTGGATGCTTTGCTGGCGGGGTTGGCGGTGAGCGCGGATCAGCGGCCGAGCATCGGGTGCGGGATTAAGTGGCGTCCGGGGAATGAGCCTGTGTAGCGGTTGGTAGGTGTGTGGCCTTGCGACGGAGGATAAAATCCCGTGTGTGAGGGAGGGTGGAGTCGTTTGAGAAAGAGTATCTTTCGCTCTGCAGCGTAGGTTTTTCTGATGCTCTGTTGGTTGGGGGGCCGCCTTGGGGATGCCTTGGGCGGCCCTGTTTCAGGGGTGAATGCGTGGAGTTGCGGATTGGCATACCGGTGTAACATGAGGGGCATGGCAACTGAGCAATCGACGAGTTCTGGGGAAGCGGCGGCGATGTATCCGAGTGTGACCTATAAGGTTGGCAACGAGAAGTTGGTACGATTGACGGAGGCGGCTGCCAATCGGCTGTCGGGGTTGCTTTCGAAGCAGGGACGTCCGGGAGGGGCGTTGCGGGTGGCGGTGATTGGCGGTGGGTGCTCGGGGTTGCAGTACAAGATGGATTTGGTGGATGGCCCGGTGAACCGAGACATTTTGGTGCCGTCGATGGGCGTTCGTGTGGTGATGGATCCGAAGAGCGCGCTCTTTGTGAGTGGATCGGTATTGGACTACTCGGAGGAGTTGCAGAAGGGCGGGTTTAAGGTGACGAATCCCAACGCGGTTGCGCACTGCTCGTGCGGGGAGAGTTTCTCTGCGTGAGGGATGGTTACTGGCTGCGATGTGTCCCGCTAGGCGTCGATTTTGGAAGGGTCAGAGTGACGGTTGTGAAGCCGTCTGCATTGGTGATGTGGAGCCTTCCATTGTTGAGTCGGGTCAGTTCTCGGGCGATGGACAGGCCTAGTCCTGCGTGGCCTCCGGTTCTTGAACTGTCGATTTGGAAGAAACGATCAAAGAGTCGAGGCAATAGGTCCGGTGGGATGGGGAGTGAGGAGTTTTTGATGGTGACGGTCGCTTCGGAGTGATTGCTCAGGCTAGAGACGTGGATGGAGCCGTTTGGAAGATTGTGTTGAAGGGCGTTGTTGAGAAGGTTGGAGAGAATGAGGTCGAGGTGGGAAGGATCCACGTGAGCGAACGTTGGTGAAATGTCGATGGTCACCCCGACTTCGGCGGTGCGGGACTGGTCTTGAAGAAGTTCGATGTGTGGGGCGAGTGTCTTTTGGAGGTCGACGCAGAGTTGAGCCGGTTGTTCGCGGTGAGAGTCGATCTTGGCTAATCGGAATAACGTTGAGAGGAGGCATCTCATGCGTTCAGCGCCTCGGGCGATTGCTGAGATTGCTTCTTGGTACTCCTCTTTGGTGCGGTTGCGTCGAAGGATTGATTGGGACTGAGAGAGAATGATTGCGATTGGAGTTCGAAGTTCGTGCGCTGCGTCGCTGGTGAATCGGGTCTGTTGAAGGAAAAGGTCTTCGAGCTGTGCGAACGAAAGATTCAGCTTTGAGGCGAGGACTGAGACTTCGCCGTGTTCAGGGCCGATTGTGATTCGGGTCTTCAGGTTGCCGGAGGCGATTTGTTTTGCGGCGTGCGCGATTGCTTCAATCGGGGCAGCGGCTCGTCGAGAGAGCCATATTCCCGGCACCATGCTGATGCATTGCAACAGGGAGCCGATGAGTACGAGTCTGCGTAAGAGATTTGCCAGTTCGGAGTTGAGTCCATCGACCTTGATTCCGACCAAAATGAGGTCGACTGGTGCCGCTGAGAGGCAGATTTCTCGAAAGCCGTCTCGGGTTACGGGCGTGCTGGATGAAAAGGATGGGCGTTCTCGATTTTCCGGAAGCAGAGGAGACGCGAGTACGGGGTGAGGATTTCTCAACCACACTCCAAAATAATGAGAGGAGGAACTGTGAAAATGGTTTTGGATGAGTGTATTGATTGCTTCTGAAGCATTCAGTGGCAGGTCCTTTTCTGGGCGTCGCTCTTTCCGCAATGCGTCGGAGAGGAGACCGAGGAGCGAGGTGAGATGTGCGTCGACCTCCGCGTAACGGCGAGTTTTTTCCAGATGGAAGACGGAGACACCGAATCCAAAAATCAGGACTGCGGAAAGTGCACCATGCCAGAGGAGCAGGCGCATTCGGAAGTTCCCCCACGGAGCGTTCATAGATCTATTCCGTAACCTAGTCCGCGGCGGGTGATGATGACGCTTGATCCCAGCTTTTTACGGATGTGGGAGATGTGTACCTCAAGCAGGTTCGACAGTGTATCGTCATGCTCATCGAACAGATGTTCGTGAAGTTTTGACCGACTGACGACTTCCCCACGATGTAGTGCGAGGTATTCGAGCAACGCGTACTCGCGTGCCGTCAGTTCGATGGGAGCGCCCTCTCGTGTGACGGACTGGGATGCGGTGTTGAGGGTGATGCAATCCCAGTTAATGAGATTGTCGGGCGATCGATTGCTGCGGCGGATGACGGCTCGGAGGCGGGCTAAGAGTTCGTTTAAATCGAAAGGCTTTGCGAGGTAATCGTCGGCACCTGAGTCGAGGCCGCGGACACGATCCGAGGTGTTGTCTCGTGCAGTGAGGATGACGACGGGAGTGGCCCGTGCTTTTCGTATTTGTTTCAGCACAGTCCACCCATCGATGACGGGTATCATGAGATCCAAAAGGATCGCGTCGTAGTCGGTGTTCAGGGATTTGTAGAGGCCCACTTCACCATCATCGGCCTCGTCGACGGCGTAACCCTCTTCTCGGAGGCTCCTGCAAAGACCTGATCGGAGGTCGGGCTCGTCTTCAATCAACAGAATTCTCATCGGAAAGGAGCATCGATTTAGCGAGGGACTATGAATGTGTGCATCTTAAGCGTTCGTTAAGGTGTGAACGTTCACCTTAAGCGTATGTTTCGCGCCGCGCTCTGGGGGATCTTTGGTGTGTTTTGTCTTTTAGTCTCGGTTCGAGCCCGACCGGGCGCGCCTTATCAGGCTGCCGCATTTGAAACGTTTGGTCAGGCAGTGAACGTTCGATGGGACAGTGAGTTTCTTTACATCGAGAGTACTGGGTTGCCGTCACATGGGATGATGAGAGGTATCAAATCATGGCAACAGCAGGTGCCGCTACCTCAGGCATATCGGGCGAGTAATGCTTGGCGTCTTCCGCTTAAGCCCGTGCCAGCGGAGAAGCCGCGCATGCTTAAAAATCAGTTCCTGAGGGGGGCGGTAGCGCTCGCGGTTAACGGCGTCCCTATTTTTAATCCTCAAAATAATCGAGGTGAGATCTCTGCGGAAATTGGGGAGTTAGATGAGTGGGGCGGACACTGTGGCCGAGCAGATGACTATCATTATCATGTACTTCCGTTGCATTTGGAGTCGATGACAGGCAAAGGCATGCCGCTGGCTTTTGCTTTGGACGGATATCCGATTTACGGTCTTCGGGAGGCGGACGGGCGGTTGCCGATGGGTCTCGATGCGCTGAATGGACACGAAGCGGAGCCCATTGGTTATCATTACCACGCATCGGAAAAATATCCGTATGTGAATGGGGGGTTTCATGGGGTGGTTGCGGAGCGGGATGGACAGGTGGATCCTCAGCCTTCTGCGCGGCCGGTGAGGCCATCACTCTCGGCATTGAGAGGCGCCTCCATCACCGGATTTGAGGCGATGGGGCAGAATAAGTTTCGACTGGCCTACACGCGCGGCGGCGAGGCGCGATCCGTCATTTACGAAGTTCGTTCCACCGGGGGCGTTGATTTTGAGTTCCGAGACGGTAGTGAGGGAGTCCGCAAAGAGAGCTATGAGCCGCGAGACGGAGTTCAGCGGGAAAAGAGGAAGGAAGGAGTTAAGGCGGGTGCGCGCGCGCTGGGTGGGGACCGTCCGCCGGGGGATGGCGCGTTGCGCAAGGGATGGTTTGAGGTGCATGGCTTGGAACTGGATTCGGACGGCGACGGGCGCATTCTCCGAACGGAAGTTGAGCGAGAGATTGATCGAGTATTCTCCTCTTTCGACAAAGACGGAGACGGTCGGGTGACTCTTGATGAGAGTCGTGGGAGGCTGGGATATCGATCTCCCTTTTCCGGATTTCTCGCTGAACATTTCGGTTCGATGGACACCAATCGGGATGGGCATTTGCAGAGGACGGAGTTTGTTCAGGAGGTGATGCGGATGTTTGACAAGCAAGACCGCAATCGCGACGGGGTCTTGAGCGCCGAGGAGTGGCGCGATGGCCAAAAATAGCTATCGCATATGAATGTACGAAGGATTCTCCTGGCCCCTTTACTCTCTACCTGGATGGCATTCGGGAGGGTTTGTGCTTTAGAGCCTACGCCGAACATTATTCTGTTACTGGCCGATGATCAGGATTGGCCTGGCTTGTCGTGTTCGATGCATCCCGAAGTTTCGAACTCGAAAAGCGACTATCATCGAACTCCGAACATAGATGGTCTGGCTGCGCAGGGGATGCGGTTCAGCAGTTACTACGCGCCTGCCCCTGTGTGTTCTCCTACCCGCGCCAGCATTCAAACGGGGCAAAATCCTGCGCGATTGCGATGGACGAAGGCGGCCCCGCCGGAGATGGGTCATCGGCTGATTGAGGGGGAGAGCAGAAAAAATCTTTCTGAGGGTGAGGTAACGATTGCTGAGGTCCTTCGAATGCGAGGGTACGCAACTGCCCATTATGGAAAGTGGCATTTGGGCGGGGGTGGACCGAGTCGGCACGGTTATGACGAGAGTGATGGCGACACGGGGAATCGTGATGCGGATAAGTTCGTGGACCCCAACCCCGTGGATATTTTCGGAATGGGAGAGCGCGCTGCGCGGTTCATGGAACGTCAGGTGAAAGCGGGGAGGCCGTTCTATTTGCAGATGTCCTACCATGCGTTGCACCGTGCCGATCACGCCTTGAAGACGACTCGCGCGTTATTTGACGGACTTAAGGCGGGTAGAATCCATTGGGACCCTGCGCAGGCGGCCATTACGGCAGATTTGGATACGGGAGTTGGAAGGCTTTTGGGGGATGTGGAGCGACTGGGTTTGGCGAAGACAAGTTTCGTGATTTACACCTCCGACAATGGGGGTGGCGGACGGAGTGAAGCCCGTCCTCTCAACGCTGGAAAAGGGGGATTGTGGGAGGGGGGCATTCGTGTGCCGATGATTGTGCGCGGGCCGGGGGTGGAGCCTGGGGCATGGAGTCACGTGCCGGCGGTTGGGTACGATTTTTTTCCGACGTTTTGTCGACTGGCTGGTGTCTCTGATGAACTGCCGAAGAACTTGGATGGTGGAGATTTTAGCTCTGTTCTCTTTGGTAAAAGCCAATCGATTCAGCGAAAGGAGGAAGGAATTGTATTTCATTTTCCTCATTATCAGGGGGATGCACCTCACAGCGCGGTTCGGTTTGGGGATTACAAGCTGATTCACTTTTATGAGGGTCAGCGCTCGGTGTTGTTTGATTTGTCGCGAGATTTGGGTGAGCGCAAAGATATTGCGGGTTCGAGCCCTGAATTGGCGACTCGTCTATCGACTCTTTTGAGCAACCGGTTAGTTGCGATGAGCGCGTCGATGCCGAGGGTAAATCCTGATTTCGATCCGAGCAAAGAGCCGGCAAAACGCGGTGGAGGAAAAGGGGGAATGGGGAGGGGTGGTAATTCGCAGAAAGGGGTTCAAAAATGAGTGTTTTAGGAGTTTTGGGGGCGGCGCTTTTGATGTGTTGCTCGGGAGTGGCTCTCGCTCAGAGGGAAGGGGGAATGAAAGGAAAGAAGGTTGGCGGTGGCTCGGGTGGGGGTGCAGCGGCAGAGGATGTCCGTTCGCTATTCAAGGTAGAGGTACCTGAGCATGAGGTGGATGTAATCCTGGGTCGCCCGACAGACCAATCCGTGACGGTCAGTGTGTGTGCTTACCGCGATTTGGAGGGGATGATTGAACATGGAAGCGATGAAACATCGCAGGCATCACGAACAGAGATTTTTAAATTGCGGGCTCGGGAGCCGCTGCATGTTGAGTTGAAGGGTCTGTCGGGTCGGAGGCAGTGGTATCGTTTGGGGGTGCGGGTTGGTGGCGAGAGTTGGAGGTTTGGTCAGCGGCAGGGATTTCGATTGCAGGCACGGCTGGGCGATTCTTTCCGCTTTGCAATGCAGGCGGATTCGCATTTGGACTACAACACGGACCCGGAACTGTATCTGAAGTGTTTGGAGAATGTGGGAGCGGACCGTCCGGATTTCATGATCGATTTGGGTGATACGTTCATGACGGACAAGCATCGAGGACGAGAGACAGCGGAGGCTCAGTATTACGCTCAGCGGTACTATTTTGGGAAAATCGGGACATTCACTCCGTGGTTTTTGGTTTTAGGGAATCATGATGGCGAGTCTCGACGTTTGATGGATGGATCGGATCCGCTGGCGCTTTGGGCGCTTAAGCTGCGCAAACGTCTATATCCCAATCCGCAGCCGGGGACTTTTTACACGGGTAACCTCGATTCGCCAAGTGGGTTAGGTCTGATGGAGGACTACTACGCGTGGGATTGGGGTGACGCGCTTTTTGTGGTGCTGGATCCGTTTTGGTATTCGCCTCGTCAGCGCGGAAATGAGGACAACTGGGTGCGGACGTTGGGACAGACTCAGTATGAATGGCTTAAGCGGACGCTGGAGTCTAGCCGTGCAAAGTTTCGGTTTGTATTTCTCCATCACCTTGTGGGCGGCATTGGGAGAGAGGCACGCGGCGGGAGGGAGGCAGCGCATTTGTACGAGTGGGGTGGTCGTGACGAGCAGGGGCGCGAGAACTTTTCGACGTACCGGAAGGATTGGCCGATGCCGATTCACTCGTTACTGGTTCAAAACAAGGTGAATGTTGTTTTTCACGGGCATGACCATCTTTACGTGAAAGAGGAGTTGGATGGGGTTGTTTATCAATCCGTTCCTCAACCGGGTCATCCTCGGTATGATCAGACGCGTAGTGCCGAGGAGTACGGTTATCGGAGTGGAACCATTTTGGGGAGTTCGGGGCATTTACGGGTGTCGGTGGACACGAAAGCGACCACGGTCGAGTACGTGCGTGCGGTGCTTGAAAAGGATGAGGGAGATACTCGGAAGAACGGGGAGGTGTCGCATCGTTACCTTCTGGTGCCGCGATAAGGCTCTGGGCGGTCGGAGACCTTTATTGCGAAACCGTTCGTTTGAGGCTGGCGACGGCTTGGGCGCGGGAGCGGACGTGGAGTTTTTGGTAGATGCGTTCGATGTGGGTTCGGACGGTGGCGTATGCAACGCTAAGGCGGTCTGCAATCTCCTTGTAAAGAAACCCTTCCGAGAGAAGAGCGAGGATTTCTTGTTCGCGTGGTGACAGGTCTTCGGTGGCGGTAGCCGGTTGGACGACAGGCCGCGCGAATGCTTGTACGACCTTGCGAGCGATGGCTCCGGTCATTGGTGCGCCGCCAGAATGAACGTCGCGCACTGCAGCGAGGAGTTCGGAGGTGCGGATGGGTTTGAGGAGGTAACCACTGGCGCCTGCGGAGAGGCTGTTGAAGATGGCTTCACTGTCGTCGTAGCTGGTGAGCATGACGATTTGCGGGGGGCGCGGGGTTGCTGCGAGAAATCGGACGACCTCGATGCCGCTGTGGTCGGGCAAATGGACATCCATAAAAACGACATCCGGATTTAGCGGCGGGATTGAGGCAATGGCGGATGCGGCCGTTCCGAAAGCCCCGACGCAAAGAACGCCGGGATCGGTTGTCAGCATGAGGCGGAGACTCTTTTGAATCCGAGAGTCGTCTTCAACGATGGCAACGGTGACGGGCATTGGGTGCGCTTTACTCGGGTTGGTGCGAGTCGAGGGGGATGACCATGCTCACGATGGTTCCTCGGCCGAGTTCACTCATACGAACAAGTTGGCCTCCAATGGATTCCATTCGCGACCGCATATTTCCTGAGCCGTGCCCTTCGGCGGTTGTGGCAATGCCCTGTCCGTTGTCTTCGACTTCAATCTCGAGGCGCCACGAGGAGATGCGGAGACGGATTCGAACTTCCGAAGCTTGGGCGTGTTTTACGACGTTGTGGAGGGCCTCTTTGACCGTCAGGAACAGGTGATGGCGTTGAGTCGACGAGAGGGAAATGTCTGCGATGGGGTCAGGCAACTCGAGTCGACAGGCGATGTTAGCGGCGCGGAGGTAGGACTGCGCCTGATGGGTCATGAAGGCGGCGAGGCCTTTGAGCGTGTCTTGTGTTGGGTTGACGGTCCAAACCATCTCGTCAACGCGGCGAGTGAGTTGGCGTGCGAGTTCGAAGAGTTCGTTCAAGTGCGCTCGAACTCGCGCTGGGTCTGCGGTTGGTGAGGAAGCGAGGTCGCAGAGGAGTCCGAGGTGGGTGAGATCTGCGCCAAGGTTGTCGTGGAGGTCGCGCGCGATGCGACTGCGTTCGACGTCGATGGCGTGGGCTCTTTCGAGGCGGTCGAGTTTCCGTTGCATCCGAGTGCGGGTCACAGAGCGGATGATGGTCGCGCATGCGAAGAGCGATGCGGCGGCGAGACTGACGCGAAAGACAGTGGACTGGTGGAAGGGCGGGATGATTTCGATGCGTGCGAGATGGGATTCGCCGGTGGGGAGCCCGTTAAGTGAGGCGGTCTGGATGCGGAGCGTGTAGTTGCCGGCGGGAAGGTAGCTGTATGCGGCCTTGGCGGGTCCGCCCCACCCGATGGAGTATCGCTCTGTCCACGAGAGGACGGCTTGTTTTGCTTTGGATACGTCGACCGAAGCGGACGTAGTGAGCCATCCGCCAAAGGAGTCGGCTCGGTCGTCCTGCATGACGATGAGCGGGGTTTGGTCTTGTCGTGGGGTGATTGTTGCGATGCCAAGGCGGGACCCGTGGCGAGCCCATCCCAGAGGTGTGCCTTTGGGGGAGTCCATGAGGGCCCCTTCGCGTGGGATGATGGAATGTTGTGTGGGGGCGAGTTGCGGGTCCGTGGGGAGGAGTTGCACGGAAAGGTCGCTTGCGGCGTAGATTCCCATCGTGGCGTGGGGTCCTGCGCTTCCCATCCAGAACTGCATGCGTGCGGCTCCCGAGGGGATTGGAATGGTTTCAGAACGGGCTATGGGTTGTGAGGTTGCGGGGTTGCCGTCCCAGTTGGGAGATTCTCGGGTTGATTGGAACTCCTCTCCGAAAATGGTGTTGCCGTTTTGTTCGTCGAAACGAACGGTGAAACGCATGGACCCGCCCGGCTCCCTCCATCCGGCATCGTACCCTTCGAGCTGGAATCGAAAGCGCTGTGGTTGTTCACCTTCGACCGAGGGTTTGAGTGCAAACACGAGGTCCTTGATTCCGTGAGCAATCCGGTAGTTGTGCGAGTTGGGTTTCGGGGCGACGAGGTTTCCGTCGGCATGGACCGATTCGATGACATAGGCGGCGCGAGAGATACCCGAGGCGTCCGCTTGCGAATCGTGAGTGGAGACCAGCAACAGGAGACCGAATGTTACGGCGAGGGATGAGGGGGTGCGTCGACGGGATCTCACGGAGTGCGGGTGGACGATAGGTGAGCGTCAACGCGGAGGTGAGCGTTAATACGCGGGGGGCTATCGGTAGTTTTACCGACAGTCGGATGTTGTTCTTAGGTGCTCGGAGATTTGCGGTAGGCCGCCTGTGGTTAGTGCGTGATCCGGTTGGAGCCGCGGCTGGATAGGAATCGTGCTTCTTGGCCGGGGAGAAAGACTTCACCATTATCTGGCTGGACCAGAACGGATTCACGTCCGTTGGTTCGGACGAAGGAGATTTCGAGAGCCTTGGTTGCTCCGATGTGCTTGTCGGCTTGGTTGCCGAGAAAGAGCCCGCCGAGTGCACCGCCGACGGCACCGAGTGCTGACGCTTTACCGCCGCCGATCATGGAGCCGGCGACGCCTCCGGCGATACCTCCTGCGAGTGTTCCTGCGCCGGGTTCTCCATCGTGAACGAGCACCTTGCGAACGCTTGTGATTTTGACGCGTTCCGCGTTGAGGGTGACGCCGACCTCGGATGGCGTGTAACGCGGTACGCCGACTTCAGCGCACCCTGCGACGAGAGAAAGTAGTGCGAGATTTGCCGTCAGTTGGAGACTCTTCAGTTTCATAGGGGGGGTAGGACCTCGTTGGGGATGAGTACATCATCGGCTGGGTTTTCTGCATGACTGAAAACGCGATGACGGGTTTGCAATCTGGGGAGGGGCGGGCTTTGTGGTGTTTTCGAGCGCTTGCAACGGGAGGGTGCGGGAAAGAGACTTCTTCGATGAGCAATCTGTTCGATTTAAAGGGGGATGTCGCGGTTGTGATTGGTGCGACGGGGGTTCTTGGGGGGGCTTTGGCCGAGGGGTTGGCTGCGGCTGGTGCTGCGGTGGCGGTGGTCGGTCGGAATGCGGAGCGAGGTTTGGCGCGGGTGGAATCGATTCGTGCGGCGGGCGGCCGAGCTTTTTTTGTGGCTGCGGATGCTTCGAAGCGTTTGGACGTGGAGTCAGCGGCGGAAGCGGTTGCTCGCGAGTTGGGCGAGGCGACGGTGTTGGTGAACGCGGCTGGGGGGAATGATCCGAAGGTGACGGTTACGGCTGAGCGTCCGGTGGAAAGTATCACGACGGAGGACTGGGTTTCCGCGTTTGACCTCAACTTGGTTGGGGGAGCGTTGGTTCCGTCGCAGGTTTTTGGGCCGCGGATGGCGCGTGCTGGGAGGGGTAGCATTATCAATATTGCGAGTGTGTCGGCGCATCTCCCGCTTTCGCGGGTGGTGGCGTATTCGTCGGCGAAGGCGGCGGTGATGAGTTTGACGCGGTTTCTCGCGAGGGAGTGGGCGACGGCGGGTGTGCGTGTGAACTCGATTACGCCGGGCTTTTTTCCTGCGGAACAGAATCGGAAACTTTTATTTAATGACGACGGGACGCCGACAGCGCGGACGCAATCGATTTGGGGGCATACGCCGATGAAACGGTTCGGTGAGTCTCGCGAGTTGGTGGGGGCGTGCGTGTTTCTCGCGTCGCATGCGGCTTCGAGTTTCGTGACGGGAACGGACCTGTGTGTGGACGGGGGTTTCCTGAGTCAGACGATTTAGCGTGGATGACGCGGCCTCATTTTGTGCTGAGATAACGACTTTCCTGAACATCAAACCAAACCAAGAAACCAAACATCTATGTCAACGCTCGTTGGAAAACCCGCCCCTGATTTCACTGCTGCCGCCGTCGTCAACGGAGGCGAGTTGGTGAGTGATTTTTCTTTGGACCAGTACCTTGGAAAAAAGTACGTCGTCCTTTTTTTCTACCCGAAGGATTTCACGTTTGTGTGTCCGTCTGAGCTTCATGCCTTTCAGGATGCCCTGTCCGAGTTTGAGAAGCGGAATGTTGCGGTGGTTGGAGTTTCGACGGACTCGGAGCAGGTGCATTGGGGTTGGCTGCAGGTGCCGAAGGCGAAGGGCGGGATTCAGGGGGTGACGTATCCGTTGGTGGCGGACACGAACAAAATGATCTCTCAGGCGTACGGGGTATTGAACGGAGAGTACGACGTTGATGAGGACGGCAACTTGGTGGCGACGAGTGAGATGATTGCGTATCGCGGTTTATTTTTGATCGATAAGGAGGGCCTTGTGCGCCACCAGTTGGTGAATGATTTGCCGTTGGGTCGTGATGTGAATGAGGCGTTGCGCGTGGTGGATGCGTTGCAGTTCTTTGAGAAGAACGGTGAGGTGTGTCCTGCAAACTGGAGTTCGGGTAAGGCTGGGATGAAGGCGACCTTTGCCGGGGTGGCGGATTATCTCGCGAAACACTGAGGCTTTTTTGTCCTGTGACTTCCCTTCCTGTTCCCCTGCAAACGATTGCGCCGCGCGGCCAGTCGGTGAATGCTTCCGATGCGGCTTCCCTGATTGGGGAGGCCTTTCGCGGAGCGGACTATCGAGGAAAGCGGGTGCTGTTGATCATTCCTGATTCGACGCGTACGTGTCCGGTTGGTCAGATGTTCCAGCATTTGCATGGGGCGATTGGGGGGGAGGTGGCGAAGTTGGACGTGATCATCGCGTTGGGGACGCACCAACCGATGTCGGAGGAGGCGATTTGTGAGCGCTTGGAGATTTCGATGGAGCAGCGTCGGTCGACGTATCGAGACGTGGCGTTCATCAATCACGAGTGGGACAATCCGGCAAAGTTGCGTCGGCTCGGCACGATTTCGTCGGACGAGATTCGCGCGTTGAGTGACGGGTTGTTTGCGATGGAGGTACCGGTGGAGATCAGCTCGACGGTGTTTGATTACGATGAGTTGGTGATTTGCGGGCCGGTGTTCCCGCACGAGGTGGTGGGTTTTTCTGGGGGGAACAAGTACCTGTTTCCTGGGATTGGAGGTCCGGAGATTTTGAACTTCTTCCACTGGCTGGGTGCGGTGGTGACGAACCCGTTGATTATTGGGAACAAGTGGACGCCGGTTCGCAAAGTGGTTGATCGTGCGGGGGCGATGGTGCCTTTGCCGAAGCGGTGTATCGCGATGGTGGTAGAGAAGCACGATTTGGCGGGTTTGTTCATTGGAACGCCGGAGGGTGCGTGGGATGCAGCGAGCGAGTTGTCGCGGCAGCTGCACATTGAGTACAAGGATCGTGCGTTTCACACGGTGCTGTCGTGTGCGCCGGCGATGTACGACGAGTTGTGGGTGGGCGGGAAGTGCATGTACAAGTTGGAGCCGGTGGTGGCCGACGGAGGGGAGCTGATTATTTATGCGCCGCACATTCACGAAATTTCGCTGACGCACGGACGAATCATCCGCGAGGTGGGCTATCACTGTCGTGACTACTTCTTGAAACAATGGGATCGGTTTAAGGACTATCCGTGGGGAGTGATTGCGCATTCGACTCACGTACGCGGGATTGGAACTTACGAGGACGGTGTTGAGCGGTGTCGTGTTCAAGTCACTCTGGCGACGGGGATTCCGGAGTCGGTGTGTCGCGAGATTAAGTTGGGTTACCGGGATCCTGCGACGATTCGCGTGGAGGATTTTGCGGGTCGCGAGGATGAAGGGATTCTGCATGTGCCGAAGGCGGGCGAGATGTTGTACCACTTGAAGAGCAGGCCCCATTGGGCGCGTGAGATGTGAGGTTTTTTGGGGGCCTTATGGATTTTGATTCCTTTCAGTACGTGATGGAGAACACGACGGTGATTCGCGCGCCGGAGCGTCGGATTGAGACGTTTGGGAGCACGCGGTTCCGTTTTTATCTCGTTTCGGAGCTGATGGATTCGGTGGATCAGGTGCGGGTTCGCGACGGTTGGCTGCATGCGGAGCGGCCGCAAATCATCACGCCGGGAATGATTCGGCACATGGCGTTGGAGGGGTTCGGCGAGAAGGCGGGGGCGTTTATGGATTGGTTGGGGGAGAACGCGCGGCATCTGGCGATTTTGAAGTACGGCTTCCAGTTTCGGAAAACGGACGTGCAAGAGGAGGTAGTGCACAACTCCATTGAGGAGGTGATTGATCGATTAAATGGGATTGTCGATCATTCGGAAGATCCGTTGAGCGCGATTATCCAGGGGATTGATGAGGGGTGGGAGGTGAGCCTTTTGAAGTTTACGGCGGATTTGATTCAGGAGTCTGCGGGCGACAATCTCGGCGATTTTCGGCGGAAGGGATTGTTTTAACGGCGACCGGCTCGAGGCGGAGTTATGGGTTTGTTCGTCAGATCGCTGGTGGTGATTGGTTTGGCGGGCGCGGTGATTGGGGGCGGGGGGTATGCGACGTATCGGCTCTATATTCTGCCCGAGATTCGATTGAAGGAGGATATTGCGAAGGGACCTCCGCCGTTGGAGGCGCCTCCGGACGAGGGGCTTCCGCACTTTGTGCGGTGCGAGGAAATTGAACGGGTTTCCGGCTCTACGGCTGCGCGAAAGGCGTATGCGGAGTTTTTGGTTTTGTATCCGGAGTCGGGCAAGGTGGATGAGGCTCGGTCGCGTTTGGGACGCTTGAATGTGCGGCATTGGTTGTCGGGGCAGACGGGTCCGGAGAAGGTGGTGTACGTGGTGCAGGCGGGTGACGTGTTGAAGCGGGTGGCAACGCGGAACGATTCGACGGTGGAACTGATTCATGAGGCGAATCGATTGAACACCTTGGTGTTGCAGAAGGGGCAGCGCTTGGTGGTGCCGCAAGGCGGGTTCAGTGCAAAGGTGGATCGCAAGGCGAAACGGGTTTTGGTTTATCGGAAGGGACAGTTTTTCTGTCAGTACCCGATTCGC
>JBEEPE010000356.1:0-4147 GCA_041191265.1 Verrucomicrobiota bacterium | reverse complement strand
GACGACGCACACCGCGCCCGAACCGCGCGCACCTACAAACTCGACGAAGACTCCAAACAACTGGTTCCCGGACACAACGCCTTTGTGATGCCCGACTCCCAAACCAAGCGGATGGTCGAGCCTTCTGGCGGCCTCTTCTCCACCGCGTCCGACATGGGCCGCTTCTACGCCATGATTGCCAATGGAGGCGAACTTGACGGCACGCGCATCCTGTCCACCAAAGCGGTCAAAGACATGACCAACCCGGTCACCGCAGGTGGCAAGCCCCAAGGCTACGCCGCAGGCTGGCAGGTAAATACCGAAACCCAGCGCCCAAGTCCCGCAATGCCAGTGGGAAGCCACGGCCACGGCGGCGCCTTCGGCACGCACGGCTGGGTCGATTCAGAGCATGGAATCGTGACGGTGTTCCTCGTGCAAAACGTGTTGGTTCCCGAAGGCGGAAAACCCCGAGATGCGTTCCACCGAATCGTCATGGACGCCGCCGGCGTGAAGGTCGACCCGCCCTCAAAAAAGTAGACCCTCACCCAACCCCATTCCCACCAAGCCAAAGACGGATGCGCGCTGACGTTCATTACCCGCAACTCGCAGATACTCCCGTCTCCCACCTGCCCTTCAGCCCCGGAGTCGTCGCCGGAGGACTGCTCTTCGTCTCCGGCCAAGCCTCCGTCGACGCACAGGGAAACATCGTATCCGACACCTTCGAGGGCGAGTTCCGCCGTTCGTTGGACAATGTCCGAAAAGTCCTTTCCGCAGCGGGTTGCGAGTTGTCGGATGTTGTTCAAACCCGCAACTACGTCCGCGATCCCGAAGACCTTCCCCAGTTCAATCAACTCTACCGAGAATACTTCCACGCTCCGTTCCCCGCGCGAACGACAATCGTGAACTGCCTGCCCGCCTCGTTGAAGTACGAGATTGAAGTGGTCGCCACCGTGCCTGCGAAAGATTCCCCGCCGTGTAACCAAAATCCACCCGCGGTTTAACGGATGCATGCTGCTTCTGAAGACCGTCCTGCTTCACCCCTTGGTAGGCCTCCTAATCTTAGGTCTCCTGTTCCACATGCTCGAGAAGCTCGCTCATCGCCGCGCGCGAAGCGTGTTTTCAAGGTCGGGATTCAGCACCGATCTCCTCTACTTTTTCCTCGCCCCCGCCATGCGTGCCGTCACGCGGTGGGTGATTCTCGTTCCCGTTCTCGGGCTGGTGCTCACTGGGATAACAACCCTCCCCGAGTTGAAAAACGGCCTCTATCACGGGTTCGGTCCACTCGGACAGCAACCCCCATGGTTACAGGCGGTCGAGGTGTTGGTGCTCGTTGATTTTCTTGGCTACTGGACCCATCGCGCCTTCCACTCCAGCAGGGGTTGGCGGATTCACGCCATCCACCATAGCTCGGAAGAACTAGACTGGATTGCCAGCGCCAGAGTTCACCCGCTGAACGAGCTCTTAAACCGACTGGCTCAGGCCACTCCCGTTCTCATGCTGGGGTTCAACCCGAGGGTGACCCTCGCCGCCGCACCTTTCCTGACACTTTACGCCATCGGCCTACATGCAAACCTCGACTGGGACTTCGGCCCGCTGCGAAAAGTCATCGCCTCACCCGTGTTCCACCGATGGCACCATTCACGGGAAACGGACGCATTGGACAAAAACTTTGCCGGCCTGCTTCCCGTCTGGGACCTCCTTTTCGGCACCTTTCACATGCCGCCAAACCGTCTCCCACACGCGTTCGGAACAACCAGCCCCGTACCCGACGGCTTCCTCGCACAACTGACCTACCCGTTCCAATCCCCAAACCCCTCGGCTCCCGATGCCAAGCCCCCCAACCACGCCACGTAAACGCCGAACGCGGAACGCTCCCTCGGCTTGCATTCACTCTGAGGGACATCACACTCTTTCTCAAAATGCTGAGTGTCGGTCAGGGCAGTTTTTCAGGAGGCTCGCTCCTCAATCTCAATCGCTCCCAACGATTGTTGCAGCGGAGCCTTGCTCGGCTTTCCACCGGATCGCGGGTTGACTCAGCAATCGATGACGCCGCAGGAACAGCAGTCTCCTCCAAACTTTCCGCCGCCATCGCGCGGATGCGAGCCTCTGCATCGAATCTCCAAAATGCGATGTCCTTCCTCCAAATGCAGGACTCCGCGCTCTCCTCAATCGGGGAAATTCTCAAGCGCATGGGCGAACTCAAAGTCCTGAGCACGGATCCCACAAAAAACGATTCCGACAAAGCCAACTACCAAACCGAGTTTGCGCAACTGCAAGAGCAGGTTGCCAATATTTCAGACACCAAGTTCAACGGAATCAGGCTGTTTGCACCCGAACTCGAAGACGAAACACTCACAGCTCACACAAACGATTCTGGCAGCGAGTCGCTAGACCTCACCCAGTTCACCCTCAAGGGAGATGAACATTTCTGGATGTCGTCCAACAAGACACGGTACACCTTCATCTCCGGCACATTTTCTTGGAATGAAGCAAACACGGACGCCCAATCCCACTTTGGCCACTTGGCCACCGTCGAGAACGACGAGCGTTGGACGGAGATTTCGTTACAACTCGGGGCCGATGCAGCAAAGCGCGCGTGGCTAGGAGCCTACCAAGAACCCAGCACGGAACCCTCGAACGGATGGACTTGGGTTACCGGCGAACCCGTCTCTAACTCCCGCTGGAAAGCCGGCGGACCAGACGATGTCGGCGTTATCGGGGACGGCACCGTTCTAGGGGGCACCGTTTCCGGCGTCGCAATCACGAACGGCGGTTCAGGGTTTGCCACCCCACCTGCACTCACGTTTTCTGGGGGAGGGGGGTCCGGAGCTTCGGGTACCGCAATCCTCACACTGGGCGTCATCACGGGCGTCACCATCACTTCCGCCGGATCAGGCTACACCTCTGAGCCAACAGTTGATGCAGCCGGATTCGGCGTAATCGGTCAGGCAACGGTCGTGGGAGGCCCGGTGACCGGTGTCACGATTACCAATGGAGGGGCAGATTTCACCACCCCCCCTACTCTAGCGTTTACTGGCGGCGGCGGATCGGGAGCCACGGGCACGGCCATTGTTTCTGGAGGTGTCATCACAGGCGTAACCATCACCTCAGGGGGAAGTGGATACCTCACCCCGCCTTCCGTGGAAGTGGTTCGAGGAAGTCAAAACTACATGGAAGTCAACGGAGCAGGGCCGAGCGGCGAGTGGGACGACGTTCCGGACTCTTCCTCGAGCTCCGAAGGGTACATTCTCGAACGCGGTGGCGGCTCACTCTCAGACGTCTCTCTGGAAACCATCCAAAACTCGCTGCAGTTTATCGCCACCAGTCGCGCAACTAACGGCGCAAACCAATCCCGTCTGCAAGCAATCAGCGATAACCTCGCGACCCAGACGCAAAATCTTGAAGTCGCAAATAGCCGGATTGCAGACGTCGATGTGGCATCAGAAACGGTCGAAATGATGCGCGCCCGCATCTTGGTCGAGTCGGCTTCGTCAATGATTCAGCGCGGCATCGAGTCAGAAAAAATCATCCTCCGCCTGTTAGAATCTGCGTAAAACCCACGCCAAGCATAACTCAGCGGAGCAAATACATTCCAAAACCAACTCGCCGAGAGAATATTACGGATCACAAAACCGCCCCCATTCAAATGCGAGGTTGAATCTCCGGCAGATTTGCAGAACATTCACGTCAACTCGGCTGACGCCGATGAGAGTTGCCAGCATAGCTCAGTTGGTAGAGCAGCTGATTTGTAATCAGCAGGTCACCGGTTCGAACCCGGTTGCTGGCTCCCTCCCCCAGAGGCACTTACACAGAACCACGAAAACAACCGAAGTCCTGAGTGGCAGTTGCGTGGCAGTTTTGAGGTTCAACTTCCCGTCTCGAGAGACTCCTCTGCTCATCGCCGTTTTCCCCGTTCCGAGATTATCACCCCACCCGAGAAAAGCGGTAAGTCCTCGAAGAACCTCAGGAGCGCCCCCATCGCAAGATTGAGGGTCTACGCCTCAATGGTCGCCAAAGGGATGGGGGGGGAGGGGGTCTCGGCTGGAATCGAGATCGGAAGAGCCAGACGCATTACTCCACGGAACATTATTTCACAAATGGGCGGAAGTGCATCGCCGATATCACTGAGATACAATGTGTTGCATGAATACCTCGAGAAGACTTCATC
>JBEEPE010000355.1:0-7265 GCA_041191265.1 Verrucomicrobiota bacterium | reverse complement strand
GCTTTTTCGGCGGAGGCAACATGTGGAAGCATGATGCCGTGCGCTCCCCAGTCGAGAAGTTGACCGATTTGCTCGGGGTGCAGGTTTCCGACGCGCACGATTCCTCGGGTGCGGCTTCGCGCGAGCGATTGGAGCTGAGAAAGCACGTCACTTTGGGTTGTTGCGCCGTGTTCAAGATCGAGGAGCACCCAATCGAAACCAATTTCCGCGGCAAGTTCGGTGATGAGAGCAGAACCAGTGGAGATCCAAGTTCCGAGAGAGACGGCCGTAGTCATGGTAGTGAGGTGTTCGTGATTTCGAGGTTATTTTCGAATCCATCGAGGGCGCTTGAAATCCGTGATTGCGTGAAGGATTTCAAATCAGAGCCGGAGGTGCCTTGATTGATGAGAAAGAACGAATCTGTTCGGTCGAAATATCCTGCTCCCACTCGTATCACGGATTTCACCAGCATATTCCGGAGGAGGTGCAGCCAGAAACGGCGGAGGAAGTCTTTGGGGAGTGGATTGATGGTTTCGTAACCGGTGAGAGCCGCCTTCAGAAAGGTTCCTTGATGAAAACAGGCAAGAAGAGCGAGGTCTTCTGTAGGGTCCCCCGAGATCGCATCCTCAAAATCAATGAACGCAGAAACGCGTTCGGGTGACCCGAGGATGTTCCAGAGCGCGAGATCCTTGTGAACGAGAACTCCGTGTTGGAGATGCATCAGCGGGCTCCCAGCCTCGATTGCGCAAACAATCCGTTCCCGCAGGGCGCAATCGATAAACTCGCGGGCATGTAAGAAGTCGAGATGACGACTCAGATTGAGTTGGAAGTAAGTCTGGTAGGATGAATGGCCTCCGATGAGGTTGCCTGCTTGGGTCAGCTCCAGGATGCCGAAGCCGGGAGGTTTGAAGGATTGCCATCGGGCAATGTTCAAACCGATTTCATACGGGATTTTGTGAGGATGAAGGCACCCCTGTTTTTGCCAGTGATTGAGGTCTGGATGGGGAATCAACTCCATGGCTTGCCACCCAAACGGGAGATGTTTTCGGGAATCGTCGCAAGCGAACACCTTGGGCACAGGAATGCCGAGTTTGTTTAGTCGGTCGAGCAGCGCCGATTCCACTGCGAGTTGAGAGTCGGCTTCAGGGCCGTGCGCCACTCGGATGAACAGTGAGATTCCCTTGAGGTTACAGGTCCACGTCAGGTGGATGCCCTGACCTCTGGCTGGACTTAGCGTCAGCGTGGGACATTGGAAATGTGAGGCAAGCTGCGCTTGGAGAGCCTCTTGAATCGACTCGATGGAGCTGGAGGGAGTGGTGCCGTGGAAGGCAGCAGGGCGGTCACATTTCCAGTAGTGGATGTTGCGTCGGTGCATCCCGTGCAGTTGTGGTGATGATCGCCTAAGCGTCCGGTGTTTTTCGTTTCCAGACGGCGGCAGCTAGCCCACCGATGATGTTTTGCATGACGCCACTGAAGACGGCGGCCGCGGCTGCGAGCGGGAGCGTTGGAAAATGTTGGCGGGCGAGCGATGCGGCCATGCCACCGTTCTGCATGCCGACTTCGATACTGACGGTGCGCGCGATGGATTCAGGGTACCGGAACAGGCGGGGGATGATGTAGCCAAGGGCGAAGCCAAAGAGGTGGAGCAGGAGGGCGGCAAGGGCAAGTTTCCCGAAGTGGGCCGCAATGTCTTTGGCGCTGGCGGCGACGATGCCACCAGTGACGAGCGTGAATGCGAGTACGGCGACGGTTGGACCGCATGCTCCGATACGGTCTGCCAGCGCAGGGGTTCGCCAGCGGATGAGGACGCCGAGCACAACGGGTGCGACGGTCAACTGCAGCGCGGAGATGCACATGCCCAAGGCATCAACCGGAACGTATTGACCGGCCAGTTTAGAGGCCCAGAGCGGGGTGAAAATGAATGCGAGGAGGGTGGATGCGAGGGTGAGAATGACGGAGAGGGCCACATTCGCTCGCGCGAGATAGGTGATCATGTTTGACGCCATACCACCTGGACAGCACGCGACCAAGATGACGCCTACCGCCATGGCGTTTTCAAGATTGAGGATTTTTGTGACGCACCAACCGCAGAAAGGCATGAGGGTGTACTGTGCGACAAAGCCGAGACTTACGGCGCCGGGCATGCGTGCGACGGTACGAAAATCATCAAGACTGAGGGTGAGCCCCATTCCCAACATGGAGGCTGCGAGAGACCAAAAGATGTGGCTTTTTCCGAACCAGAGCATTGCTGGGGGATGGAGAAAGGCCGCGATTGAGAGGCTGAGAAGCCACACGGGGTAGAGGTTGTTAAACCACTGAAAAAATCGGGCCATGCGTTTGGTGTGTTAGCGTTTTTGGCGAATCTTTTTTTGGGTCTCGACCGGGAGTATGTTGACACTGACCGGACGGTGATCACTGGCTTCCAGCCAGTTGTCCGTTCTTAGAATCCATCCTCGTTTCTCTGGAATTTCTGGGAGTAGAGCAAAGCTGGCGAGCAGATAGTCGATCCGTGCGTACGTGTCGGCGGTTTTCCAATAATGCGTCCAACGGTCACCGAGATGGTCGGCTGCCGGAAGTTCAAAGAGCGCGTTTCTGCCTCGAAACCGGACTAGTTCTCGAATCGGAGGTGACTCGCGAGTGTCGTTCAGATCCCCGTAAACGAGCAGATTGGTCTCGGGATTTTCATCAAGGATGTCGTCCAGATGTTCGCGCAGTTTGGCGGCCTCGTGTCGGCGTACGACAGATTCATCTTCGGGCACGGGAAGTTTTGACTTGAGGTGCGCGCCGACGAGTCGGAGTTGGTAGGTGGGATTGACCTGAACGGTGACGTCCAAGAATCCGCGGCGGACGGCGAAGGGCTTGGTCCCCAGCGTATACTCGCGGAGCGATGCGTCGTTTTTTTTCGCAAAAGGGAACTTGGATAGCAGCGCGAGGTGACGGTCGGGGTCAGGGCCGTTGACCCATTCGGAGTGGGGCAGAGGGATACCGGCAGAGTTGAGGCGGTGTTGGAGATTTTTGAGGGCATTCAGTGAACCCATCTCACTGACGCCAAGCAGGTCTGGCTTGATTTGTGAGAGGGCTTGAATCAGGGCGGTGATGGATGCTTCCGATTTTGCCGGATGCTTTGGCGAGGCATCGGTCTCGTAGTTCTGAACATTGAATGTGGTGAAGATGACTGGCTCTTCGGCGCTCGAAAGCGGTTTAAGAACAGCGATGAGCAGGGCTGTAAAAGCAGCAATCCGGTGCGGTGGGAGCGTTCTCATATCGGTGGAGAGCCAGCGCCAAAAACGAAAAGCCCCGCTTGAGGCGGGGCTTCGCTGCGGGAGCTTTGTGGGGGGTTATGCGTTCGGCTTGGGTGCCGAATCGCTTCCGTTGGCCGGCGTTGCGGGAGCCGTTGGAGCAACATTGGTTGCTGGTGTTGCTGAAGAGTGATGCGAATCCGCATGGTGTGGATCTGCGTGGTACGAATGGGAAGTGTCTGTCACGACAGGGCGGTTAAGCTCATCGTGCAAAGAGTCCTTTGCTTTGGAGAACTCTTTGACGGCCTGACCCATGCCGCGAGCGAGTTCAGGTAGTTTCTTCGCACCGAACAGAAGAAGGATAACGATGAAGATGATGAGCATATCAGGGCCGGCGAAGTTTCCGAGAAGTCCGAACAGGGGAGAGGTGGCCATAGTATTTTTACTTTCCTGTTTGTAGCACTTGGGTGGGGCTGTCGCAACGGACGATTTCCCGTCTGGCGGAGTTTCTCTTCCTAAGCATTTTGGAGCACTAAGTTTTCGGCGCACTTGATTCAACGGCTCATTCACGTTGCAATCCGTGTATGTTCACGGGTGTCGGCGGAACAGTCATGGGAGTGTCCGAATACTTCGGGCGCTTGGTGTTGTTGGGGAAGGACACGGTGACGAGTTTTTGGCGTCGCCCATTTCGTCGGGATTTGTACCTGCGACAGATTGTGGAGATTGGAGCGCGTTCGCAGTTAGTGGTGCTGGTTACGGGGGCATTCACGGGAGCAGTGTTCGCGGCGCAGACGTTTTTTCAGTTTCATCGTTTGGGGATGGATTCGGCGGTGGGGGCGGTGGTTTCAGTGTCGATGTTTCGCGAACTGGGACCGGTCTTGACGGCATTGATGTTGAGCGGACGGGTTGGAGCGGCGATCGCGGCGGAGATTGGGACGATGAAGGTGACGGAGCAGGTGGATGCCCTTCGGGCGATGGGGGTTGATCCGGTAGATTATCTGGTGGTTCCGAGGGTGGCTGCGTTGTTGTCCTCTGCCCCGCTTCTGGTTGCGGAGTGCATTGGGGTGGCGGTAACGGCGGGATATCTGGTGGCGGTTCGGGTGTTAGGGGTTTCGCACGCGTATTACGTCACGAATATGCTGAAGTTTACGACTGGGCGAGACATCAAAATGGCTTTGGTGAAGGGATTTGCGTTTGCGTTGGTGATTGGATTTATCGCCTGTGACCAAGGGTTACGGGCGAAGAATGGAGCGGCTGGGGTGGGCAGGGCCCCTACGGAAGCGGTGGTGATTGCATCACTGGTCGTCCTCATTGCTAACTTTTTCTTGTCCTTTGCTTTAAATCTTATTTTTCCTGCATGAGTGCCCCGCTGGATTTAATGATCAGTGTTCGCGGAGTGACAAAGCGGTTTGGCGATCAGGCGGTGTTACGTGGGCTGGATATGGACATTCCCCGGGGCGGTACGACGGTAGTTTTGGGCCGTTCCGGATGCGGAAAAAGCGTTTTGCTCAAGCACTTTATTGGATTGATGCGAGCCGATTCTGGACGGATTGAGGTGGACGGGGAGGAGGTGTCAGCGATGAGCGAGGAGGAGTTTGTTCGGATTCGCCGGAAGGTTGGGATGCTGTTTCAGGGAGCGGCGTTGTTTGACTCGATGAGTGTCGGCGGGAACTTAGCTTTTCCACTGCGCGAGAGCGGGGTGCGGGACGAGGAGGAGATTCGCTTCAGAGTGAATGAGGCGCTAGAGATGGTTGGGTTGGCGGGGGAGGAGATGAAAATGCCGGACCAGCTGAGTGGAGGGATGCGGAAGCGGGTGGGGCTTGCGAGAACGATCGTGTCACGTCCGGCGTGTATTTTGTATGACGAGCCAACGACAGGCCTGGACCCGATTGCGACGGATTCCATTAACCATTTGATTCGGAGGCTTCAGGAGCGGTTAAAGGTGACATCGGTTGTCGTAACGCACGACATGAGGACAGCGTTTCATACTGCAGACCATCTCGTTTTTCTGCACGAGGGGGCCGTTTACTCGCAGGGAAGTCCGGAGGAGGCCCGCGCGTCGAAGGACCCGATTTTGCGTGATTTCATTGAGGGACGGAGTCGGGAGGGATAGGTGAGGGGATGTGTGATTAACGGATATCCATGGAAACGAACAAACAGCGGCGGTTGGAAGTTTGGGTGGGCGTCTTCTTTTTGACGGGTCTTTCGGTGATCGCTGCGATGGTGATTGTCTTTGGAAAGCGCGGTCAGGGCATGGGGAGTGCGTATGTTTTGAACGTTGTTTTCCCTAATGCGTCGGGCTTGGTGTCAGGGAGTGACGTGATGTTGGCGGGGGCTAAAATCGGGTTTGTGGAGGATAACCCGAAGCTGGTTGGGGACTCTTTCAAGGTTGCGGTACGCGTCAAGGTGAGAGGCGACGTGAAGATTCCTCGGCAATCGAGCTTTGTGATTGGAAGTGTTAACTTGTTGGGTGACAAGTACATTGAGGTGACACCTTCCGAAGGATTTGACCCAAAGGAGGTGTGGCGTTCGGGGGAGGTGGTCGAGGGGTCGAAACTTGGCGGGTTGGAGGATATGACGCAGAAAGGCTCTCAGGTGCTCGCGCAGTTATCGGAGAGTTTGGCGCACATTCAGACGCTGACGGGGGCGATTAACTCGCGGTTGCTGAGCGAGCAGAACTTGGCGTCTTGGGACAAGATGATGGTGAACTTGGGGGAGACTTCTGAGGACTTCCGGAAGTTGGCTTCGGAGCTCAGTTCCAAAGGGGTCGAAGACATTAACGCCGCGGCGGCGGATTTTCGCAGCATGGCGAAAAAAGCGAATGCGGCGGCGGATTCGTTGCAAAAACTGATGAAGGAGGCTGCGGAGGGGAAGGGTCCTTTGACAACGTTAATGAAAGACAAGGAAACGGCCGAAAATCTCAAAGCGTTGATTTTGAACCTGAGGCGCTCGGGTGTTTTGTTTTACAAGGACCGTCCGCTGGAGGCAGATGTTCCCAAGAAGAAGTAGATGACCGTCTTGGCCGCTTGATTTCGGGTTGCCCTCAGGAGGACGTGGGGGGAATGTGACGCCCAACTTGATGGACGATTTAGAGCGAAAGTTTGGTCGGTACGCGATTCCGCATTTATTGTTGTGGGTTGCGATTTTAAATGGGCTGACGTTTGTGCTTTGCACGTTCAATCCGGGGTTCCGTGATGCGGTGCGGTTGGACCCAGAAGCGTTGATGAACGGGCAGGTCTGGCGGATTGTGACTCAGGCATTTGTTCCGAGCGTCGGGGGGATTCTACCGGATTGGGTGGCGGTGATTTTTTACCTAATGTTTTTGACGTGGATTGGGGAGGGTTTGGAGCGCGCGATGGGGAGGGTGCGTTTGAATCTGTTTTACGGTTTGGGGCTACTAACTTCAGCGGCTGGTGCACTGATTTCGGGCCAGGGGGAGATGGGGTTTTTGCTAAATAACACGTTGATTTTTGCCTTCGCGTTCTTCTATCCGGACATGACGGTTTTGGCGTTCATGATCATCCCGGTTCGGATTGTTTGGCTGGCGGCGTTAGATGCGCTTTACGTGCTCATTTTGTTTTTTTCCGCTGGGTGGCGTGGGCGGTTTGGAATCTTGGTCGCCATGAGTCATTTCTTGGGGATGTTTGGTTTGGCGCTTTGGCGTGGATTTGTTGCGTGGAAGGGCAGGCGGTCGAGTGGGCGTGTTGGGGGTCGGGTGGAGATTGTTTTGGAGGCTTTTCACTGTTGTTCTCGTTGCGGAAGGACGGATCGAACAAATCCTGAGCTGGATTTTCGAGTGGCGGGCGATGGCGCTGAATACTGTGAGGATCACCTGCCTCGGCGCGTTGACGGGTCAGTTTCCTGAAAACCTTCTTGATTTCCCGCGCTGCTGCTTGATGATTCGAGGCTCACGAAACAAGACAAAGGAAGATTTATGGCACAGACACAGGAAGCGGTTGCGCTTCAGTTGCACGCGAAGGACACGGGGAGCGCTGACGTACAGGTTGCGTTGTTGACTGCTCGGATTAATCAGTTGACGGAACATCT
>JBEEPE010000354.1:0-3387 GCA_041191265.1 Verrucomicrobiota bacterium | reverse complement strand
CGCGCGCATGCCGTAATAACTCATGCGCTCCCACATCTCCGTGAGAAACAACGTCCGCATCCCAGGCGGATGCACAACCTTCGTCTCCGTTGCCGCGCTCATCACTCCCCCAGAAGACTATTCGGAAACCCGCTTCGGCACCTCTGGACGCGCCGCAATCGCGTCCCGAATCACCCGCAACACCCGCTCGCGCTCAGCCCCCTCCAGCGAACGACGCGGCGCACGCACCCACTCCTGCCCCAACCCCGTCTCCTGCTCCGCCAGCTTGATGTTCTGCACCAACTTCGTGCTGACATCCAAATGCAGCAACGGCGTGAACCAACGGTACAACGCCTGCGCCTCCGCCCAACGCCCTTGCCGCGTCAAATCCCACAGCCACTGATTCTCGTCAGGAAACGCAATTCCCGACCCAGCAACCCATCCGTCAATCCCCAGAATCGCACTCTCCAACAGCAAGTTATCCACCCCAGTAAACAAGGCGTATCGATCGCCCACCGCATTCCTCAAATCCGTGATCCGCCGCGTGTCCCCCGAACTCTCCTTAATCGCCACAATGTTCGCCACATCCGCCAACGTCGCAAATGTCTCAGGCGTAATGTCGTTAAAGTAACTGATCGGATTGTTGTAAACCATCACCCCCCGACCCGTCGCCGCCGCCACCGTCCGAAGATGATGAACCGCCTCCACCGTGTCGCCTCGGTAACACATCGCCGGCATCACCATGAACCCGTCCACGCCCAACCGCTCTCCATCCGCCACGTAACGCGCCGCATCCGCCGTACTATTCTCAGCCACACCCGACAAAACCGGCACCCGCCCAGAAACCGCAGCCACCATCTCCCGCATCATCAACCGCTTCTCTTCAGGCGTCAGCGTCTGGTTCTCACCCAGTGACCCAAGAAAGATAATACCCGAAACGCCCGATCGAATCAGCGCCTCCGCATGGGCGGCTGTCCCCTCCAAGTTCAGAGATCCGTCGCGGTGCATCTGCGTTGTGATGGCGGGAAATACGCCGTTCCAGTT
This sequence comes from Verrucomicrobiota bacterium, assembly GCA_041191265.1. Taxonomy (GTDB): domain Bacteria; phylum Verrucomicrobiota; class Verrucomicrobiia; order Chthoniobacterales; family Chthoniobacteraceae; genus JBEEPE01. Next base: position 2,364 of record JBEEPE010000354.1, on the reverse strand, counting down.
GGTATCCATATTCGTGAACGCAACGGGATAAACGAGATGCTTCCTCCCCGCGAGGCAGGGTTTTACCGAAAACTTCCGATACCCCACCAACCCCTATCCAATCCACACCCGCACTCGTCGCGCTCGTTGCGCTCGTCGAACCGCGACAAGCAAGCAAAACCACCATGGCCCGCCAGATTCTGCCCTCCGACCAAATCAACGACTTTGAGTTGGCGAATCCTTGGATGGCGCGTCTCTCGGAGAACAGCAAAACCCTTCTCCAACAAGAATAAGGCAGGCCAACCTTTCACCCCGCAATCCACGTCATGGAGCGCATCAACGACGTGTCAACTCCGCCCGAGCTTCAATCGTTATTGCTGCTTCAACAGCACATACCGATTGCTCCCACGACTCGAAACCAGCACCAACACCTCGCGCTCACGCTTCAAGTCCTCGCTCATCTTCACCGCCTCGTCCGCCGTCTTCACCGGCTTGCGCCCAATCTCCTGAATCACGTCGCCCTTCCGAATCCCAGCCACCCCAGAAGGCGACTCCGGCTCGACCTTGGTAATCAACACTCCTTCAACCCCCTCCGGAATCCGGAACTCCTTCCGGTTCGACTCGTCAAGATCCGCCACTTCCACGCCGTCCAACACGTCCGGATCCGGCTCAACCACCGGCGCCGGCGCCGCCTTCGCTAGGTCAGGTCGCTCAGCCAGCGTTGCCGTCACCTCTATCGCCTTCCCATCCCGAGTCATCTTGAACCGTACCTTCGCTCCCGGCGGCATCGAGGCCACCTTGAACCGAAAATCGTCCGGCGTATCCACCCGCTGACCCTCCGCCTCCAACAACACGTCCCCCTTCTTCATCCCCGCCTTGTCCGCCGCCGATCCCGGTGTCACCTGCGCCACCAACACCCCAACACCTTCCTCCACCTTAAACGTCCGCGCCAGCTCCGGCGTGATTTCCTGAGGCATAATCCCGAGGAATCCGCGACTCACCTTGCCCGAACGCAACAGACTCTCCATCACGAACCTCGCCACATTCGACGGCACCGCAAACCCAATCCCTTGGTTGCCACCCGAACGGCTGAAAATCGCCGTGTTAATCCCAACCAACCTCCCCAAGTAATCCACCAAAGCTCCCCCAGAGTTTCCCATGTTAATGGCCGCATCCGTCTGAATGAAGTTCCCGAAACTCGCAATCTGCATCTTGTGACGACCCGTCGCACTCACCACCCCCATCGTCGCCGATTGCGTCAACTCAAACGGGTTCCCCACCGCCAACACAATGTCGCCCGACCGCAACTTATCGCTGTCGCCAAACGTCACAGCCTTGAACGAACGCCCCTCAATCTTCAACACCGCAATGTCCGTCTCCGGATCCGCACCCAACTTCTTCGCTTTGTAACTCTTCCCATTCCGCCCCAACTGCACCTCGATCTCGTCCGCACCATCCACCACATGGTTGTTCGTCAAAATGTGCCCCTCCTCACTCACAATCACCCCCGACCCCAACCCAAAATCCTGAGGAACCGCTTTCCCCTGCTTCCCCCCACGCTTCCGCTCCTTGTCCGCATCCTTCTTCCCTCCCTGCCCCTCCTCAGCCTCCGGTAACCCAAAGAAACGCCGCAGCAAAGGATCGTCCAACATCGGGTGACGTCCCCCGCCCTCAGCCTGCGCCCCCGGCACCATCATCTTCTTCGTCTTCACCGTCACAACACTCGGCGAAACCTTCTCAATAACCGGCGCGTACGTCGGCGTCCCCGGCGGCAACGGCGAGTTGTCCAAAAGAAACTTCGGCAACCCCTTCGCATCCGCCGCCTTCTCCCCCTTGCCCGCCTTCTCAGACTCCTTCGCCGCCTGTGGTTCCGCCGGCTTCGGCGCGTCCCCCTCCGCCGCATAGACCATCGCACCCATCGTCAACACCGAGGCACAAACCCCGATCCGTTTCATGAAAGATACCGAGTTCATCATAGGTAAGTGACTGCTGCGTGTTTTTGACACTACTCCGCTCCAGACCGTTCAACATTCGTGAAGTTTCCCACGCCGTCAACGCGAGGACACCGCCAACCGATAAACCGCGCTCATCTCAACACTCTCGCCCGCAGCAACCTCCAAGGCATCATCGCCCGCATTCGCCTGCTCCACACAAACCATCCTAGGCCATTCGGAATCCCCGAAATCCGCCATCGCCGCCGCCTTCGCAATCCACGGGTTCCACACCACCGTCGTGCGAGAGCCACGCTTCTCCAAAACCACCGATGCTCGGCCAGACTCCTCAATCACGCATGCCCCCTCCGTCCCGCAGTACACGCGGTCGGTCTCCGCCGAAAAACGAACCACCTCATCCTCATCCACTCGCCGCGCCATCCCCTCCGTCTTG
>JBEEPE010000353.1:0-6138 GCA_041191265.1 Verrucomicrobiota bacterium | reverse complement strand
CAGGCGATACGCCAGCATCAACCCCCCAGGTCCCCCCCCAACAACCCCCACCTCAAAAGCCGCGCCGCTCATCGCCCGCCTCGTTCTAAAGGACCCCTTCCGGAAAAACACGCGGCTCGTTCTAATCTCATGTCAGCGTCAACCATCTTTGAAAAATCACAGGGGAATAACACGGAAACTGAACAAAAGTTCATCGCGAACTCCGAAAAAAGCCACCGCTCCCACCATCCCCCCCGCAGAGCCTCCACCCGCCCCATCCAACTCCCACCCGCCAACACCTCGCATCATTCCCTCGGTGGCTCAGGTTTTGCGCCATCACATGACTCCACTCTCCCCGAGCCGCTCCCCGTAAATCCCGCATCCCCCCCACCATCCCCATGAAACCGCGCTTTCCCACCCATGCTTTGGCCCTCCTCGGTTTTTTTATCAGCCTCAGCATCGCCAACGCCGCTCCCACCACCCCCGAGCAACAACCCGCCATCACCGAATGCCGCTGGGCCCACCAAGCCCCAATCATCGACGGATCCCTCGATGATCCCGCATGGAAAAACGCCACCCCCATCACCGCGTTCCGCTCCCACTGGCTCGAAGGCGACCGAAAACAGCCTCCCACGAAAACCGTCGCCCGCCTCCTCTGGGACCGCGATCACCTCTACTTCTCCGCAGAAATGGACGATACCGACGTCTTCGCAACCGTCACCGAACAAGACAGCACCATCTGGCTCAACGACGTCTTCGAACTCTTCCTCAAACCCGCCCACGACAAACCCGGCTACTACGAGTTCGAAGTCAATGCCGCCAACGGCAAACTCGATATGTTCCTCCCCTCCCGAGGCGCCGGCGGCTACCCACGCTTCGCAAAAGAACAACCCTTTCACCTCAAATCCGCCACCAAAGTCCGCGGAACCCTCAACGATTGGACCGATTCCGACCAAGGCTGGACCGTCGAAGGCGCCATCCCTTGGCGCGACTTTCTCCCCACCGGAGGCCGACCACGCCCCGGCGAAACCTGGCTCCACACCCTCTGCCGCTACGACTTCTCCACCGGATTCGCCACCCCCGCCCTCTCGTCCACCGCCCCCCTCGACCGACCCGATTTCCATAACCACGAAAAATACATCCCCCTCACCTTCGTCGGCCCCGCCACCAGCGCAGAAGCCCCCCAAAAACCGTGGACCCCAGGCCCCCTCCAAGGCTCCCCAGAACCCGCCCCACCCTTCCACACCACCAAATCCTTCGCCCACCTCGAAACCAAGTTCCCCATTGCCCTCATCCCAGAACCCCACTCCGCCTCCCACCTCCTCCTCGAAAACGACGGATACGGACCCACCCGCGAAAGCCGCATCGCCCGAGTCCCCTCCCTCGACACCAAAGACGCCGAAACCCTCATCACCCTCAAAGAATCCATCTACGACCTCTGCTTCCATCCCAACTTCGCCTCCAACGGATTCATCTTCGTCGGCGCCAATGGCCGGTTCGGCGAAGGAAAAATGGACTTCAATAATCGCCTCCTCCGGTTCCACATGGACCCTGCCACCGGAAAAATCGATCCCGCCTCACGCACACTCTTCCTCGAATGGCACTCCCACGGTCATAACGGTCTGGCCCTCGGCTTCGGAAAAGATCGCATGCTCCACGTCACCACCGGCGATGGCACCAGCGATTGCGACGAATGGGACACCGGACAAGATCTCGCCCGCCTCAACGCCAAACTCCTCCGCATCGACGTCGACCATCCCTCCAACGGACTCCCCTACAGCATCCCCGCCGACAACCCCTTCCTCACCGTCCCAGGAGCACGCCCCGAAACCTGGGCCTACGGATTCAGAAACCCGTGGCGCATGCACATCGATCCCGTCACCAACGACATCTGGGTCGGCGAGAACGGACAAGATCTCTGGGAATACGCGCGCGTCGTTCGAAAAGGCGCCAACTACGGGTGGCCCCTCGTCGAAGGAAATCATGACCTCCAACCCCTCAGAAAACGCGGCCCGCACCCAATCGCGAAAGCCATGATCGAACACTCCCACAAAGACTTCCGATCCCTCACCGGAGGCATCGTCTACCGAGGCAAACGGTTTCCAGAACTCCAAGGACACTACCTCTACGGCGACTACAGCACCGGCCAAATCCGCGCAGCAACGTGGAAAGAAGATACCGTCACCTCCGACCGCCTCATCGCACGCACCCGCCTCGGAATCGCCCACTTCAGCGAATCCCACGACGGTGAAATCCATCTCGTGGACTACAGCGGCAACGCCATCCATCGCCTCGAACGAACTCCCCCACCCACCACTCCTCCCACCCCATTCCCCACAAAACTCAGCGAAACTGGGCTCTTCACCGACACCGCAACCCTTGCCCCCGCGAGCGGCATCCTCCCCTACCTCATCAACGCTCCCAGTTGGCACGATGACGCCCACTCCGAATACCTCCTCGCCCTCCCCAACGGCACCGGCATCGAGTTCAATCAGAACAGCCCTTGGAAACTCCCCGACGGTTCCGCCCTCGTCCAAACCCTCTCTCGAGAAAAGAAACGCCTCGAAACACGCATCTTGCTCAAACAAGACAACGAGTGGTCCGGCTATTCCTACCAATGGAACAACGCCCAATCCGACGCCGAACTCCTCCCTCAAGAAGGCGTCACCACCGCTGACTGGATCTTTCCGAGTCGCCAAGAATGCAGCGTCTGTCACAGCCGCCAAGCCGGCTTCACCCTCACCATGAACAGCATGCAACTCGCCAGGCCCGATCGCGACGGACGTCCCCAACTCGACAAATGGGAGTCCGATGGACGATTCCGCTTCGACCAGTCCGTCACCCATATCGCCGAGTGGAAATCCGAACTCGCCAAAGACAAACCCAGCGACGCCGTCCTCAAACAACGCCTCGCCCGCGTGTCCCCCTCGCCCCTGCAACGCCCCGCTCCCAAGGACGGCGTCCTGCTCCCAAAACCGCCCGTCGCAACCAAACCACTCGCCAATCCCGCAGACACCACCGCTTCGCTGGACGACCGAGCCCGCTCCTATCTGCACGCCAACTGCGCCCATTGCCATGTCCGTAGCGGAGGCGGAAATGCCCACGTGCAGTTCGGATTCGGATTGCCCGAAAAAGACACGGCACTCGAATCCGTCCCCCTGCACACCACGTTCGGCATCCACAACCCCCGAATCCTTGCCCCAGGCAATCCCGCCGCCTCCGTCCTCCTCCTGCGAAGCGCGTCGCGCGGACAAGGCCAGATGCCGCCCATCGGCACCCTCCGAAGCGACCCCGCCGGAACCGCCCTCCTCGTCGACTGGATCAAACAGCTCAAACCTTCCGCACCCGCAAACTAAAGCGCACCCCTCACGCCCCCCAAAAAACATCTCCCCGTTCCATGAGACATTCATCCACCCCTCTCGTCGTTGCCGCACTCTCCGCCACCGCAATGCCGTCCGCCCTCGCCGGCCCCATCGTCTTCGTCTCCGCATTCACCAGCGGCGAAAAAGCCGGAATCCATGCCTTCGAGTTCGTAGCCGAAAAAGGCGAACTCCGCCCCCTCGCACGTACCACCGGCATTCAACACCCCTTTTTCCTCGCCCTGTCCCCAAACCGAAACTTTCTGTACTCCATCGATGCCGAATCCTTCGGTTCAAAAAATGACGAACACGTCGCCGCCTTCGCCATCGAAGGCCGTTCAGGGAACCTCCGCCATCTCAACCGCCAAAGCTCCCACGGCTCCGCCTCCTGCTACCTCGACGTTCTGCCCAACAGCAAAACCGTCCTCGTCGCCAACTACACCACCGGAAACGTCGCATCCTATCCCATCAACGCCGACGGTTCCCTCGAACCCGCAGTCACAACCGTCCAACACGCAGGAAAAGGCGCAGACCCCTCTCGCCAAAAAGGACCCAATGCACACTGTTTCGTCGCCAGCCCCGACGGACGCTTCGCACTCGCCGCCGACCTCGGTATCGACAAAGTCCTGATCTACACCGTCGACAACAACTCCAGCAAAATTGTCCCCAACCCAAACCAACCCCACGTCGAACTCCCGCCCGGCAGCGGCCCCCGCCACCTCACATTCCATCCCAACGGCAAAATCGTCTACGTCATCAACGAACTCGCAAACACCGTCGCCCTCCTCGATTGGAATGCAACCGACGGCACACTCAAACACCGGCAAACCCTCTCCACCCTGCCCGCGGACTTCACCGGAAAAAGCTACACCGCAGACCTAAAAATCACCCCGAACGGACGATTCCTTTACGGCACAAACCGCGGCCACGACAGCATCGCCTCCTACCGCATCGCGGACGACGGAACCCTCACACGGCTCGCCATCGCACCCAGCGGCGGGAAAGGTCCGCAAAATCTTCTCATCACCCCAGATGGCCAATGGCTTCTCTGCGCCAACATGCCCGGCAACAACATCGCGGTTTTCCAAATCAACTCCGCAGACGGAAAACTCGTCCCTCACGCCAAACCCACTGAAATCCCAATGCCCGCCTGCATCCGTTTGATGGAGTAATCGCAACGCGACCCAACCCTCCTCCCCTCACTCCCGCTCGTTTCCGTCACCATGCGTTCCCAAACCCCACCGACACGTTTCGTAGCCACGCTCCTCGCGTCGCTCCTTCTCCTCCTCACCTTGCCCGCCATCGCCGACAGCGCACGCGACCACTACCGCGAAACCCTCCATTCCGGACTTCAGCGCTTCATCCAAGCCGGTGAACTCAATGGAGCAGTCACCCTCGCCGCCACCGGAACCACCCTGCTCGATACCTCCGCAATCGGACTCGCCGACCCAGCCAAAAAGGCGCCCATGCAACCCGACACCCTCTTCTGGGTCGCCTCGCAAACCAAACCCATCACCGCCGCCGCCATCTTCATGCTCATCGAAGACGGTAAACTCCAGTTCGATACCCTGCTCACCGACCTCCTCCCCGAATATAAAGATCTGCAAGCCGTCGCATCCAAAACTCCCGAACAAACCATTCTCAAACCCGTCAAAACACCCATTCGCATCCATCACCTCCTCAGCCACATGGCCGGATTCGGATCCAAAACCACTTTCGATCTGCCCGGCTGGGATTCGTGGCCACTCGACGTCCGCGCCCGCGCCCACGCCATTCCCCCCCTCCGCTTCGAACCCGGCACCAGCGCCGCATACTCCAATGGCGGATACACCATCCTCGGACGCATCATCGAACTCGTCAGCGGCCAACCCTACGACCAGTTCATCCAATCCCGAATCCTCAATCCCCTCGGGATGAACGACACCACCCCCTACCCCACGCTCGAACAACAAAAACGCCTCGCCGCCCCCTACAAACCCGACGACGCCTGGAAAGGACTCGTCCCCGCCACCATCCCCATCCTCTCCTACCCACTCGAAAACAAATCAACCCGACACGCCATGCCCGTCGGGGGCCTCTTCTCCACCGCAAAAGACCTCGCCCGCTTCTACCAAATGCTCGTCAATGACGGTTCCCTCGACGGAAAACGCTACCTCTCCAAAACGTCCGTAGACCGCATGCGAACCCGCCAAACTCCCCCCGAATGGAAAGGGAACTACGGTTGCGGTTGCATCGTCACCCCAACCGCTTATGGACACATGGGCTCCTTCGGCACCGACACCCTCGTCGACCGCGATTCCGGACTCATCATGGTCTGGCTAACCCAACAAAACGGATTCCCAGGGTCCGCTTGGGAAGCCATGTATCTTTTCCAAAACGCCGCCCGCGAACTCCAGAAATCCCTCTCCAAATGAAACAACCCGTCCACAATCCCCTCTCCCGTCGCTCCTTCCTCGGAACCAGTCTCGCCGCAATCGCCGCACCGCACCTCATCGCACAATCCAAAACTGCACCCGAGTTCCATGGCGCAATCATCGGCCACCACGGAATGAAGTACCGCGTCGACAAACTCTGGAGCAAAGCCGATCCCGCGAAAAATCCCGTCAGCGATTGTCACGAAATGCTCCAAGTCCGCGACGGACGCCTCTTCCTCCTCACCAATCACAAACAAAACAACATCCTGATCCACAACACTAACGGGGATGTCCTCGGACATTGGACCCTCGGCTTCTCCGGCGCACACGGCCTCTCACTCGGAGTAAACCCAGACGGTTCCGAGTTCCTCGTCATCACCGACACC
>JBEEPE010000352.1:0-5977 GCA_041191265.1 Verrucomicrobiota bacterium | reverse complement strand
AGGGGCGTGAGGGGCGTGAGGGGCGTGAGGGGCGTGAGGGGCGTGAGGGGCGTGAGGGGCGTGAGGGGCGTGAGGGTGTGAGGGTGTGAGGGTGTGACGGTGTGAGGGTGCGGCGGGGCGTGCGGTGGGGTGTTCGGTGGGGCGTGTTCGGCGGGGCGTGCGGCGGGGGGGGGCGTTGGGGCCGGTGGTGGCGTCGCTGGCGCTCCTTACCACCGGCTACAGGGTGTCATGCCTCCGGCATGATGATGGAGAGAACCTTCCGGCATGATGATGGGGAATGCCTTTGGCGTGATGATGGTTAGAAGTCGTGGCGGATTCCGGCGGACCACATTCTGGGGGTGGCGATTCCGATGAGGCCGGATGATTCGCGACGGGTCATGATTTCGGTCGCGGTGAGGTTTTCGAGGGAGGTGTATAGGGTTGTTCTGGGGCCTAGGTGGTAATCTAACCGTGAGTCGATGCAGAGGAACGGGTTCAGGCGCATTTGATTAAGGTCATCGTCCCATGATGCGCTGTTCCAGCGGCCTTGGGTGGTCCATTCCACACGTTCGAAGCGGGCACGAACCGCGAGCGATGCCGCATGAGAAGGGACTTGTGGAAGGGATCGTCCGACGAGCCTCGGGGCTTGGCGGGATTGGGTCACGGTCGCCTCGGTGAAGGCGTACGCGCTCTCAAATGTTACGTGCGTGGTCATTTGGCGGGTTGCACGAAACTCGATGCCGCGTACTTCCGTGGCATCCAGATTTCTGCGTTGCAGGGTGTTGGGTCCGGTTGTCACGTTGGCAATCGCGTGGGTCACGCGGTCGAAAAAGAATCGAGCGTGGAGCTGTGTTTGATCGGGCAGGGTAAACGAGATGCCCGACGATACCCCACGCACTTCTTCCGCGCGGAGGGCTGCGTTGGCGGCGGTGGTTACGGAGCCAACGCGGAAGGGGCGGTAAAGTTCGTTCAGTGTGGGGAAGCGGACGCCGGTGTGGAAATCGCATCGCCAAGCGAAGCGGTCGGTGGGTTGCCAGCGCGCGCTGAGGCGCGTGGTGGGGTGGATGTCGGAACGCTCGGGAGGGCGCTCTTGTTTGAGCACCGCGCCGCTTGCTCGGACGGTTTCGAGCAACGCGCCACGGGATTGGTTCATTTGATCGAGTCGCGCGCCGGCTTCAAGCGTCCACGTTTGTGCGGCCTTCCAAGTGTCCAAGAGGAAGAGGCCGGTTTGACGTTGGCGTCCGCCCGCAGACCGTTCGCGGAGAGGAATGCCATCTTCAAAAAAGAAGTGTTCGTGCGTGGCCCCTGAGATGAAGCGGGTATCCCATCCTGCGCCGAGTTGGTGGCTTTCGCCGAGGGGGATGCGGATGCGCTGGATGAAACCCGTCGAGCGCGACGGCACGCTGTGCTGATCGAGGGTGAGGGACTCTGCGCTGCGGTCGGGCGTGACCGCCGTGAAGGTGCTCGCAAAACGACGCTCTTGGTGGAAGAGGATGTTTTCCATCGACCAGTCATCGGGTGATGAGACGCGGTCGAGGCGGGCGGACAGGTCGAGCGCGCGGCTCCGGTTGGTTGTGAGCGTGGTTCCGTTGCCGCGCTGTTCGTCCCATCCTTGGACACGCAAGGTGGTTTGCCAGGGGCCGTTGGGGTGCAGGGTATTGCGGAGTCCCAAATCGAAACGCGAGGTTGTGACGGACGCGTTGGTGTCAACGAGACCACGTTGGCCGATGCGGAGAACGGGGTAGCCGGAGAAGTCGGTTTTTCCAAGGGAACCGAACCATCGCGCGCTGGAGGTGGGTTGGGCGGCGAAGGCGACGGAGGCATCGTACGGCATCCGATTGCCGGCGGCGATGGAGGTGGAGAGGAAGGGATGGTCGTGGAGGCCACGGCTTTCTAGCGCGATGGTGCCGCCGAGCGAGGGGGTTCCCCATGGGGAGAGTCCGCCGTCAGGGACGAGCGTGATTTGTGCGAGATCGGAGGCTCGGTAGCGTGTCCACGGGACCCAGCCGCCGAAGGGGTCGTTGATGGGGATACCGTCCTGAAGCACGGTGGTACGGCTGGCGCCGTTGGGGCCCACGTTTCCGAGGCTTACGCCTTGGGTGGTGGGGTGGGCGCCGATGCTGTCGGTGCGGCGGAACAGCCGGAAGCCGGGTTGTTGCCGGAGTGCGTTATCGAGCGTTGACGCGGGATTTGTGCGAAGAAGGTCGCCGGAGAGGATGGTTTCGCGGGTTGGGTCGGATCCGAAAAATGGCGCGGGAAGGGGAGGCGCAATGACGACGGTTTCCGGGAGTTCGTTTGGTTCAGAGATGGGGAGCGCGTGAATCTGGGATCCGGTGAAGGTCAGGAAAAGCGTGACGATGGCGAGTGAGCGACGTGCCTTCATCGGAAGCGAACGGGGGGAAGCGGGGGGTGCGGAATGGACTGAATGGCCTATCCGTTGACTGGTGCGGCGGCGACGGCTGGTGCGCTGGATGGGTTTCCGATGGTGCGAACGGTCTTTTCGGGAAGCCAGCCTTCGGTGCCGTCGGGCAGACGGGCCAGAATCCAGCCGGCATGATGGTGTCCGATAATCACTTGGGAACCGGAGGGAATGACCGTGAGCACGTTGCCTTTTGGTACGGGGGCGCTTTGGAGTTCGGCGTTGCGTTCGATGAGAATCGCGAGTTTTCCGACGCGTTCTTTGAAACGGAGATCCACGGAAGCGACTGCGGCTGCGGCGATGGCGAGCCCGAGAGGGAGCAAGGACGCGCGGTGGTAGCGGGAGAGAGTCCGGAGGCCGACGGCCATCGCGAAGAGGCCGATGCTGGCGTAGAGAACATTCAGGGTTTGGTTTCGGGTGGGGAGGAGGCGACGGAGGAGAAGTTCGGTTGAACTGTTGGTGAAGATGCGGGCGCTGGAATCTTTGCGGAGGCGCGCGAGGAGTTGCGCGGAGGGAATGTGGTCGGGGAGAATGCGCAGGGCTCGTTCGAGTTCGAGGATGGATTCGCCGAGACGGCCATCTTCTTGGAGGGCGCGCGCGAGGTTGAATCGGAGAGAGACATCGTCGGGATGCAGGGCGGTGAGCCGCTCGAATGCGTCGGCTGCTTCGCTGAACTTCTCGTCTGCAAATAACGCGGCGGCTGACTCTGCGGTGGTGGTGGGGCGTTCCTTCGCGGTGGTGATGGCGGCGGTTCCGGAAAAGCCGCCGAGCAAGAGCGCGAGGAGGGTGAGGATGAGTGCGGTGGAGCGGTGCGGTTTCATCCGGCGAGGCGTTCCAAGGTTCGGGCGAGGGTGGCCGCTTGAATGGCATCGATGGCGGCTGCGGCACCTTTTGAGAAGTTTTCGCCGGTGTATCGGAGGGCGATGTACTCGTTCAGCATTCGCTCAAGGGTTTGCGCATCTTCGGGAGCGGGTTTGAGGAATCTCAGAAGCTCTGCTGGGTCGAGGCTCTCGGCGGAGGCGTGACCGCGCGCGGTGCAGAGGAGGCGTAGGCAGTTCACAACGTGGTCGTGAAGTTCGCCTGTGCTTTTTGCTGCTGCGAGGGCGCGGATGGCGGCGCGGGCTTGGGCCGCCGCTTGCTGGCGTGGCGTGCGGTGCAGGGCTCGGCGCAGGCCCGCAATCAGGAGACCTAGCGCGGCCAATCCTCCGGCAGTGAGTGCGGCGTTTTTGAGCGCCGGTGTTGCGCCCTCGGCGAGGAGCCGGGATGCCGCGTCTTTTACTTCTGAAGGGGTCTTGAGAAGGCTGGTGGCGAGGTCTTCCGTCGGAGGTACATTTTCAGGCGGACGCGTGTTTGCAGGGGCGGGCTGCGGTTCGGGTGTGGGAGGTGGTGCACCCGTCACTTCGAGGCGGCGCGCATCGCTGGACTTGGTAACATACGTTCCTGTAGCGGGATCGAAGTAGCTCAGCACAAACACGGGGGCGACGGTTTTCGCCTCTTCGGGCACCAGTGCGAGTTCGAAGGTTTTGGTGCCGGTGCGCGCGATTTCGTCGGCTTTTTGGAAGTTCGTGGAGGGAGGGTAGGGTCTCCAGCCCTTTGCGTCTTGAAGCGGCGGAAGGTCGACGCGATCGAAGTTTCCTTCACCGGAAATGTGCACGGTGGAGGTGACGGGGTCGCCGAGTTTGACGCTGTCCGGTTTGGACGTGGAACGGATTTCGAAGCGGCCGATGGCGCCTCGGAAGGAGTCTGGTCGGTTGGAGGTTGGGAGCTCGATGATGTCGATGGTTTTCTCTTTGGACGTGAGGTGGCGCTCAGCCATGGCAGAAGTGCTTCCGGCGAATGCAGCTGCGAACGGGTCGTTGCCGAAGATTTCCTCAAAAGTATTGCCGCCGCCCCGCCCCTTTCTCGAGGTCTGCATCGTGACGAGAGAGCGCACAGGGGGGAGTTTGATTTTTCCGGAACGGATGGGCGTCAAGGTGGTGCGGAACGTTGCGATGTCGAAGGCGCGTCCGCCGATGTCCTGTTGATGTTGAAAGGGTTGGGTGACGGGGCCTCGAGTGAAGTTGTCTGTCTCGAACTCGGGCATCCGAAGCGGTTTCCAGCGGATTTCCGAGGGGACGCAGAGGTTGATGTTCACCGGAATATTTTCGCCGACGTACAGTGGCCGGTCGGGAAACTCGACTTCGATGAATGCGCCGTTGTTCGGTTCGGGGGTCCCATTTTTACCCGGCTCCTGAACGCGGAGTGTCACTTTGGGTGTTTGATAGGTGGTTCCATCGATTTGCACGGCGATGGGTGCGACCTCGATGTCGCCGGTCTTTTGCGGAATGGCCTGGAATCGGTGGGTGAGCGTGACCGACATTTGGAAGTTGTTGATGACAGTGCTCATCTGAGGCCCGACGTACCGGAACTGGATTCCGTCTGCCGACGGAAGCGGGGGGTTCCCTTGGTTTCGGTTGGTACCGCTGATGATCACGTTAAACTCCACCGGCTCGCCCAATACCGTGGTCGCGGGGTTGAAGCCCGCATTCAGCGAGATCCCCTGCGCGAGTAGCGATGGGGTCAATGCGCTCGCGAGGAGGATCAGCGCGGCTCCCACGAGAGCCGTCAGGAGGCGTCGAAGCGGACTTGGCACTGTCAGGAGTTGCGGCGTCATGGGTTACCAGTTTTTGAACGTGCGCGCTTTTCCGTCGCGACGTTGCTCGGGATTGAGGAGTTGCACGCGGCGTTCTTCTGCGCGGAGTGCGTCGATGAGGGCTTGGGCCTGCTGCGGGGTCATGCGAAGGACGCCGCCTGTGCCGCCTTCGCCCTCTTGCTGTTCGCTGGGTTCACCCTGCGGTTGGGCGTTTTCGGCACCTTGCTGCGGCTCAGACTTGAGCTCGCCTTTGTCGCGCTTTTCGACCTCTTGTTTCTGGGTCTCTTGATTGGAACCGTCGGCATCCTTCTGGTCCTTGCCTGATCCGTCTTTCTCCTCCTTGCGTTCGCCTGGACCGTTTTTGGATTTTTGCTCGTCTTTGCCGTTCTCGGATTTTTCGCCTTTATCTTCGCCGTTCTCTTTTTGGTCGCCGGACTTATCCGATTTTTTGGAATCCCCTTTCTTCCCGTCCTTGCTGTCTGATTTGTCGGGGGAGCCTTCTTTGTCGTCGCCTTCGTTCCCGTCCTTTTCGTCCTTGGACTGGTCGTCTTTGTTTTTGTCCTGCTTGTCCTTGTTTTTGTCTTTGTCCTTGCTGCTCTTGCTCTTGTCCTTTTGCTCGTCGAGTTTTTTGAGGAACTCGCGGACTTTCTCGGCGTTTTCTCGGGCTTGTGAGAGGTCGGGATCGAGGCGGAGGGCTTCTTCGTATTGGGTGATTGCGTTTTCGAGTGCGGGGCGATCGGCGCTGCGGCGGTTGGAGGTGGCGAGCTTCACGAGGCTGTTGCCGATGTTGTAGCTCGCTTTCGAGCGGAAGGCGGGGCTTTCGCTTTGGAGGGCGCGTCCGAACAGGTCGACGGCTTCGGCGAACGAGCCTTTTTGGTACGCTGAGGTTCCTGCGTTGTAGGCGTGCTCGGGCGATTCTGGGTGCGTTTCGCGATCGGCGTCGAAGA
>JBEEPE010000351.1:0-12837 GCA_041191265.1 Verrucomicrobiota bacterium | reverse complement strand
ATTCCCGTCGGAATCAACCTCGGCAAAAGCAAGGTCACCCCACTCGAGGAAGCCGATGCGGACTACGCCGCATCCTTCAAACGGCTCCAACACCTGGGTGACTACTTCGTGCTCAACGTGTCGTCCCCAAACACGCCAGGGCTCCGCGCGCTCCAAGACAAAACCGCTCTCGATACCCTCCTCCGCACCATCCAATCACTGAACTCCGACAACCTGCCGGTTCTGCTGAAAATCGCACCCGACCTCACCTTCGACGCAATCGGCGAAATCATCGCCCTCGCAGAATCGCACCGACTCGCCGGACTGATCGCGACCAACACAACCATCGATCACGCCACCGTGCCACCCCGACGACTCCAAACCGGAGGCCTTAGCGGAATGCCCGTCCGCCAGCGCTCCATGGAGATTCTCTCATTCATCGTCAAAAACACCAGCCTCCCAGCGGTTTCCGTGGGTGGCATCTTTGATGCCGACGAGGCCGTCCGCCGATTAGACGCGGGCGCGTGCCTCGTTCAGATTTACACTGGCCTCATCTACCGAGGCCCGGCCCTCATCGAGGAGATCCACAACCGACTCCTCAAACACTAACGGGGGCATCCGCCTCAAAATAACGGCGCGCCAAACCACTCCCCTTCGCTAACTGCCTCAACGATATCTGACGGAACGTTGCATTCCCAAGAGGCACCGACACCGTCATACGACAACTTCCACGCATGCAATGCATGGCGCTGCATCAAAAGCCGATCTGCCAACGCATTCGTCCACCCAGCCTCGATAAACTCGAGATAACAACGCTCGTCGTCGCCGTAGATTTTATCCCCCACAAGCGGAAATCCACTCCACGACGCATGCACTCGAATCTGATGCATCCGTCCCGTCTCAGGCGTCGCCCGGAGCAGCGACACCCGCCGCCTCGCCCCGACTCGAGAAAACCCTCTCCAGAGAACGTCAAACCGTGTCCTCGAGGGATAACCCGAAGCATGGACCCCCTGCTTCAGCCAGATTTTCGATTCAGTGACGGTTCCCAACCGTAACAGCGGCTGCTCCACCATCCACTCGCGCTCATCCGGCCACCCAAAGACCAACGCAAGATAGGTTTTGCGTATCTCGTGCGCCTCCATCCGCCGACACAAAGAACGCGCTGCGCCACGGTGCTTCGCAACCAACGTAAGCCCACTCGTCTCTCGATCCAGTCGCGTGATAATCGAAACCGCCCCCCCCGTGGCACACTCAAATGCCAACAATCCACACAGGTGATTCCATAAGGTGCCCCTCTCGTCAGGCTTGCTGGGATGCACCGGCATCCCTGCCGGTTTATCCACCACCAACACATCCCCGTCCTCGTGAATCACAGACAGACGCTCCGAGAACGGGAAAACAATCCTGCCACCACACTCCGTGACAAATCGAGAATCCCCCATAAAGAAAAGGATCCCCGCTCCAAGGAGGGGGACCCTTCAGTGGAGGCACTTGCCTCCCACACATCAGAACCTACTTACCAAACCCCTCTTTCGGCTTCCCATCCGCCTCGATTTTGTCAGTCGCCCAAAGAATCCCGCGCGCGACTAAATCCAAATACCGGTCGTCACCCACCGTGACGTTGTTATGCCCCAAGGTCGTCGAGAAAACCCGAGTCTTCTTTTCCCCGTAAAGGTTGGACCACACCAAAACGCAATCGTTCCGCCCAATCTGGTCACTCTCCATCTTGAACGCAGACGCGTCCTGCTTCCCACGAGCCAACGGCACCGCCGAATCGTGAACCTTCACATTATTGTACAACTCCTCCTTCTCCGTCACCCAGTTGGACATCCCCTTCGTGATCGGATTCGTCTTGTCGATGAACGTGATGGAAATCGGAGCCTGAGGACCGTGCCCGCTCGACTGTAACCCAAGAAAATCAAACCACATCGACTCAGTCGTCCCCGGCGTCTGCGGCGTACCCGGATTCCCTACGCGATAACAATGGGCCGCGCAGTGAAGATTGATGGCAGGAGTGCCGTCCTTGTGCGGAGCCAAAATTCCCTGAACAAACGGGACATTCTTCACCGACGCCCAGCACTCGTCGTGAATCACAATATCGTACCCCTTGGCCCAATCCGTTTTTTTGTACAACTCCAACTCCAACGACGTTCCACGATCCTCGGAATACGCGTGCTCCACCACGATGTTGAGCCGCTTCTCCAAACCCTCTTTCAGAATGTCTTTCTGCTTCGCGTAGTCATGACAGCATCCGCCAGTGACAAGCAACGCTCTCAGGGGCTTCGGTTGTTGAGCTTGCAGCGGCGCGAAAACGGCCGATCCGACGGCCAAAGCCGCCACCAATATTCTCTGGAGGTTCATCATAAAAAAAACCGCAACGCGGCACGTCGAGAAAGCCACATCAACTCACCGGAAGCAATCGCCAACGCAACACCATTCCCAAACGCTCACCGCACCCAACAAACTCAAAACCGACTGTCCATCCACGTAAACCACGACCAAACCAAAGCAGCGGTCAGCGCAAAGACCAAAAATAAAAAAAGCCAAACCCCGCTGCCGCCACGCTTTCGGGAACGATCTCCATTTCCAACGTCCTGCGCTAGAGCAACATTAAGCTCACTCACACGCTCAAGCGCATCGCCAATTCGACGATTTTTTCCACCCGACAAACGCGACGCTCTCTGAAACTGCTCTTGCCGACGCTGCCGCGCCCGCTCCTCAGCCAATCGAGGCGCCTCTTGCACAAACCGCTGCGTCCTCTCCAACTGCTGTTTAATCGCCTCCGCCCTCGCATTCGCCGCCAACTTCGCAGATTCAATCCCGTCCGGCGTCTTCGCTTTTTTTCGTCCCGCCCCCTTGTCTCCCTTCCCGCTTGATCCAAATCGTAAGTACATGGCAGTGCCTCAACAGGTAATCAGCTCCGAGAAATCAAAATCACCGCAATCACGACGAGAACGCCAATCAAAGGCGCAGTGAAGGCCGTCCCAATCTTCAGCCACTCCACAAAGTCTCGGTTGCCGCTCCCAAATCCTCCCTCCTCCTCGCCAAACGCGCTATCCCCCAAATCCGGACGAATCTTCGGCGCCACTCGCGCAAACTCCGTCCGAGCATCCTCAACCGCACTCAACGCAATCGTGAGCTCCCGCTGAAGATCCACACCATCTGAACTCCGCACGTCAATCTGCTCCATCATCTTCAGATGCGTTCGAAATGACTGCTGCACCGCCTCCATGGTCGCAACCCGAGAATGCGCCTCCAGAATCTCCCGTTCCACCGCCACCAACGAGCGCGCCAACTTGTCCTGCATCTCCGCACGCCCCATCTCCAACTGCTCCTTGCGCCTACCCAACTCTTCCAGCTCACGCCTCTGACGCTCAACCATTTCCAACTCGCGCTTCAGCTGAATCTCACGCTCTTCAGCCATCTGCCGCCGCGACTCAATCATCTCAGGACTCGCATTCTGATCATCGAGATCAAACGAATCTTGGCTCATCCGTCGGTCATTTCGGTCACTCATGAAAACTAAAGGGTTGGGGAACTGGAGAAATAAAACTGCCGCATCAAAATCACCTCAAGGCGACGAAGTCATTGACCAAAAACATGTTCCGGCAACCCAGTACCACACCATCCGGAAACTTCACGCGCAGGAAATCAAACGATGCCAACAACGGAATGTCTCTGATCTTAAAAGACCTCGCCGAGCAGCTGCCTGCTCACTCAAGCGCATCTTTCAGTCGGACGAGAAGGTACTACGCAAAGCCCCGATTTTCCACCGCATTCCAAACAAACATTCAACCCCACCCCGAACACATTTCGGAACATTCGCAGCAAACCACAAAAAAACGGCGCGAAACGGCGAAAACAACGACTCAAAAAAAATGTCGGACGGTTTTACCCGCCCGACATCTCTTCTTACCTACCTAACAAACTCTTCTGCACGGCGCCAACAAAGGAACCCCATGCAACAAGTGAAACCTATTTCGCAGGCGATGTCTTAGGCTTCGTAATCATCTCGAAGTCGTCCGAACGAAATGGCGTCACCGGCAACCCCTGCTCATTAAACAAGTTGCACACAGGATTGTCCGCCCAAGCATAACGCACCGCCACCGGCTTTCCAACGTCCGGACTCGACACCTCGATGATCCCCTTCGCCAAATCCAAAATCTCCCCTTTCGCGGCGCGCCACACTCGGTCCTCTCCGCAGATAACGAAGCCTCGCGCCTCAAGCACATCGAACGGACGCAACTTGCTCCCGAACAACTCCAACGTCACCCGAGCCTTGCTCCCCTCAAACACACACTCCTTCAGCTCTGGACTCCGGTAGGGAAAGTTCATCCCGTAATCCTTCACCAACGCCCACCGCACCAACCGTCCAGCCACGTCGTACTTGTTCCGCGGATGAATATCACGCCCCTCGCCGATGTCCGTAATCACCGCTTGCCCCGTGTTCGGTAACCGCATCGTCAGGGTTTGAGCCTCACGTAACTCGGCCCAATCGCTCTCCCCCGCCGGTTTTTCCTCCTTAAAGTCAGCCAACTGAACCCAGTAGAACGGGAAGTCACCCTGCTTCCACTCCTTCCGCCACTCCTGAATCATCATCGGAAATAACGACCGATACTCCCACGCCCGACTCGCATTCGATTCCCCCTGATACCACACCACCCCCTTCATCCCATACCCAAGGGTCGGATTCACCACCCCCGCAAAAATGTTCCCCGGCCGTTGGTTACCCGACAACGTCTGCTGCGGTGGTTGCGGTTGCCGACGCAAAACCTGCCCCGGCTTCAATCCCGCCTTCGCCTTCTCCGCGTACTCCTTCCACTCCGCCAACTCCTTATCATACTTCTTCTGTGCCTCGTCCGACCCAAGGAAGGCCTCGCGCTCGCGCCAGCTCTTCATCAAATCCGAAAAACGAGCGTCCTTCTCAATCGTCTCACGCCGAACCCACGCCTCCGCCGCAGAACCACCCCACGAGTTATCAATCAATCCCACCGGAACTCCCAGAATCTGATGGAGATAGCGGCCAAAGAAAAAGCCCACCGCACTAAACGGTTTCGCTGTTTCCGCATTCGACGCACGCCACTCCCCCTTGAAGTCGTCCTGTAACTCCTGCGTCCCCTTCGTCGGAACGCGGATCAACCTCAGGTTCGGAAGCGTCGACGCCGCAGCCTCAATGTCCCCCTTAAAATCGCCCCCCACCTGAAACCCCATGTTCGACTGACCCGAACACATCCAAACCTCCCCCACCAACACATCCTTCACCTCACGCTGCGTCGTTCCAGCCACAAACAGACTCCGAGGAACCGCATTCGCGGGCTCCGACTCCAACCGAACCGTCCAGCGCCCATCCGCTCCCGCAACCCCCTCCGCCTTCTGATTTCCAAACGTCACCGTCACGCGCGTCCCCGGCACATCCCAGCCCCAAATGGGATTCGCCTGCTTTTGCTGGAGCACCATGTGATCCCCAATAATCGCAGGCAACCGAACCTCCGCCAAAAGCGATCCCCCAACACACCATGCAAATACCGCGGCCACCACGCCGCGCCCAATCATCCCGTTACTCAGTCTAGTCATATTCTAAAAACCTAATTCCAAGCCCCCTCGCTGCAAGCACAAGGCCCGTACAGCACCTCCGCACAAACCAGTCCAGTTTTACCAAAAAGGGTTCCGCCTAATCTCAACAGCAAGTGTGGATTGCCCAAAGCGCCAGAGTCGCGCGCGCGGATTTCGTATCGGCAAAGACGGCACGCCGCAGTTAAACCTCACGGAAACACCTCACGCGCATCTGACTGGAGGTGAGTTGCAACTATCCGGTCCTTACCTCATCTGACGTCATCAGGATAAGCCTTCCACAACAACCCGCTTTCCCCCGATTCTCACCCCAGCATGTCGAACCCCATCCCCTCCCTGTTTGAAAAAGCAGGCGTCTCCTCCGCACAACAACACCTCTTCCTCTGCATCGGCCCCGAATGCTGCAACCCAGACGAGGGCAACTCCCTGTGGGAACACGCCAAAGCTGCCATCAAAAAGACGGCCGCACCCGTCATGCGCACAAAAGCCCTCTGCTTCCGCGTCTGCTCGGGAGGACCATGGCTCCTCATCTACCCCGAGGGCATCTGGTACGGCTCCGTCACCCCAGACCGCTTTGATCGAATCCTCACCGAACACGTCCTCGGCGGAAACCCCGTGCGCGAATGGGTCACCCTCACCCATCCCCTCAAAACCGTCTGCAAACTCACGACGCCAACGGAAACGACGGACGAATCTCCGTCGTAAGCAAATCCGATTCGCCGCGTTCCGCACGCAACGCCGCAACGTACCCAATCATCGCCGCGTTATCCGTCGTCAATCCATCAGGCGCAAAAAGCACCTCACATCCAGCTGGTTGCAACACCTGAACCAGCCGCTCGCGCAATCGTGTATTCCGACTGACCCCGCCGCTCACCGCCACACGCTGACACCCCGTCTGTCGCACCGCCGCCCGCGTCTTTTTCACCAACACATCCACCACTGCTTCCTGAAACGACGCACACACATCAGCAACCCGCGTCGCATCAATCTCCGGCAAAAGGTAGCGCACCGCCGTTTTCAATCCGCTAAACGAAAACTCCAAGTCTCCTGATCCCACCATACTCCGCGGAAACGCAAACGCATCCCGCCTCCCCTCACCCGCCAAACGGTTCACCACCGGACCTCCCGGATACGGCAAGCCGAGAAGTTTCCCGACTTTGTCAAAAGCCTCCCCCGCAGCATCATCTCGCGTCTGCCCCAAAAGCTCGTAGTCCCCCAGCCCACGAATGTGAATGAGCATCGTGTGACCGCCCGAAACAATCAGCCCAACCGCAGGCACCACTCCATTCGCAGTTCCGTAAAACGGAGACAGAGCATGTCCCTCCATGTGGTTGATACCCAAAAATGGTTTCCCCAACCCAACCGCTACCCCCTTCGCCAAACATACCCCCACCATCAGTGACGTCGCCAAGCCCGGCCCAATCGTCGCCGCAACGCCGTCCACCTCCGACCACTCAATCCCCGCCTCATCCATCGTGGCGCGAAGCAACGGCCCCGCAGCCCGCAAATGATTGCGTGACGCCACCTCCGGCACCACCCCTCCAAAGCGCTCGTGAATCTCAACCTGCGACGCAATCCGACTCGCAAGAACCCTTCCCCCGCGCATCACAGCGACCGCCGTCTCATCGCACGACGACTCAAACGCCAAGATCACCCGCTCCCTCACGGACGCCCCCTCCCCGCACCCGCCAACACCGATTCGCCGCGTCGCTTAAACAACAACATCCCCCGCAAAAGCTCCTGCGCCTTGTCCATCTGACGGTCGCGATACGCAACGGCTTTCACCGACCCCTCTTTTCCCAAAACCTCCTCCCGCCGGTACTCATCAAATGCAGTCTCCTCAGCTCCAGTTAGCGATACCGCGCAATCCGGCTCAATCCCCACGCGCTCGACAGGATTCCCCGCCGGAGTGACGTAAAGTGCTGTGGTCAAACGAAGGGCAGACCCGTCTCGAAGCGGCACCAACGTCTGCACCGACCCCTTTCCCATCGTGGTTGCTCCCACCACCACCGCCCGACCGTGATCCCTCAAAGCCCCCGCCAAAATCTCCGCAGAACTCGCCGTCCCCCCATTCACAATCACCGCCACTGGAACCTCCGAACGTGAAACCTGTTCTCCATCACCGACCAACGCACGAAGGTCTTCGCTCTGCTCCGCCGTCCGCCCATGCGTGCGCGTAATCAAGGTTCCGCCATCAAAAAACCGCGCTGCGACCCGCAAAACAGATTCCAACGAGCCGCCCGGATTGTAACGAAGATCCAACACCAAAGCGTCCACCCCGCGCTCCCCAAACACCTCCAACGCCTTATCCAGTTCCGAAGGTGTCGTATCAACAAATCGCCCAATTCTCACATAACCCACACGCGCCTCTTTTTCACGGGTCCCGCCACCAAATGAACCGTTGGATGCCAAAACGCGCGCCCCTCTCACCGAAGGCGTCTCAATCTGAGCCCGAGGCACATCAAACTCCAACGCGGTCTGAACGTGCCCTCGATAAACCGCCACCCGTACCGCTTTGTTCGCAACTCCGCGCAACATCCCCGACAACTCTTCCATTCGAAGCCCGCGAACCGCCCGATCCCCAACCTTCAAAAACTCGTCCCCAGGCATAATCCCCGCCAATGCCGCAGGGCCTCCCTCCACCGTCGCAGCCACCACAAATCGCCCCTTCCGCTCCTCAACAATCACGCCGATGCCCGCCCCTCGGTTCGATTCCGCATCGTTCAACGCACGCACCGCATCCGCATCAAGATAAGCGCTGAACCCATCCAATCCCGACGCCATCCCAGCAATCGCCCCACGCACCAATCGCTCAATCGTCGCCGTGTCCGCCTTCACAAAATCCTGCCGAATCGCGTGCAGCGCCTGCGCAAACACCGAAAGAACCGTCATCGTGGAATCCTCATCCGCAGCCTCCTGACCCCCACCCGCCCGCTCGCCCTCAGCACCCGAAACCATCAGGAATCCCAGCGCTGCCCACAGCATCACCACCGGACGCATCACTCGGAACATTTTCATCCCAAAAAAGTAACGCGCCCACTCAGGAGGCCCAACCCAAAAACCAAACCTCGAAAGCAGAAAGGCCGTCCGCTACCTCAGAGCGAACGGCCTTCCTTAAACACTCGTCGATTACGGCAACTCCGTGCTGCCCATCAGGTAACGATCACACTCACGCGCCGCACCCCGACCCTCATTGAACGCCCAAACCACAAGACTCTGCCCGCGCCGACAATCGCCCGCCGCAAAAACGCCGGGAATGTTGGTCGTGTACTTTTCGTGCTCCGCCTTCGCGTTCGATCGTGCGTCACGCTCAACCCCAAGGGCCTCCAAGAGCGGTTGCTCCGGCCCAAGGAATCCCATCGCCAACAACACCAACTGCGCCGGCAAGACACGCTCCGTCCCCGGCACATTCTTCGGAACAAACTGTCCCTTCTCGTTCCGTGCCCACTCCACCTGCACCGTGTGAACGCCCGTGACATTTCCGGACGCGTCCCCTTCAAACTTGGTCGCCGTCGTCACATACACACGAGGGTCATCACCAAACTTCGCAGCCGCCTCCTCCTGCCCATAATCCATCTTGTACACCTTGGGCCACTCCGGCCACGGATTGTCCTTCTGCCGAGTTAAAGCCGGCTTAGGCATAATCTCCACCTGCACCACCGACTGGCAGCCGTGACGCACCGAAGTCCCCACACAATCCGTTCCCGTGTCGCCCCCGCCGATAATCACCACGTCCTTGCCCTTCGCATCAATGAACCCGTCCGCCGGAGTGCCCGACAAAACCGACTTGGTATTCGCCGTCAGGAAATCCATCGCGAAGTGAATCCCCTTCAATTCACGCCCTTCAATCGGCAAATCACGCGGCTTCGTCGCTCCGGTGCACAACACCGTCGCGTCGAAATCCTTGAGCAACTTCTCCGCCGGCAAATCCTTCCCAACAGAAGTGTTGCAGACAAACTTCACTCCCTCGTCCTCCAACAGTTGTATCCGACGCAAAACGACCTCGTTTTTATCCAACTTCATGTTCGGAATGCCGTACATCAACAGCCCTCCCGGACGGTCCGCGCGCTCAAACACCGTCACGCTATGCCCCGCATGATTCAACTGAGCCGCCGCACTCAGCCCCGCCGGACCCGACCCAATCACCGCCACCTTCTTACCCGTCCGACGCGTTGGCGGCTTCGCCACCACCCAACCGTTCTCCCACCCCTTGTCCACAATCGAAACCTCGATGTTTTTAATCGTGACCGGCGGACGATTAATTCCCACCACGCACGAACCCTCGCAAGGAGCAGGACAAACCCGTCCCGTAAACTCCGGGAAGTTGTTCGTTTTGTGCAAACGCTCCAGCGCCTCGCGCCACAACCCACGATAGACGAGGTCGTTCCACTCTGGAATGAGGTTGTTGATCGGACAACCACTCGCCATTCCGCTGATGAGTTTGCCCGTGTGACAGAACGGAACCCCGCAATCCATGCACCGAGCGCCCTGCGTACGCAGCTTGTCCTCAGGATGATGGTGATGAATCTCCTTCCAATCGCCAATCCGCTCCAGCGGATCGCGGTCTTTTGGAAGCTCTCTCTCGTATTCAAAAAATCCGGTTGGTTTACCCATGGTCTGAAAATGTGTTTTGTTTTTTGGTTCGATGGAAATGGGCGGCGCCGAAACGCCGCCCTCATGACCTAGCCGCCACCCACACGGGCCACGTCGCGTGCATTCATTTCGAACGCCTCGTTCAACGCGTCATCCCCACTCAAGCCCTTGCCCTTTGCCGTGGCAATCGCCTGCAACACCCGCTTGTAGTCCTTCGGCATGACCTTCACAAACCGCGCACGCATCGCGTCCCAATCCGCCAGCACGCGCTCGGCTTTTTTGCTGCCAGTCAACTCCGCGTGACGGGAAATCAGGCCGCGAAGCGCCGCCGAATCCTCATCATCGAGCGTCTCCAATCCCACCATCTGCTTGTTGCAGCGAACGGCAAAATCCCCTGCCTCATCCAGCACGTACGCCACACCCCCGCTCATTCCTGCGGCAAAGTTTCGTCCCGTTGTTCCCAAGACCACCACGGTGCCACCCGTCATGTACTCGCAACCATGGTCGCCAACGCCTTCCACCACCGTCGCAACGCCCGAGTTTCGAACCGCGAAGCGTTCACCCGCAACCCCGCGGAAGTACGCCTCGCCCGACGTCGCACCGTAAAGCGCCACGTTTCCAATCAGGATGTTGTCTTCCGCCGCAAACGTCGACTGAGCAGGCGGATAAATCACAATCTTTCCGCCACTCAAACCCTTGCCCACGTAGTCATTCGCATCTCCCTCGAGTTCCAAAGTGACCCCCGGCGGCACAAACGCCCCGAGACTCTGTCCCGCACTGCCGTTCAGTTTGATGTGAACCGTTCCGTCCGGCAGACCATTCCAGTGCCGCTTCGTAATCTCGTTGCCCAAGATGGTACCCACCACACGGTGCGTATTCTTAATCGGCAACTCCACCCGAACCGCTTCGCCACGCTCGATCGCTGGCTTGCACTTGTCCAACAACACCGACAAGTCCAAACCCTTCTCGAGACCGTGATCCTGCGTCTCCATGCAGTAGCGCCCCACTCCGTCGCCAACGTTCGGCGAGTACAGCAGTTTTGAGAGATCCACACCTTTGGCTTTCCAGTGGTCAACCGCTTTGCGGGCCTCCAATACATCCGTACGTCCAACCATCTCGGTCAACGTCCTAAACCCAAGCTGCGCCATGATTTCCCGAACCTCTTGCGCAATAAACCGCATGAAGTTTACCGCATGCGCCGGATCCCCCGTGAAGTTCTTCCGCAACTCCGGATCCTGCGTTGCAACGCCGACCGGACAGGTGTTCAAGTGGCAAACGCGCATCATGATGCAGCCCAATGTCACCAAAGGCGCCGTGGCAAAGCCAAACTCCTCAGCCCCTAACAGCGCCGCAATCACCACGTCGCGCCCCGTCTTCAACTGACCGTCCGTCTCAACCGCGATACGCGAACGCAACTTGTTCAGCACAAGCGTCTGATGCGTTTCAGCAAGACCCAGCTCCCACGGCAAACCGGCATGCTTCACCGATGTCTGGGGTGAGGCACCCGTTCCACCGTCAAACCCAGAAATCAGAACCACGTCGGCGTGCGCTTTCGCAACGCCCGCCGCAATCGTTCCAACGCCCACCTCTGACACCAACTTCACGCTCACCCGCGCCGCGCGATTCGCATTCTTCAGGTCATGAATCAACTCGGCCAAATCTTCAATCGAGTAGATGTCGTGATGCGGCGGCGGCGAAATCAAGCCCACGCCTGGCGTCGAGTGGCGCACCTTCGCAATCCACGGATACACCTTCCCTCCCGGTAACTGCCCGCCCTCGCCCGGCTTCGCGCCCTGCGCCATCTTAATCTGCAACTCCTTCGCCTGCGTGAGATACAGACTCGTCACGCCAAATCGACCAGACGCAACCTGCTTAATCGCACTGTTCTTTGAGTCACCTTGGTCGTTCGTCCAAGTAAACCGCTCCGGATCTTCCCCGCCCTCGCCCGTGTTGGACTTACCACCCAAACGGTTCATCGCAATCGCGAGGCTCTCATGCGCCTCTTTCGAGATGGAGCCATAGCTCATCGCACCCGTCTTGAAACGCTTCACAATCGCCTCCACCGACTCCACTTCCTCAATCGGCACCGGAGTGCGATCCTTGAAACTCAACAACCCACGGAGCGTAAACATCTTCTCCATCTGGTCATTCACGAGCCCCGAGTACGTCTTAAACGTCTCGTAACTTCCCGTGCGAACCGCTTTCTGCAGCGAATGAATAACCTGCGGACTGAACAAGTGCCCCTCACCTCCATTCCGCCACTGGTAATCACCGCCCACTTCCAACGTCGCAAGCCCCTCAACCCGATCTGGGAACGCCGAGTGGTGACGATCCAACGACTCTTTCGCAATGCCCCCCAAATCAGCCCCTTCGATTCGTGTTGCCGTTCCGGTGAAGAACTTATCCACCACGCTCTGTTGCAACCCTACGCACTCGAAAATCTGCGCGCCATGGTAGCTCTGAATGGTCGAAATCCCGATTTTGGAAGCCACCTTCACGATGCCCTTGGTCGCTGCCTTCACGAAGTTCTTGCACGCCGTGTAATGGTCAACCCCCACGAGCAATCCTTGGCGGATCATGTCGTCCAACGTCTCAAACGCAAGGTACGGATTGATGCCCGAACATCCGTAACCAATCAGCGTGCAGAAATGATGAACCTCGCGCGGTTCACCCGATTCCAAAATCAACCCCACC
>JBEEPE010000350.1:0-5884 GCA_041191265.1 Verrucomicrobiota bacterium | reverse complement strand
CAGGGTGTCGGTGACGCTCGAGGCGGTAACGGGGGTGGTGGAGGAGTGGGGGGAGCGGGTGGATTCGGAGCTGGGGGAGGCTCGGGCGGAGATGGGGGTAGTGCTGGGGGAAATGGCAATGTACCTGCGAGTCGGGAGAGTTCCGTGGACGGTGACGGTGGTGCAGGGGGTGCTGGGGGTTTTGGTGGCGGATCCGGATCGACGGGTTCTGGCGGTGGCGCAGGGGCAGGGGGAGCGGGATTCGGTGGCTCAATCTTCCTTCAGGCGGGCGCTAAGTTGACGATTTCCGGAAACACCACGTTTGACTCTGGTTTCGCTCGGGGAGGAGCTGGGGTCGCCGCTGGTGCCGTGGATGGTGCGGTTGCTGGGTCAACCGGTCAGGCTGCAGGTACCGATATCTTTTTGATGAAGGGCGCCGACTTGTTGTTTAGTCCAGGGCTCGGCAACGTTATCACGGTGAATGGTAGTATTGCCGATGATAGTGCTGCGTCGATTGGTCTCGATGGCGGAATCGATGCGCAGTCACTTTACCAAGTTGGCCAAGGCGCTGGCGTTCTTTTCCAGGAGGGCCTGACCATTCTTAACGGAGCGAACACTTACTCTGGTGCGACTACGATTGGGATTGGCGCGGTGCTGCAGGCGCAAGACGGGGTGGGGATTCACAATCACAGCCAGATTGTCTTTGATGGTGGCGTACTGCAATCGTCGGGAAGTTTTGTCCGCGGTGTTGGCGGCGATAGCACGCAGGCGATTTGGAACGGGAGTGGCGGATTTTCAGCCGTGGGTGGAGATTTGACGGTTTCGCTTTTCGGGACTGCTAATCCTCGCGTTTCTTGGAACACCGCTGGGTTTGTGCCGAGTGGGTCCAGCCTATTGTTCGGATCGTCAAGCTCCACCGACTCGGTTTATTTCACGAATGATATCGATTTGGGAACCTCGGGCGACCGGAATATTACTGTTGTCGCAGGCGTTGATTCTTATTCGAGGGCGGTTTTGACTGGGGTCCTCTCTGGGGGGGCTTCGCTCTCGATTAACAGCTTGGGTGACACTGAGCCGGGCGTGCTCGTGTTGACCAACGCGAGCGTGTACACTGGAGGTACAAACATTGCCTCGGGCGTATTGCGACTTGAGAACGCGGGAGCGCTTCCCTCGGTAGGAGTTGTGAACGTTGACGGTGAACTCGATTTGTCGGACGCAGGTACTGGCGTGGCTGGAACCGGCAATCGAACGATTGGTGGGTTGTCTGGGTCGTCCACCGGGGTTGTTTCGATGGGTTCGCACGTACTGACAGTTAATCAGTTCACGGATACGACGTTCAGCGGATCCTTACTGGACGGTGGTTTTGCTGGGGGCGAGGGTGCGCGTTTCATCAAGAGAGGCGTCGGTAACCTAACGCTCAATGGCGCGAACGCGTTTACGGGCAGCACGACAGTTGCAGAGGGCACTCTTACGCTGGGTGCGCTAAGCTCGATGATTTCCCGTTCGATTTCTATCGATTCCGGTGCTGCTTTGGTCGCTGAGGAGGGGTCGTTGCTCGCTCAAGATTCATCTTTGACGGTCAACGGATCGGCCGACTTTAAGGGGCCCTTCGTCTTTGTTGATTCGGTTTATGGCGCGGGTCTCCTCAATCTGACAAACTCCGAGTTGATTGTGTCAAAAGGTTTGTTTTCCGGGAATCTCACACAAGTGGGCACGTCCCACATTACCAAAGAAGGTGACGGAGATCTGACTTTGTCTGGGGATGTAACGGTGACGGGTCAGTTGACTGTCAACGCAGGAAACGTATACGCGACAGGCAGTAAGTTTGACTTGTCGCATGTCAAGGTCAATGAGGATGGTTACGCTGAGACTTCGGCATCGACAACTCTTAGAAGCCCGAGTTTTGAGAAGTCTGGCATTGGGTTGATGGTGATAAAGGGACTATCAGGCGCGACGAACTTCACTCTGTCTGAGGGTGGTTTAACTCTCAGTGGATCGTCGGCAGCATTCAATGTTGGGGCTACGGTGAATGTTATTTCTTCCACTGACAAACCAGATGCATCGCGTTCGGTTTTGGTAATGAAAGGTGTGGGAGACCGGACAATCTCGACGCTGAATGTGATCGGCGGCGAGGTTAAAGGTGTGGAAGAAGGTGGTGTTTCCGGCAGGTTGACGGCGACTACGTACAATCTTTCTGGAAACGGTCAGGACGCTGCGGTTATTCGATTGGAACTTGGTTCGGGTATCGTTAATGTTACCGGTAACACTGAGTTGCGGGCGCGGGTAGGTGCTGCAACCTTGAATATTTCGGGGGACGGGACGAATCTTTCGGTTTTCAGTCCCTTGGACGCGACGACGATTTCTTTAAGCAATGCTTCCGTTCTCACGCTTGAGGACGGATCGTCTCTGAATCCTCTCGCCGCGGTAGACATCGCCGAAGACGCACTTCTGGACCTAAAAGGAATTAAGGGGACTGGCGGAGTTGTGAGAATCCAAGAACTGACGGGCACGGGTACTGTTTACCAAGACTCGGCATTGTTGGAGGTCGCCGACGGTCGTTTCCAAGGGAATCTTGTGCTTGGGATAGGCCAGTCGTCTCAGTCGACATTGAAGGTAAAGGAGGATGGAAACTACACGATTGAATCTGGAAAAAAGGTTGAAACGAATGTGGAGAACACAGCAGGCGCATCATTTGAGAACAAGGGAACGGTGGAGAGAGAGGTTACAAATGCAGGGACGTTCGCTAATCCGGGGGAGGTGAAAGGCGGCGTTAGTAATAGCGGGACCTTCTCCAACTCCGGAACTGTCATGGGCAGCGTGACGAACAGTAGGGGCGGTGTTTTCGATAATAGTGGAGGCGGAAAAGTTGATGGCAACGTGGTCAATAATGGAAAGCTTGTGAACAATGGCGAACTGAGCGGCGACCTCACAAGTTCAGGTACGGTAACTGGCAGTGGGACGTATAAAAAGGCGCTGAATGTGACCGGCACGATTCCGACCCCCTTGGATCCTGAGCGTTCCAAAATCAAGCCCGGCAACTCGCCAGGAAAGATTGTTATGGGGAGTTCCTTCTCTATCGACAACGCAAACACGATTATTGAAATTGCCTCTTTGAAAGGAGATTCTGACATCGTTGGGGGCTCGATCACTTCTGGTGGGGTTACTTGGGAATCTTCCTTTGGGCGTTTTGAGGCTGCGACAACAACTCAAATTGAAATCAAGGATAACGTTGATTTGAGATTGTACGGGTACGTTAGAAACCCAGGTACTGTTCCGGGTTCGCAATCAGTGCCCGATCCTATTGCTAGGGGCTCCGCCCTGAAGATTTTGGACGCTGGTCGCGGCGGTCTAATCTCTGGAAAGTATCGTTACGTTATCAAAGGGAATCCTGGTGATCAAAGCGATATTGGGGACACCTCTGGCCAGTTGAAGCTAGACAGCGCTTTCATTTTAAACCTTTGGAGCGGCGAGTTGGTCAACACTGGGATTGAAAGTCCGGACGCGGGGGTTCTCACTGATAAGGGGCTGAAGTGGGTCGACCGCGCTAACGCCGAGTGGGACATCACCCAGGATCTGTTGGGCGCTGAGTTGGGTGGTTGGAGTGGTTTGAATAAGAATCAGAAGGCGATGCTTAACCAACTCAACATCGGCGAGCGGCAGTTTCATGGCGGAACAATGTCTACGCTTCTATTGCAAGCGCCTGACGCTGCGGCTGCAAGGCTGGTTTTGGATAAGGCATCTCCTGAGGCGTTCGCTGGTCTGGCCGATTTCGGTTTCCATGTGTTGAGATCTCACTTGGAGCAGACTCGCGAGATGAATGTTATTTCTGAGGACGGGAAGTTTGGGGTGTTCTCTGGGTGGGCTAACTTCAGTGGCGGCTCTCGAAGTTCCTTGAATCGGGCTGATTATCGTCTGTCGAACAACTCTGCGGTGTTCGGGGTGCGGTACCAAGCTGCGAGCAACGTGTCGTTGGATTTGTTCGCGACGCAGGGCTCGGGGACGGTGAGAACGGACTTCATGAACGCGAATCTCGACGGGCAGACTTTCGGATTGGGTGCGAGTTATAAAGGGGACAGTGAGGTGCCACTGAGCGTTAAGGTGGGGATTGTGGGGGCCTCGTTCAACGGCGATGGATCGCGCGTAACCAACACGGGATTCAGTCGGTTCACGGGCGCCGATTCATCGGTTGTTCAGGGCGGTTTTATTGCCGCCTACCAAGTTCACTCCGAGGGTTCGTTTGGCGTTTCGCTCGACTTGTCCGCTAGCTATGCGAAGTCCTCAGTGAGTAGCTTTAACGAAACGCAATCAACCAGTTTCTCTGGCGAGAATCTGCACGTAGCGGGTCAATCGAATACTGCCACCGTATGTGAGTTCGGGGTTTCGAGCACCGTGGCGATTACGTCGAAGTGGCGTGCTGACTCCCGATTGGCTGTAGAGCACAACTTTAGTGACGTTAGCCGTGATGTTACTGCGAATGTGGTTGGTGAGCCGACCTCGTTCACGGTGCAGGGAAATGGGATGGGCAAAACGCGCTTCAGCGCGACGATAGGATCGCGTTACGACGTCACCAAGAACTGGAGCTTAGGCGTGGATTACCGTGGCACTGTTGGAGCTGACCAGAGGTACGGGTCCTCGCTGTTTTTGAACGCGTCTTACGGATTCTAAGGCTTCCGCGTTCGTGCTGATTAGGGGTGCTCGAAAGGGCGCCCCTTTTTTTTTGTTTGTTTGCTCGGTTTTGATGGGGAGACAAGAATCGGAACATGAGAACGGGCGTTTTGACGATTTGTTGTTCGGTGCTGGCGGTGGCGGGGTTTGGTGGGGGGTATTTGTTTCGGGATACGGGGGCGGGGGAGGCGGCTCGGGTGGCTGAGAACTTGCGGACGGGTCTGGAGGCGAAGGTGAAGACGTTGGAGGGTGAGGTTGCGGAGGCGAGGAAGGCGCGGGAGGACGTTGCGGCGTCGGCGGGTGCGGAGCGGGAGCGGGCGGCGAAGGAGTTGGCGGAGGTTCGCGCAAAACTGACCGAGGCAGAGGAAAAAGTGGCGAAGGCAGCGAAGGCGGCGCCGGTGGCTCAGGCGAGCGTGGCGGTGAAGGCGGAGGGTGGGGTTGCGAAGTCCATGGGTGAGATGACGAAGTCCATGGCTGAGGTGATGAAGGATCCAGCGTTCAAGGAGATGGCGAAGAGTCAGCAGGTCGCGATGCTTGATTTTGAGTATGGGAAGTTATTTGAACGCTTTAAGTTGTCGGACGGCGAAAAGCAGGATTTGAAGAACCTGTTGGCGGAGCGCAAGTCGAAGGAAATGGATTTCGCGTTAGCCATGATGGCTGGGGAAAAGGATGAAAAGAAAATCGCGGAGGGATTGAAGGCGTTAGAGGCCTACAAGACGGAGAGCGACGGAAAAATCCGGACGTTTCTGAACAACGAGGAGGATTTTCAAAAGTACAAGAACTGGGAGGAAACGAAGGGGGAACGCATGCAGTTGAACATGTCGGGAGCAGCGTTTTCGAATGTAGGAGAACCGTTGACGTCGGAGCAGGAGGATCGGCTCGTTGCGGCGATGCATGCAGCGCGGACTCAGGTGAAGGATTTGCCGGACCTCCAGAAACCGGAGAACTTTAAACCGGAGAATATGACGCCGGAGATGGTGGAGCGGATGATGAAGAGTTACGACAGTCAGGCTTCGCAGGTGGCGCAGCAGGCGGCGGATTTCTTAACCCCGAAGCAGGTGGAGGCGTTGAAGACGATGCAGCAGACGCAGAAGACGATGCAGGAGATGGGGTTGAAGATGATGTCGTCGGGGGCGTTTGGAGGGAAGAAGTAGGCGGGGGAGTGAGGTGGGGTGTGAGGGTGCGAGGGGGCGAGGGTGCGAGGGGGCGAGGGTGTGAGGGTGCGAGGGTGCGAGGGGCG
>JBEEPE010000349.1:0-8176 GCA_041191265.1 Verrucomicrobiota bacterium | reverse complement strand
GGCGTGTTGGAGGACACGATGAAGTCGATGTCGCGAACGATTTCTTTGCGGCGCCGATAGCTCCCTGCGATTTCGACTTGGATGACTTCTTCGAGATCGCGGAGTTGTTCGCGGAGGTGTTCGGCGAGTGGGGCGATTTGGTGGAAGCGGAAGGAGTTGGCGTAGCGTTTTCGGGCTTCGAGGGATTCGAGGAGGTTGGCGGCCGTTTTTGCGCCGAATCCTTTCAGGGCGGCGATGGAGCCGTCTTTCGCGGCGGTTTCGAGGGATTCGAGGGTGGTGATGTTGAGTTGTTCCCAGAGGACTTTGATTTTTTTTGGGCCGAGGCCTTGGAGTTCGAAGAGGTCGAACAGACCTTCGGGAACGGATTTTTTGAGTTCGTCGAAGTAGGGGAGGGAGCCTGTGGTGACGAAGGTGGTGATTTTGTCGGTGAGTGCGTCGCCCATTCCTGGGAGGCTGGAGAGGGATTGGGAGGCGATGAGTTCTTCGAAGTCGCCGGTGAAGGTTTCGAGGGTTCGGGCGCCGTTTGCGTAGGCGCGGACTTTGAAAACGGATTCGCCTTTGAGTTCGAGGATTTGGGCGATGTCTTCGAGGAGCGTGATGGTTTCGTCTCGGTTTTTGAGGAGGGCAGGCATGGGTGGCGGGGGTGCGAATGGGATTGGCTTTGAGGGGGTGTGGGGGCTAGTTTCGCTCTATGTCTCAACGTTCGACGGAGAATTTGAATACGGGGTTGCTGACGGTAACACAGACGGCGGTGGGTTGCGGTATTGGTTTGTTGATTGCGGGCAAGTTGCAGCGGCCGACTCAGAAGACGACGGCGACGACGTTGCTGACGATTGGGGCGTTACTGGCGGTTCCTGTGGTGGTGGGGGCGGTGATGAAGGTTTGGCGTGGGCCGGAGTCGGAGAGTGGGGTGCGGCGCCGGTTGGATTCGATTCGGACGGATTCTGGGTTGGCGGAAGATGCGGAGATTTTCTGAGTTGGGATTGGGTGTTTACGAGGGGGTGCCGCCTGGCACCCTTTTTTTTTGATGATGCACGATTGGTTGGTGACTTGGTTTGGTTGGGTTCGGGAGTGGGGGTATTGGGGGGTGGCGATTTTGATGGCGATGGAGAGTTCGATTTTTCCGGTGCCGAGCGAGGTGGTGATTCCTCCGGCGGCATTTTTGGCGGCGCGTGGTGAGATGAGTTTGGTGGGGGTGGTGATTGCGGGGACGTTGGGTTCTTGGGTGGGGTCTGCGTTGACGTATTTGGCGGCGAGGATGGTGGGGCGCAGTTTTCTGGATCGGTGGGGGCGGTGGGTGCTTTTGGATGGGGCCAAGGTGGAGCGTGGGGAAGTTTTGATGCGGAGGTTTGGTTTAACCGGAATCTTTTTAGCGCGGTTATTGCCGGTGGTGCGGCATGTGATCTCGATTCCTGCGGGGTTGGTTCGGATGCCGTTTGGAGGGTTTTCGCTGGTGACCACGGTTGGTGCGGCGGTTTGGTGCGCGGTTTTGGCGTGGGCGGGCGAACGGGCGGCGCGGTTACACCCGGATTTGTTGGCAGACCCTGCGGCGTTGGTGCGGGCGATTAAGGCGGACACGCTTTGGATTGTGGGGGCGTGTGTGGCGCTGGCTGCGGGATATCTGGTGATGTTGCGGTTGACGGGGGGGCGTGGTCGGGTTCAGCGGAGGTGAATCCAAGTGGTGGTGGAGATGGCGGGGCCGCGAAGGTCTGGGGTGAGGGGTTCTTGGTGGTAGGAGGCGCCGCGTCGGTGCGTGCGAACGGTGTGGGCGGCGATGGCCTCGAGGGTTCGCTGGTTGAGGGAGGTACAGTTCGTGGAGAGCAAGATGGAGGCGTTTCTGTCACAGAGTGGGATGACGGCGGAGAGCACTTCCCCGAGATGATCTTCGACTTGAAAACGGCGACCTTTGTTGCCTCGCGAGAAGGTTGGGGGATCGAGGATGACGCAGTCGAACTGCTCTTTTCTGCGTTCGAGGCGGGGGAGAACGTCCATCACGTCATCGGCGTAGAAGCGGTGCGGGTCGGCGGGGAAGCCATTGAGGATGAGGTTGGATTTCCCGCGGTCGAGGGATTTGCGGGACAGGTCGACACTGCAAGTTTCTGCTCCTGCGCGTGCGGCGGCGACTGAGAAAGCGCAGGTGTAGGCGAAGAGGTTCAGCAGGCGTTTTGGGCGGACGGTTTGTTCGAGGTAGCGCCGGTTGGTGCGTTGGTCGAGGAAGAGGCCCGTGGAGTAGCCCGCGGTGAAGTCGAGTTCGAAGAGGAGTCCGTTTTCGAGAACGTGGGTTTGGAGGGGGAGGCTGGGGTCACCTTGGAGGAGGACGGGATTGGACCGGTCCTCATTTTTTCGCGGGAGAATGCGTTGAAAGATTCTTTGGGGGTGGAGGTCGAAGGTTGGAAGGATATCCGGGAGTTGATTGGCGAGGGTTTGGATTCCTTCGGGGGCGGTGTGATGAAGGATGATGTCGTTGCCGAGGAGGTCCACCCAACCTGAGGGCATGTGGGCGAGCCGAAGGGCGTTTGTTTTCTGTTCGAGGAGGGAGCGGTAGTGGTTGGGGGTAATCCAAGTGGCAATCTCCGTTCGGGGCGGGGCCGGGAGTCTGTGGAGGGATGGGCGTTGGGCGGAGCGTGGCCGTTGCATTCGTCAGCGTTGCGTGGGTGAATCTTTTGCGGATAGTGTGGTGTGTTGCTGTTCGGTTTATGAGGACAAAATTACCATTTATCGTGTCCGGGTGCATCGGACTGCTTTTTTCTCCCTTGCACGCGCAGACGCCGGATGAGGGGCAAAAGGTATTTGTCGGGTTATTCAGCGACTACCAGAAGGCTGAGTCTTTTGAGAAAAGGGGCAACTTGGGGGCAGCGGCTGATTTGTATGAGGCGGTGTTGAAGGGGTTGGACGGTTTGGCGAAAAAGTATCCCCAGTGGGAACCGGACATTGTGAAGCACCGGACGCGGCTGACGAAGCAGGCGTTGGATCGGTTGTCGCCGGTTCGCGAGGTGGCGGAGAAGCCTGCATCTCCTCCTTCTGCGGGGGAGGAATCGGGTAGATCGAAACCTAAGAGTGTTGACGTTTCGGGTTTGCCATCGGCACCGATGGAGGGGGATTCGGGGGGGCCTGTAGGGGGGGTGAAGAACCTGTTTTCCGAGATCCAGCGTCAGTTCAGTCAGCTTCAGATTGATTTGCAGTCATCGAGTCAGGAGGCCTCGCGGTTGAGGAAGGATAAGCAGGATTTGTTGCAGCAGTTGAACGAGGCGGATGGGCGGCGCACGAAGGCGGAGGAGAGTGCGAAGATGTTGGAGCAGCGTGTTCAGGTGACGGAGAAGGCGTTGATGGAGGCGAAGGATTCGGCGGCCAAGGGCACGGTGGATTTGGCGGGGTTGGAGGCGGAGCGAGACCGGTTGCGGCAGCAGCGGCGGGAGATTGGGGCGGAGTTGGATGCGGCGGATGAGTTGAAGAAGCGGCTGTCGGGGCGATTGAATCAGGCGCAGGAGCGGATTTTGTCGTTGGTGGAGGAGCGGGATTCGGCGACGAAGAAGCTGGAGGTTGCGATTAAGGACGTGAGCGATTTGCAGGGGAAACTTTCTCGAGCGGGCAAGGATTTGGAGAGTGCGAATCAGGCGTTGGTGACGGAGAAGCAGGGCAGGGTGACGGCTGAGGAGGGGATGAAGAAGGCGGTGGCGGATAAGGACGCGGCGGAGCGGTCGTTGGTGAAGGTGGAGGCGCAAATGAAGTCGATGTCGGGGGAGGTTCAGAAACTGAAAGACGATCGGGATGCGGTGGCGGCGGATTTGAAAAAGGTGGCAGCGGAGAGGGATGGAGTTCAGAAGGCGCTGGCGAAGGCGGAGGAGACGATAAAGAGCAGTTCATCGGAGGCGGTGAAGATGGTTGCGCAGGCGGAGCGGGATAAGGCGAAGGTTCAGGCGGATGCCTTGAAGGAGCGGGAGGTTGCAGTTGCAGCTGCGGTGAAAGAGAAGGAGGAGGCCTACACTAAGCTGAAGGCGGCTAAAGAGGCTGCTGAAGCGGAGTTGAAGACATCGGCGGGTGAGTTGGCGAAAGTTCGGACGGAGCGAGATACCGCGATGTTGGATTTGAAAAAGTTGTCTTCAGAGCGCGATGCCGCGCAGAAGGCGCTGGCGAAGGCGGAAGAGGCGATGAAATCGACTTCTTCGGAGGCTGAGAAAGCGGCGGCCCAAGTGGAGCGCGAGAAGGCGAAGATGCAGTCGGATGCTTTAAAGGAGCGCGAGGCGGCGGTTGCGGCTGCGGTGAAGGAGAAGGATGCGGCTTATGCGAAGTTGAAAGCGGAGGTTCAAGCGAGGCCGGGAATGAATCCGGCCAAGTTGGAGCAGGAGCGGGCAAAAATTCTAGCCGATGCGCAGAAGGAAAAAGACGAGGTGATTGCCAAGGCTTTGGCGGATCGAGAGGCAGCGATTGTCAAGGCGTTGCAGGGTCAGTCGGATAAGTTGGCGAAGGCGGAGGTGAATGCGGCGTTGGCGATGCGTGAGAAGGACCGTGCGGAGAAGGCGGTCGCTGAGGAAAAGGCGCGAAATGAGGCCATTACGGCTGAGGCGGCGAAGGCGAAGGAGGCTTTGGCTAAGCTGGCTGGCGAGCGTGATGCCGCGGTTGCCATGGCAGATAAGATGAAGGACGCGCGAGGAACGGTGGAGCGGTTGGAGGCGGAGAATCGGGAGGCTGCAGCAAAACTGGCGAAGATTTCCAAAGATTTGGAGCAGGCGCGCGAGGAGGGGAAGGGGAGTGGTTCTCGGATGACGGAGATGACTGCTGCGGTGAACGAGGCGAAGAAACAACTGGCGGACGCGAAGAAACGCGCGGACGAGGCGGAGGCTCGCAGCAAGGATTTGCAGAAGGGGATGGACGACGCGTTGGCGCGGTTGGAGGCTGCGAAGAAGGAGGGGGCTGAGGCGGGGGCGGACAAGGAACGATTGAGACAGGAGCGGGCTGCGCTGGAGGCGATTGTGCGTCGTTCGCTGAAGGAGCAGGCGGAGCGTGAGAGTGTGAGGCAGGAGTTGGTGAAGGAAGCGGATCGTCTTGCGATTAAGTCAGAGATCATGCTCAAGCAGATGGCGCTGCTTGGGGAACCGGTGGTTCAGTTGACGGAGCAGGAGAAAGGGTTGTTTAAGCAGCCTGTGGTTGAGATTGATGACGATGCGATTTCGATTTCGGCCATTAAGACGGGGCCCCGGAAGGGTGAGTCGGGCCCGATGAAGTCGGAGTCGGGGAAGCCGACGGGCGAAGCGCCGAAGAAGGACGAGGAGTCGGGGGCGGTTGCCAAGAAGGTGCCGCAGGCGGCAACGGGACGAGGCAAGGCTGCGCCAATGACGGATGAGGCCCGCACGTTGGCTTCTCAGGCGAACGAACGTTTTGAGAAAGGGGATTTCACGGGAGCGGAAGAGCTTTACCGCAAGGTGATTGCAGCAAATCCGGAAAACGCATTTGCGTTGACGAATCTGGGTGTGACGCAGTTTCGATTGGGTCGGTTGGGTGATGCGGAGGTCTCGCTTCGCAAGGCGTTGGAGTTGTCGCCGGACGATGCGTTTGCTCGTTCGACGTTGGGGATTGTTTACTACTCTCAGGATAAGCTGGACCAAGCGGTGGAGGAGTTGTCGCAATCTCTGGTGATTAACCAAAACAGTCCAGTGGCGCACAACTACTTGGGAATCGTTGCTAGCCGCAAGGGTTGGCAGGATGCGGCACGGAAGGAGTTGGAAACGGCTACGACGCTGGACCCGAATTACGCTGATGCGTTTTTTAATCTCGCCGTGGTTTGTGCGACGCAGAAACCGGCGGACAAGGATGCCGCGCGCAAGGCGTATCGTCGGGCTACGGAACTGGGGGCACAGCGTGATCCGCGGATGGAGGAGTTGGTGAAGTGAGTTGGGGGGACGGAGTCGTATGGAATGCGGGGCCTGAGGGACGGGGTCTTTCTGGGTCTTAAAAGGTATGTGGATTGTTCGTCTCGCGTTGAGGCGTCCGTACACCTTTGTGGTGATGGCGCTGGCTCTTTTGTTGTTGGCGCCGTTGATGGTGCTCCGGACGCCGACGGACATTTTTCCATCGATCAACATTCCGGTGATTTCGGTGATTTGGCAGTACTCGGGGTTGAGTGCGCAGGAGATTGAGCAGCGAATTATCTATGCGCATGAGCGGTCGTTGAGTGCGACGGTGAACGACATCGATCATGTGGAATCGAACAGCTACAACGGGGTGGGAATCATCAAGGTGTTCTTGCGAGAAGGGGCCTCGGTGGATGGGGGAGTGGCGCAGTTGACGGCGATTGCGCAGACGATTTTGCGATTGCTGCCACCGGGACAGACCC
Source organism: Verrucomicrobiota bacterium (assembly GCA_041191265.1). Taxonomy (GTDB): domain Bacteria; phylum Verrucomicrobiota; class Verrucomicrobiia; order Chthoniobacterales; family Chthoniobacteraceae; genus JBEEPE01. The sequence goes on along the minus strand of JBEEPE010000349.1, from coordinate 1,845 downwards.
CCCCGTTGATTATTCGGTACAACGCGTCCACGGTGCCGATTCTTCAGTACAGCATTACGAGTGATCGGATGTCTGAGGGTGAGATTTACGATGTGACGTTGAACCAGATACGGACGGCGGTTGCCACGGTGAAGGGGGCTCAGATTCCGTGGCCGTATGGGGGAAAGCAGCGGGTGGTATCGGTGGATTTGGACCTAACGGCGTTGAAGTCGATGGGCATGAATGCGCAGGACGTGGTGGATGCGGTTTCGGCTCAGAATCTGATTTTGCCGACGGGTACTGCGAAGATTGGGGGGACAGAGTACGACGTGGAGGTGAATGGGAGTCCGAAGGTGATTGAGGATTTGAATGAGTTACCGATTCGAACGGTGAAGGGAGCGGTGGTTCGTTTGAAGGATGTGGCGCAGGTGAGGGATGGGGCACAACCGCAGACGAATGTGGTTCGGCGGGATGGAGAGAGGGGGGTGTTGCTGACGATTTTGAAGAGTGGGATGGCCTCGACAATGGATGTGGTGCGCGGGATTAAAGAGGAGATGCCGAAGGCGTTGGCGACAGTAACGAACGACCTTCATGTGAAGGAGTTCTCGGATCAGTCGGTGTTTGTGAAGCACGCGATTGAGGGGGTGGTGAAGGAGGGAGTGATTGCGGCGGGTTTGACGGCTTTGATGATTCTTTTGTTCATCGGGTCTTGGCGCAGCACGGTGATTATTGCGGTGTCGATTCCGTTGGCGGTGTTGAGTTCGTTGCTCGTGTTGAGCGCGTTGGGGGAGACGATTAACTTGATGACACTGGGCGGGTTATCCTTGGCGGTTGGGATTTTGGTTGATGACGCAACGGTTGAGATCGAGAACGTGCATCGTCAGATGGCCATGGGTAAACCGTTGATTCGAGCGATTTTGGATGGAGCTCAGGAGATTGCGTTGCCGGCGTTTGTGTCGACGTTGTGCATTTGCATTGTTTTCGTGCCGATGTTTTTTTTACCGGGGGTTGCGCGGCATTTGTTTGTGCCGCTAGCGGAGGCGGTGATTTTCGCGATGCTCGCGAGTTACTTCCTCTCGCGGACTTTGATCCCGACGATGGTGCACTGGTTCTATCGCGAGTCTTCGTTTCACGGGGAGCATGGCGCAGGAGGTGGGGCGGGTGTGTCGATTTGGGCGGCGCCGTTTGTGTGGATTCAGGGGGTATTCGAGGCGGGGTTTGAGGGGGTGCGTGGGTTTTATGTTTCGGTTTTGAGCGCGGTATTGCGGTACCGCATGGTTTCTTTGTTTGTGATGGTGGCGGGGATTGCGGTGTCTTTGGCGTTGGTTCCTGGGTTGGGGCGCGACTTTTTCCCAGCGGTGGATTCGGGCCAGTTCCGGTTGCATTTTCGAGCGCCGACGGGATTGCGTTTGGAGGAGGCGGTGATGATTGCGGAAAAGGTGGAACGAGTGATTCGGGAGGAGATTCCTTCGAATGAGTTGGTTGGTATTTTGGACAATACGGGGATTCCGACGTCGGGGATTAGTTTGAGTTATTCAAATAATGGACTGATTGGGACGGGGGACGGGGATGTGTTGGTTTCCTTGAGCCGAGATCATCGACCGACGGAGGAGTATGTGCGGCGGTTGCGGTTACGGTTGGGGGTCGAGTTTCCCGGTGTGATGTTCTATTTCCTGCCGGCGGACATTGTGTCGCAGACGCTGAACTTTGGGTTGCCGGCTCCGTTTGATATTCAGATTCGGGGTCGGAACACGGAGGAGAATCGCGCGTTGGCAGTGGAGATGTTGCGTGAGATTCGGTCGGTTCGTGGGGCGGTGGACGTGCGGATTCAGCAACCGATGGATTTGCCGCGTTTGAAGTTGGAGG
>JBEEPE010000348.1:0-3589 GCA_041191265.1 Verrucomicrobiota bacterium | reverse complement strand
CGCACCGGCACCGTCGTTCTTATCCACCTGATCTGCCTGTACCTACCCTTTGCTTGGATTCTGTTCCGAACCATGCCCTCGGACACCCACCGCTGGAGTTTGCTCAAAGCCCTCCCCACCCTGCCTGGTGCCTTCCTCCGCAACATCCCCGGACTCGACACCCTTCCCCCCGGCGTGACGTATTCACTGATGGGCGCGATAACCCTCCTAGCATTCATCGTCCTGACCCTCTTGGGTAAACACAGTCGCGGTTGGCTCATCATCTCCGCACTCGGTGCCCTGGGCTTCGCCTCGTGGAACTCCTGGCTCGTCTACTAAGCCGACGCGCCCACTGCGCCGACGCGCAAGCCGATTTCCCCCAAACAAGCGCCAAAGGCGCGCCCCCATGTCAGCCCAGGCCAACGGCCTGGAAAAACCCGTCACACCCACACACCCACACACCCACACACCCACACACCCACACACCCACACACCCACACGGCCAACGGCCTGGGAAATCCCGCCACACCTTCCCCTTGACCACCCCATTGCGGCGTGCGATAGTATTCCTATCGTTTTTATAGACAATGAGCGCCCTTTTCCATCCGCCTACGCCTGAGGCTGTCCGCCAACTCAACGCGGCCTTCGAAAACGCGCCGCTCACCGAGCTCCTCTCATGGGCCTGGAACGAATACGGCACCGCCGCCGCCATCGGCACCAGCTTCCAAGGCGCCGGCCTTGTCACCATCCATCACGCCGTCACCGCAGGGATTCCCCTCCCCGTCTTCACCATCGACACCGGATTTCTCTTCCCCGAAACCCTCGCGCTCAAAGCCCAACTCGAAGCATCCTTCGGAATCCCCATCGAATCCATCCACCCCGACCAGTCGCCCGAACAACAGGCCGCCGAACTCGGCAACGAACTCTGGCTCAAAAAACCCGACCTCTGCTGCACCCTCCGCAAAGTCGTCCCCCTCCAAAATAAACTCTCAAACCTCGCCGTCTGGATCACCGGCGTTCGCCGCCAACAAAGCGATACCCGATCCAGCGTCCAACTCCTCGAACTCTACCACTTCGACGTCCTCCGCGACCGATACATCCTCAAACTGAACCCCATGGCCGCTTGGTCAAAAGAACAAGTCCAAGCCTACCTCAAAACACACAACATCCCGACCAATACCCTCTCCTCCAAAGGCTACCGCTCCATCGGTTGCACCCACTGCACGCGACCCACCGCCGCCGGCGAACACGAACGCGCCGGACGCTGGACCGGCTTCGACAAAGCCGAATGCGGAATCCACACCTTTCTCGGAGCCTCCATCTAAACCCAAACCCGCCTTTCAAAAACCATCGCTATGAGCACTCACAACCCTACCGAACTTCCGAAACTCCCGGACCTATCAGGCCACCCCGCCTACGGTCGCCAGTACCCCGCACCTCCCGCCGGTTCCTGCCCCGCCTTCTTCCCCGAGAAAATCTCCCACGAAGATGCCATCCACCTCGATCGACTCGAAGCCCAGAGCATCTTCCTCATCCGCGAAGCCTTTCATCACTTCAAAAATATCTGCATGCCCTGGAGCATGGGCAAAGATTCCAACGTCCTCATCTGGCTCTCCAAAAAGGCGTTCTGCGGGCATATCCCCTACCCCCTCCTGCACATCGACACCACATACGAGTTCCCAGAAATGCTCGCGTACCGAGACTGGGCCGTGGCCTACCACCACCTCAACCTCATCGTTAAAATCAACGAGGACGCCCGCGCAGGCACCGGCGAATACGCCGCTCGCGGCCCCATCGGCTACGACACCGCAGACCCAGTCACCGTCACCCACGAACTCAAAACCGCGGCCCTCCAACAAGTAATGGCAGAACACAAATGGGACGCTCTCATCACCGGCATCCGCCGCGACGAAGACCCCACCCGCGCCAAGGAACGCTACTTCTCCCCGCGCAACAAAGACTTCGAATGGGACTACAAAGACCAACCCCCAGAGTTCTGGAACCAGTTCACAACATCCTGCGCCCCAGGCGAACACGTCCGCGTCCAAGCTCTCCTCGATTGGTCCGAACGCGACATCTGGCTCTACATCCAGCGAGAGGGAATCCCCATCCCCCAAATGTATTTCTCCCGCACCAGCCCAGACGGCGTCCGTCGCCGCTTCCGCTCCCTCGGCTGCTGGCCCATCAGCAATCCCGCTGAAAGCGACGCATCTTCCATCGACGATATCATCGAAGAACTGCGCACCACCAAAACCAGCGAACGAGCCGGACGCGCCCAAGATAACTACGAACGCAACGCCATGCAGAAACTCCGCGCAAAAGGTTTCATGTAACAGTAACGCGCAACCGCCTGCACCTCTCTCAACAACACCCACTCTCTACGCACTTCCATGTCTTCTAACCCTCTCACAGCCCCCGCCGCAGACCGATTGCGCGTCGTCTTCGTCGGACATGTCGACCACGGTAAATCCACCCTCATCGGACGCATCTTCCACGACACCAACTCCCTCCCCGACGGAAAAGTCGCCCAAATCAAGGCCGCCGCCGAAGCCGAAGGGATGGACTTCGAATACGCTTTCCTCCTCGACTCCCTTCTCGAAGAGCAAGAGCAAAACATCACCATCGACACCACCCAAATCCAGTTCCGAACGGACCGACGCCCCTACGTCATCATCGACGCCCCGGGCCATAAAGAGTTCCTCAAGAACATGATCACCGGTGCCGCCAGCGCCGATGCCGCTGTCCTCCTCATCGCCGCAAATGAGGGCGTCCAAGAACAAAGCCGACGCCACGGCTACCTGCTCTCCCTCCTCGGAATCAAACAGGTCGTCGTCGCCATCAACAAAATGGATCTCGTCGGGTTCTCCGAAGAAATCTTCTCCAGCGTGCGCGAAGAATACTCCGCATTCCTCAAACAAATCGGAGTCGAAGCACGCACCTTCGTCCCCATCTCCGCTCGCGAAGGAATCAACATCGCAAAACGCGGCGCCCTCGATGGCTCAAATCCAGCCCCGTGGTACAAAGGCCCGTCCGTCCTCGAAATGCTCGACACCTTCGAGCCCCCCGTGCCGCTCAATGACATGCCGCTCCGGTTCCCCATCCAGGATGTGTACCGCTTCGATGACCGACGCATCTTTGCCGGACGAATCGAATCCGGAACCCTCCGAGTCGGCGATCAACTCGTCTTCTCGCCCGACAACAAAACCAGCACCGTCGCATCCATCGAAGTCTGGAGCGCCCCAACAAAAACCGAAGCCAAAGCCGGTGACTCCGTTGCCATCACCCTCACCGAACAAATCTTTGTTCGACGCGGACACCTAGCCTCCCTCGAAACCGACGCGCCCATCGTCTCCAACCGCTTCAAAGCGCGCATCTTCTGGATGGGAAAAACCAACCTCCAAAAAGGGCAACCGTACCGAATCAAACTCGCCACCCAAGAACTCGACGCGGAAATCGTTCACATCGAACGCATTATCGATGCATCCACGCTCGACACGGTCACGAGCGGACGAGACCACATCGCAAAAAACGATGTCGCAGAGGTCACCCTGCAAACCCGAGGAGCCCTCGTGATGGATAATCACGACCGGAATCCGCTGCTCGGACGTTT
>JBEEPE010000347.1:0-7343 GCA_041191265.1 Verrucomicrobiota bacterium | reverse complement strand
CGGCCTTGGAAATCGAAGGTGAGTCGTTCGTGATCCAAGCCAAGGCAGTGGAGAATCGTTGCCTGAAGGTCGTGAACGTGGACGGGATTTTCGACGACATGAAAGCCGAACTCATCGGTTTTTCCATACGTCAGTCCTCCTCGTATCCCCCCACCTGCTAACCACATGGAGTAAGACTGGGGGTGGTGATCTCTTCCGAGCGTTCGGCCAAGCGCCGGATTATTTTCAACCATGGGCGTTCGCCCAAACTCGCCACCCCAGACGACGAGGGTGGAATCGAGCAGGCCGCGCTCTTTGAGATCGTTGACGAGTGCGGCAGACGCTTGATCCGTTTTCTTGCAGTTGCCGGTGTGGTTGCCGACGAGTCCGGAGTGAGCGTCCCAGCCTTCGTGATAGATGTTGATGAATCGTACGCCGCGCTCGACCATGCGCCGCGCGAGGAGGCAGGCGCGCGCGAAGGAGGGCTTGTCTGGTTCGCATCCGTACGCGTCAAGAGTGGCTTTGGATTCGCCTTTCAAATCCATCAGTTCCGGGGCGCTGGTTTGAAGGCGGAACGCCATTTCGTATGCGTCGAGCCTCGTCTGAATCTCGGGATCGCCAACGCGTTGGAGGCTCGACTTATTCAACGCTGACACCACCTCGAGCGTGTCTCGTTGCGCCTCCGTGTCGACGCCCTTGGGGGAGCTGACGTTCAGAATGGGGTCCCCTTGGTTTCTGAATCGGACGCCAGTGTATCCGGTTGGTAAAAAGCCGCTTGACCAGTTGGCGTTGCCGCCGCTGATGCCGGATCCCGTGCTCATCACCACAAATGCGGGCAGATCTTTTGACTCGGCCCCGAGCCCGTACGTTACCCACGATCCGATGCTAGGTCTGCCAGGTTGAGAAAACCCGGTGTTTAAAAAAATCTGCGCAGGCGCGTGGTTGAACTGATCGGTCGTGACCGAACGCACGAGACAGATGTCATCGATGACCTTCGCGAGATGCGGCAAGGTTTCGCTGAGTTCAGTTCCTGACTGTCCATGCCTAGAAAAAGCGAAGCGAGGTGCCATGACTGCCGCGTCTGAGCGGATGAATGCGTACCGTTGTCCGCCGATGACGGACGGAGGCAACGGCTTTCCATCAAAGCGCTGGAGAGCGGGCTTATTGTCGAAGAGATCGAGTTGGGAGGGCGCGCCTGCCATGAACAAGTGGATGACGGCCTTAGCTTTCGGAGTGAAGTGGGCTCCTGCGGGTGTTGCGGTGGAGGCAAACGACGAGCGCGAGCTGGCTATGAGACTGGCCAGTCCCATCTTGCCGAGGCCAATGCCGCACTCATTGAGAAACCATCTGCGAGAGGTGTGAGATGCTGGGTTCATGAGGCTTCAGTTTTTGGTGATGGTTTCGTCAAGGTTCATGAGTGCGCGCACGACAAGTGTCCACGCAGCGGATTCCACGGAGGTCGATTTTGCGGAGGACTGGAGCGCATCGGCTTTGAGTTCACCGGAAGTGAGCCGTGCGCGCTGTTTGGTGAGATAGCGTTGAAGGTTCTCGCGCTCAGATACGTCGGGCGATCTTCCGGTGAATCGGAGGTGCAGCTCTGTCAGGCGAGTCTCGTCGTCACCTGCTGACTCCGCAGCGACTTTGCCTGCGTGACGAGCCATCTCCATGAATGCGTCGTCATTGAGCAGGGTCAGAGATTGCAGCGGGGTATTGGTATTCTCTCTCCGAGCCACGCACACTTCGCCGCTCGGTGCATCGAACGTTCCCAACATTGCGAAGGGAGCCGAGCGCTTCATGAAGGTGTACAGCGAGCGGCGATAGCGATCCTCGCCCTGACTCGTGTTCCATGCTCCACCGCCATAGGCTGCTTCGGTGACTCCCTGAGGTTGAGGAGGATAAACCGATGGGCCAAACATTTTTGGCGAAAGAAGTCCGCTGGCGTGAAGCATGACGTCCCGGATTTGTTCGGCCTCAAGGCGTGAGCGCGGGCCGCGCGCGAGGAGGACATTTTCTGGATCTGCTTTCAACGTTTCTGGAGTGACAACGGAGGACTGTTGATAGGTGCGGCTCGTGACAATCAATCGGTGCAACTTTTTCATGGACCAGCCGTTTTCTTGGAACTCGCGCGCTAACCAGTCGAGAAGTTCTGGATGCGAGGGGGCATCGCCTTGGATGCCGAAGTCGGCTTGCGTTTTGACCATACCGCGACCGAAGAAGGCCGCCCAATGGCGGTTGACTAACACTCGCGCAGTGAGGGGATTCTCGGGTGAAACCAGCCATTTTGCGAAGTCGAGCCGGGAGTGAACCGGGGGTGTTGAAGGGGTTCTGAGCTGCTCTGGTATGTCAGGCTCGACCTGCGCTTTAGGTTGCAGGAACTCGCCCCGGTGATGGAGGTGCGTGATTCGCGGATGAGATTTTGGACGCTCGCGCAGAACTAAGGTTGTGGGTCCGGCGATCGGTCGCAGGAGGTCTTTAATGTGTTTCGAGTCCTGTGCGAGTTGAGGCGTGGACAGAAGGAATGCGTGAAGGAGGGTTTCTCTTTCTTCATGCGACCAAGTGGATGGGTTTCGCGTGAGAAGGACTTCCGTTTCTGTTGGTATATCACTGGCCGACAGCTTGTTATTTGAGGTGGTGGCTGAGATGCGGAACTTTCCGAGCGAGCATGCGTAGTGGCGACCGAATCGCATTTTGATTCGGAGAGGGCCTGTTTTGGGTGTCGGTTTTTCGAGGGAGAAGACGGCCCAATTTGCGACTCCTGGGCGCTTCGCGCACGACCAACCCGTTTGGGGATCTCCGTCGAGGGCGAGGGCTGCGGTGACGGGTGCGGAGCCGAAGTTGTTGGCGCTGTAACTTTCTGAAGCCTCGTTGAAGATCAACGGGAGATCATCCTGCGACGCTGAAAACTCTCCGAGGAAGAAATCACCTTTTGGACCTTCGTAGTAGGTGAGGCCGGGACCATTGGCGGGCAGAGAGGAGTCTGGGAGTGCTTCCAGCCGAAGCGCAGTCGTTCCTGCGGGAACCGCATCAAAATGAATGTCATAAGTGTCATCCTTGGAAATGTCTCCGGAGGCCAAGATGGAGTGGTCGGGAAGTGGGGTGAGCAGGGGCAGATTGGACGTGGCTTTTGCGGGTTTTAGTGGAGTCCACGTCGCGGCATGCGCGGACCGCTCGTTAATCCAAGCCGTGAAAGCTGCGTCGAGAGATTGTTTGCGTCGCTCTGCGAGTTGATCTGAGGACAGAGGAGTCGTTGGCACAGAGAGCCTGAACTTTCCGAGAACATGCTTTGATCCAAACTGCTGGTGTAGAACGACCCGCAACTGGATGCCGCTCTCCGCCTGGAACGGCTTTTCAAATCGGAACGTGGCTTCTCTGGAAACGTTGAGGGGGCCGCGCTTTGGACCAGGGTCGATGGCCCAGCCGGTTTTGGGTGAGAGATCAAAGGCGTCTTTCACTGGGAAACGGTCCTGCTCGATCGACGCCTCTGCGCTCGCGATGGCGAGCCTTGTTTCCTCAGCGTTTGGGGCGCCGATTGGCTTCGCGTAGACTTCAATCTCGGAGAGCACGAAGTTTCCATTTCTGGCCCGTCCCGGTCCTCCGGATGGAAGTCGCTTATCCGTGATTGCCTCCAGGCGAAGGGATGCGAGCGAACGTTCTGTGGTGCGGAGATGAATGGTAGTGGATTCTGTCTCAGGAGATTCCGCGAAGGTGATGATAGATCCCTCTGAATCGACTGTTGCTGGTTGAGCGCTGCTCTGGGTGACTGAGAGGACGGTTGGGATGGTCCACGGTCCTGTTTCGATGGGCCACTTCTCCGAGAGGTTCTTGAGAAGGGCATCGGCCTGCGCACGGTTTTTCTGGGCGGCCTCATCTTGTTGTTGGTCGCGCAGTTCTAGCTCTGGTTCGTCCGCGTTATTGAGCAGCGCGAGGAGTTGATAGTATTCGCGATGAAGGATGGGGTCGCTTTTGTGGGTGTGGCACTGGGCGCAGCCGAGGGTTAATCCGAGCCAAGCTGAGCCGGTAGTGGCGACGCGATCGGTCATGGCGTGAAACCGAAACTCGAGAGGGTCAACTCCGCCCTCCTCGTTGATCATGGTGTTACGGTGGAATCCCGTCGCGATAAGCTGATCTCGAGTCGGCGAGGGGAGCATATCTCCCGCGATTTGTTCAATGGTGAACCGGTCGAAAGGCATGTCCTCGTTGAGTGCTCGAATGACCCAATCGCGGAAGGGCCAAATGGAGCGCGGACGGTCTTTTTCGTAACCGTTGGTGTCCGCGTAGCGCGCGAGGTCGAGCCACTTTTTTGCCCAGCGTTCTCCGTAGCGAGGTGAGGCAAGTAGCTGATCCACGGCTTTCTCGTAGGCGTTATCCGAGCGGTCGTTCACAAACGCGCGAGTTTCGGCGGGAGTGGGGGGCAGTCCCACAAGATCGAGGCTGAGTCGGCGAAGGAGTGTCTCTTTCTGAGCGGGCCCGGAGGGGCGCAGCCCTTTCTGGGCGAGTTGCTCTCCGATAAAGCGATCGATGGGATGCGAGGAGAGATGTTTCGCTTGATGGTACGCGGGTGGGGTCGGTTTCAGGGGCGGCTGGAAGGACCAGTGCGGTTGATATTTTGCGCCCTCACGAACCCATTGTGTCAGAACCTTTACATGGAGCGGTGAAAGGGCGTGCTTCGCCGACGGGGGCGGCATGATTTCATCGGGGTCTGTGGAGACGATGCGCCGGATGATTTCGCTCTTTTCGGGCGCGCTGGGAGTGATGGCAGTGGATCCTGATTCTCCGGCTTGCAGAGCGTCCTCGCGACGGTCGAGGCGGAGGTTTCCCTTTCGCGCACTTTCGTCGATGCCGTGGCACTTGAAGCAGTATTGAGCGAGGATTGGCCGGACTTCACGGGTGAAATCGACCTCGGCACGAAGCTGAGGACACAGGAGGAGTCCGAGAAAAATGGTCGGGGTGATGGCGAGTAGTTTCAGCATGGTGAGGGGCCTGTATTTGATAAAACTCCGGATTGGGGTAAGTTTAGCGCAGCTATGAGAAACATCCGAGTTGTGGTTTCACTGTGCACCGCCCTTGGTTTGGTCGCGTGCGAAACGGCAGAACAGTCCGCATTGTTAGGAGCCATGACCGGCGCAGCCATTGGTGGAATGGGGCGAGGTGCGAAGGGGCGTGACGTGGCTGCTGGGGCGCTCGTTGGGGGTGCTGCCGGTTATGTGGTTGGGCAGTACGGCGAGAATCAAAAAATGAAAGGACGCGCGGAGGCGGGAGGCGGGCCGCCGCCGGCTCCCTACGGTTCTGGGGTTCCGCAGGCTGCCCCAGCGCCGTCTTACCCTTATGCGAGGCCGAGCGCACAGCATGGATACGTCTTTAGCCCGTACACCAATCAGTTGGTGGACACTCGGCGTTACGCACCAGGGCAACCGGTCCGTGACCCAGGTAGCGGGCAGATTTTCATCAATCCTTGATGTCCTTAATCGGGGGCGATTTGAGCGGAGCGTAGTCCGCGCCCTCATAGCGAGAGAGTCCGAGCACGGCTTGGACTCTTGGTCATTGGTTTGATTAGGCGCTCACTCGTCTTTTCCGAGAAGGATAAAGTCGAACAGTTGTCCGTAACGGTGGGCGTCGAGGTGAATGTCCATTGGGGCGATTTGAACGCCGGAAGGGAGCGCGTCTCGGTTGGTTACGGTGAGTTTGACTGGAAAACTTTGGCGGCCTTGACCTGCGATGGTGCCGGAAAGGGTCTGGGGTTCAGCTCGGATTCCGGGCGGAGTTTGGAGAGTGATTTGGTGGCTCTGCTGTGTCGTCCGAAAGTTCCGAACGGTGACCGTGACGGTTGTTGAGTCTTGTTGGCGCAAATCGACTCGGTAGGGGTAGGCGCTGACCCAGTAAGGATCGAACTGGTATTCGTAATCGGTATCGGGCAACAGCTCGCGGAAGCGCGAAATCATGCGCTCAGCCCATGCTTTGTAACGCTGAACCAAGGCGCTCGGATTCGTCATCAACACTCCGTGCGCACCGACGATGAGGTCAGGGTTGACGCGTTCCAAATACTTGGCCGCGACGAGATATCCCTCGCTGATAATCGCGCTGTTTTTGGCGTTTACGCATTCGTGTCCGTTCTGACTGGAGTCGTTCGGATCGGCGAAGATGTTGTCGCCGGTAAAGACGACCTTTTTGCCATCGAGTTCGAGCCAGAGAGCGTTGCCGAACTCGGTTTGGCCGGGCATCCAATCGACATGAAGTTTGTACCCTTCCCATTCGATGATTTCTCCAGCCTTGAGAATCCGATCAATCTTCGCGCTCTCGAATCCGGCGTTGTACGCGCCAATCATCGCGGGGTAGTCGTACGCGCGCGGGTTCTCGCACTTGTCCGCGATGGAGTCCATTGTCCAAAACTTCACGCCGTGCTCTTGGAGCGCGGGAAAAAGAGTGAAGTGATCTCCGTGGGAGTGTGAGATCCAGCATGCGTCAATCTGCTTGAGGCCGAGGTGTTCTTTCATGTCGGCGATGAGGCGTTCGAGGACGACGCGCGAGAAGAGGCCGCAGTCGAGAAGAAGCGCGTGGCCGCTGTCTGCGATGAGGATTGCAAAGTTTTTTCCCGCCATCTCGGGTCCGAACATGTAGAGGTGCGGGGTGACTTGGACGATGGGGCCTGCCTTGGTTGGTTTGGTTGCGGGGTGCGGTCCACGCTTTGAGAGATTGTCGACTGGGTAGCCGCGCAGGTAATCGGGACGGAACGTTTCTAGGCGGGATTCGAAGGTTTGAAACTGTGCGGCTGCGTCTTTGATGACCGGACCGTGCGAGGGAAGTGCGGTGGAGGCTCCGAGAGCACTCAGCTTTTTGGCGGAAGCCATCAACGCGTCGATGCCTTTTGCAAAGCCGTAATCCCACTCACTATCGAACCAGTTTGTCATCCGCGCACCGTCGTGCATGACGCCACCGGAGAAGACGATGGATTCGTTCCCGCGTTTGAGCACGTAGCTGAGTGCGCCAGGAGAGTGGCCGGGTGTTGAGACGGCGGTGAGGGTTTGTGAGTTGAGGGACAGAGAGTCTCCCTCGACGAGCCATTCGGCGCATTTGAGTGGAGTGGCTGGTGGGCGAAGATAACTGGAGCCGTGGACCGCGAACTTGTCCGACAAGCGTGGCGTCCATTTTCGGAAGGACGTGGGCGCCTCGAGGAACGCCTGTTCGTCACGGGGAGCCGCGATGGGGACATTTTGCGGCGGGGTTTCGAGGCCTTGAAGAAGCTCGCGGTGGTGACTCGTGAGAAGGATTTTGGAGATGCGGGAGACCTTCAGTTCGGACAACGAGGGGAACAGCGAACCATCACCGGGATCGATGACGACGGCTTCCTCCCCCGAGCGAACGACGTA
>JBEEPE010000346.1:0-4955 GCA_041191265.1 Verrucomicrobiota bacterium | reverse complement strand
GCTCGGACTTTTTCCATGACGGGCACGGTGAGTTCCGCCGTTGCTCGTGAGAGTGAACGACCGCCGCTTGGCTCATTGGTTCCCGTGAAGAAAGGGGTTGCGTGGCGGAACCGGAAGCCGCGCAGGTTGTTTACCCCCCCGAGGAAGAGTCGATCATAGAGTGGCACGCCGCCGTAGGTTTCTCCGCCTGAGTAGGAATCTGCGACTGCGAGCTCTCCGTCTAGGGTAAGAATCGTGTCCCAAGGCAGGTTGAAGTACTTTGTTGCCTGAGTGTTGAGTGTGTATACGTCAATGTCGCCTCCGAGTGGTCCACCGGACACAGATCCCCCAACTTCAATGCGATGGCCTTTTCTTGAGAGGAAAAGGGAGTCTCGGCTGTCGTAAATCCACGACCCGTACACCTGGCTTTTGATGAGGTCCCCAGCGGCTTTGAGGTTTCTCAAGTCAGGCACGTTGATGGTTGAGTCGGTGATATCGACTCCAATGTTTTCGAGTCGGTAGCCTGCGCGCGTTCTGGAGAACTCAGAGGTAGGCCATTGAAGGCTCGAGTCGAATCCGAACCGTTGTTCTGAGTAGGCATCAGAAACGAAAGACGCCGACCGATAGAACAGCTCTTGGGTGTAGGAGAGTTTACGGTCGAACAGGAACGGTTCGGTGAGAGAGACGGAGATATCTTTCCGTAGCACCCCATACTGGACGCGTGTTCTGAACTTCTGGCCACCACCGGTGAAGTTGTTCCAGTTGCTAATGTCGAAGTTCGACTGGGAAACTTCGGCAAAGCCGAGGAGGTTATCGTTTGAAGAGAATCCCGCTCCGAAGTTCAGCTGCCCTGTCCTTTTCTCTTCTAGGAGAACGTTCAAGTCTCTGACGCCATCTCGCCCTGTCTCGGATGGGTAAACTTCAACCTTCGAAAAGTAATTCAGGTTGTTCAGACGTTCACGACTGGCGTCCATCTTCTTGGTGTTGAAAATCTCGCCTGGTGCGAGGGCAAGTTCACGGCGGACGACTTTGTCTTTCGTCTTCGTGTTGCCTGAGATGTTTACGCGGTTCACCTTTGAGATGCGTCCTTCATCGAAGTTGAACTCAAGGTCGACTCGGTTGCCACCGGCGGGTTTGGTTCGGGCTCCCGACTGGAAATCTGCGTAACCTTTTGATCCGTAGAGGTCTTGAATCTGTTTGATGTCAGCGCGAATGGCTGCTGGCGAGTAAACATTGCCCGCGCGCACTTTTGTGACGGCCTGAATTTCAGATTCGGAGAAAACCTTAGCGCCGTGGATGGAGATATTGCCGACTTCGTAGCGCTTGCCTTCGTTGATTTGGAAGGTGATTGCGATGCCGCCTTTGACCTCTTGCTGGTCGACGTTGATTCGGACGTCGATGAAGCCTTGGTTCTGGTAAAACTCGCGGAGTGCCTTGGCGTCGTCCTCGAGTTGCTCGTTATTGAGACGGCCAGACTTTGTGAGGAAACTCCCGAGTCCGGCTTTCTTTGTTTTAACAACGTCCTGAAGCTTGGATGCTTTTTGGGAAGTGTTTCCTTCAAAGCGGAGGGTTTTGACTAGGGCCTTCTCGCCTTCGTCGATCGTAAACGTTACTTTGCTGGCGCCGGTTTTCTCATTTGCAGCGACCTTGAAGGTAACTTTTGCCGAGCCGAAGCCTTTGTCTTGGTAGACCGTGAGAATCTTCTGGCGGTCGGATTCGAGGGTTCCCTCGCTCACGGGAGAGCCGAGTTTGGAGCCGATTTCTTTGCGGACGCGTTTCTCGGAGATTTCTTTGGCTCCTTTGACTTCGATTTCTGTCAGCAGGGATTTTCCTTGGACGAGCACGATGACCCGCACCCCATCGGATTGCGGTTCGCCGAAGATGCGCACATTAGAAACGACGCCGCTCCCGTAAAGGCTCCTGATATCGTCTTCGACGACGGGGTCCGAGTAGGGTTGGCCGACGCGGGTGCGCATGTTCGCAAGGATTCGGTCTTCACTGACCGTGGAAGCCCCAGCGAACTGGACTTGGATGGATTTAATGAGCGGGGCGGATTGAGCCGGGCTTTGGGCGAGGGCCGCGGGCAAAATCGCGGCGACGCTAACGGCACAAACAATGGCAGTTTGGTTACGCATGGAGGTTGGTGGGTGACAGCAGGCTACGGAGGGCCTCAAACGGTCGCGCGGCCTACTATCCCAGAGTAGGTTGGTTTTCCTGTGTCGACGTCAAGCAGGGAATGCGTTGGCGGGTGCTTAGTTTAGGAGTTCGTACCAGGTATTTCGCCGTTTTGGCGTGAATCCGGCCTCGGCAACCAGTGTCTCGATTTCCTGCGCTTGGAGTCGGAAAGAAGTCCCAGCGCTCGACACGACGTTCTCTTCCATCATGACGGACCCGAAATCGTTGGCACCGTAGTGGAGGGCGAGTTGGCCGATTTTGGGGCCTTGGGTGACCCAAGAACTCTGCAGGTTTTCGATGTTGTCGAGGAAGATGCGGGAGAGTGCCTGCATGCGGAGGTACTCGGTGGATCCGACGGGTTCGGCTTTGAGGACGGTGTTCTCCGCTTGGAACGTCCAGCAGATGAAGGCGGTGAACCCTCGGGTGCGATCTTGTAAATCCCGGAGCCGTTGTAGGTGTTGAAAGCGTTCCTCAACGGTCTCGACGTGACCGAACATCATGGTTGCGCTGGAGTTGAGGCCGATTTCGTGGGCGCGTTCCATGACCTCGAGCCATTCGTCGGAGTTGCACTTGAGCGGCGAGATTCGGGAGCGCACCCGATCGACGAGGATTTCTCCACCGCCCCCCGGAATGGAGCCGAGACCGGCAGCCTTGAATTCGCGAAGCACATCCGCCACGGGCATTCCGAACACTTTGGAGAAGTGTTGGAACTCGGGCGGGGAGAATCCGTGCACGTTAATCCTCGGAAAACGGGCTCGAATGTAGCGCAGCATTTCCAAGTAGTGTTCGATGCGGAGGCGGGGATGGTGGCCGCCTTGGAGGAGAACTTGGACGCCACCGATGCTGTCGAGTTCGGCAAGTTTTTCCCCGATTTGCTCGTGCGACAGGACGTAGTGGTCGTCGTCCTTCTCTGTTCGATAAAACGCGCAAAACTTACAGTAAACGTTGCAGACGTTGGTGTAGTTCACGTTTCGGTCGACGATGTAGGTTACGACGGAGTTTCCCGTTCCGTCGTACGCTTCTCGTTTCAGCTGGTTTCGTCGGGCGGTTGCGAGCGCTCCGAGCTCTGGCATGGGGAGGTGGTACAGGGCGAGCGCGTCCTCCTGCGAAATGCGTTCGCCGGCGATGACGCGGTCCGCCGCGCTGCGTGCTTCGGTGGTGGCAGTGACTTGCATGCGAGTGTTGTTAGTATGGGGTTAGTGGCGGGGGGCGGGCAATCACGCGTCCCAAGGCATGCTGGGTTGGAACGATTGTTTTTCGCGGTGGACGGGGGGTAGTCTGACGGGATGCACGACATCTTGAAGTACCGTCGTAAGGACTGGCCCGAGGCGGTGGAGTCTTTTCTGTGCTCTGTGCAGGGGTTTGAGTTGGTCGTTGTGGGCGACTCGGAATCGGGTCGGGAAGCGCGGGGCGTTTGGGCGGCAGTTGCGGGGCTTGAGATTCCGAAGGAGTCGGTTCGTACGGGGGCCTCGGAACTGGTTCGAGGTCTCCTCTGGTATGCGGTGGATGCCTTGCCTCAGGCGCATGCCATTTTTCAAGAGGAGTCCGGATTCTTGGGTTCCTACTGCCATGGGATGATGCATCGGAGGGAGGGGGACTTTTGGAATGCGAACTACTGGTTTCGGGCTGCGGGGAAGCCGCCTGCGGGATTGTTTGCGACCGGGTTCAGTCCGGAGCGACTCACCTCGGCGTGTGAGCGGGCGGGGCAATCCTCTCGGGAGCAAGATGTTCGCGAGAGCTTGGCGGAGGAGGCGGCGCGCGTTTTGGATTACTTGTTCGAGTTTGATCGGCATTGAAACGAAGGAGCCTTCAGCGGACACCGACCGACTGAAGGCCAGGAGAGGAGCCGAGGCGCGGAGTGCGCCGGATTTCACGGTGCTTTACGCCAGCTTTGCGAGTGCAGCTTTTACTGCTTCGAAGTCGGGAAGGTCGCCTGGTGTGGCGGTGACCTGTGCGTGTTGAATGGTCCCTGAGCGGTCGATGACGAAGACAGCGCGCGCGGAGGTGTCGCCGATGCCGGCGAGGCCTTTGAACAGCACGTCATAGGCGTTGGTGGCCTCCTTATTCAGGTCGGACACCAACGGGAGGGTGATGTTTTCCTTTTTGGCCCACGCTTCTTGGGCGAACGGGCTGTCCACGCTGATGCCGACGACTTTTGCATTGAGGCTTTCGTAGTCGGACACTCCTGCGGAGAGGGAGCAAAGTTCGTTGGTGCAGACGCCGGTGAAGGCGAGTGGAACGAATACGAGGACCAGGTTGGATTTGCCGATGTGATCGGCGAGTCGGAAATCTTCGAGGCCTGCAGCCGTTTTTGTTTTCAGGGTGAAGAGGGGAGCTTGGGAGCCGGGTTGGAGTGCCATAGTTTTTCAGTTGAGGTTACGGGCTGATGGATAGAGGGGGGGCGGCGTTGCGGCAACCCGTGAGATTGGGGCGGCTTTGTGGGGGCACTTTTCCCTATCTCAAAACCACTTTGCCTTTTCGCGGCGCGTGCTGGGGCGTAGGAGTTCCCGCTCAAACTTCGTACCACTATGCCGAACCCTTGGACTGGAAAAGGAAACCCGTACACACGACAAGAAGTCAGAGACCGGTTGCAAAATGCGTTGGACCGGGGAGAGCCGTTGATTGCGGCGGGGGCGGGGACCGGTATCTCGGCCAAGTTCATTGAGCGCGGGGGCGCGGATCTTTTGATCATCTACAACTCTGGGCGATTCCGGATGTCCGGTCACGGATCGACCTGCGGGTTGATGGCTTACGGCGATGCGAATGCGGTGGCGATGGAGATTGGTGAGTACGAGGTCTTA
>JBEEPE010000345.1:0-4290 GCA_041191265.1 Verrucomicrobiota bacterium | reverse complement strand
CCCCTCCTCCGCTCCTTCCATGTCGCCAGCCGCTAACCCCGCGACCGCAACCAACGCAAAACTCAGTTTTCGTGAACAATTCATCCTTTTCCATCACGCAGAGTTTATGCCCCTAAAGATTTCCAAAAATTCCCAAGCGTATCCCAGCGGATGTCCGACCCCTCATGGCAAAATCGTCCAACTCCTCCGAAAAAGGGGAGTTTGTGTGTCAGTGGTCCGTACACGAGAAGGCTCCGTATCCCGGGTGGGAACGGAGCCTTCTCCCTTTCGCTCCCCCCCGCGTGCGTGCTGCCGGCAGAGCATCGGGCTTTGCCATTGACGCCCCCTCAGGTGATTCTCCTGCTCCGGAACCTTCACCCATGCCAAACCCCGTGACTGGCACCCCGCCCCATCGCGCCTTCCATTTGCCCTTTATCGGTCGGGCTATTTGCGTCCTCTGGACTCTCAGCTTCCGCGCGCCCGCAGTTCCGCCAGTGGTCATCAACGAAATCCACTTCCATCCCCCCGAAAAACGCGCCAGCGAGTTCGTCGAAATCCACAACACCGGCTCCCAACCCGTGGATCTCTCGCACTGGACCCTCGAAAAATATCAGTTCCCAAAAGGACACACGCTCCCGCCCAACGGCTTCGCAGTCGTCGCCAGCGATCCAGTCGCCTTCCGAAAAGAGTTCGGCTTCGAACCTCTGGGCCCCCTCCCAGGAAAACTCAAACACAGCGGCGAAACCCTCCGACTCCGCGACGCCAACGGACACCCCATCGACACCGTTCGTTATCAAAACGCGTTCCCTTGGCCCGTCGCACCCGCCGGAGACGGCCCCTCCCTCGAACGCGTTCACCCCGCCCTCAACACCGCAAGCCCCGCATCGTGGCGCAGCGCGGGATTTCCCGTTCAAACCGGAAACTCCAAGCCACTCCTGCCGTTTTCCGACTCAGGCTGGCGCTGGCGGCATGGTCGAAATGAAGCGTCCAACCCGGCGAGCCAGTGGCGAACACTCGGCTTCACCGAGGACGCCTCCTGGCAGCCCGCCCGGCTCTCCGTCGGCTACGGCGACGATGACGATCACACCGTCGTGCCCGACATGAAGGGCAGCTACACCAGCCTCTTCCTGCGCCGAACCTTCACTCTCGAAACCCCGCCCCCGTCCGCGCCGCTCCTCGCACGCGTCCGCGTCGATGACGGCTGTATCATCTGGCTCAACGGCACCGAAATCCTTCGCCTCAACCTCCCGCCCGGCGACCTCCCCTGCACCGCCACCGCATCCGATCACGAAGCCCTCGCCGAACCCGAAAACCACCCGCTCGCGACCGCTCACCAACTGCTCCGCCCCGGCACCAATCTCCTCGCTGTCCAAGTATTCAACGCGTCCAAAGACAGCAGCGACCTCACCTTCGACCTCGAACTCCGCACCCAATCCGGTGCGCCCCTCCCCAAAACCCCCACCCCAGGCCGACCCAACTCCGTGCTCGCCGAGCGCACCGCACCCGCACTCCTCGAAGTCCACCACACCCCGCAATCGCCCCGCTCCAACCAACCCGTCACCATCACAGCCCTCGCAGAACCCGGCCTCCACCACCTCACCCTGGAATACCAGCAGGTGGAACCCGGCGCCTACATCCGCCGCTCAGACCCAGCCTTCGACCAAGGCTGGAACGCGTTACCCATGAACGATGAAGGACGCGACGGCGACCCATCCGCCGGCGACCACCGCTTCACCGTGACCGTCCCCGCAAATATCCAAACCCACCGACGCCTCGTTCGTTACCGCATCCGCGCGGTCGCCGTAGACGGTCTCGTCAGTTCCTTCCCGCGAGAGGACGATCCCTGCCCCAACCGCGCATGGCTGGTCTACGACGGGTTCCCAACCTTTCAGGGCTCCATCAAGCCTGGCAAAAGCGACCCCCTCACGTTCACACCCGACTTTCTCGCCACGCTCCCGACGTACCACCTCCTCGCGAACCGTGACGACGTAGCCAAAAGTCAGTGGGACGGCGCCTACCACCGCAAACGCTTTTTTGGAACACTCGTGGTTGACGGTATCGTCCACGACCACATCGCTTTCCACAACCGAGGCCAAGGAAGCGCCCACATCTCCGGAAAAAACAAGTGGGGCCTCAAACTCAGCCGCCATCAACCCCTCGCCGCAAAACGCAACGACGGTTCCCCCTACCGCGAACCGTGGGACAGCCTCAACCTGAACCCCGGCCTGTCCACCCCCTACCTTCCCATCCACTGCGGAATCGGCGGTCTCGACGAAGCGCTCTCCTTCCGTGCCTACCAACTCGCGGGAACCCCCGCCGCCAACACCCACTGGATTCAGTGGCGCATCATCTCCGACCCCGTCGAAGCGGATCCCAAAAATCCCTTTGTGGGCGACGTTCGTGGGCTCTACCTCGCCATTCAGGACATGGACGGCGAATGGCTCAAAGAGCAAGGACTCCCCGACGGAAATGTCTACTCCACCCAAAGCGGACGAAAACATCTCGCGCGCCATGCCGTGGCGGACAACTCCGACTGGAATACCTTCCTGACTGGCGTGCGTCAGGAAAACCCCGAGGCGTGGTGGCGCGAGCATCTTGATCTGCCCGCATTCTACAGCTTTCAAGCGATGAATCGGTTGCTCGCGAACGTGGATCTGCGCCCCGATGGAAACCACGGTTACTATCGCAATCCGGACGGGCACTGGGCGCCCATCCCATGGGACCTCGACATGATGTTTGTTCCGCGACACCACCAACCCGGAATCATCGACGCACACCGCTGTCTCAACGTGCCGTCCCTTCGCCGTGAATACGCCAACCGCGCCCGAGAGATTCTGGACCTATTTTGCTCCGACCCTACGTCCGAAGGCGGCCAGATTGGACAACTCCTCCACGAGCTTTCGGGCTCCATCCAGCCGCGTGGGTTTGATCGTAACTGGACGGAATTGGATGCTGTTTACTGGAACTTCAACCCACGCAAAAACGGTCACGATTTGTACTTCCGGCAACACGCGACCGCCGACCACTTTGGCGGACGTTGGGAACGACGTCTCGCAACCGCTGATTTTGCGGGCTTTTGCCGATACCTGCTTGATTTCACGACGGATGTGCGTCCGGAGAAAAACTATCAGCCCAACGACGGCAACCCGCTGGGTTACGGGTTTGGATACCTCGCCCACGAGGCTCGGGAAAAGGGAATCCCGGACCGCCCGGTCGTCACGGCAACGGATCGACACCATTTCGCGACATCTACTTTTCGCTCACCGGACGGCGTTCCGTTCCGCGCCCTAGAGTGGCGGGTCGCGGAGGTAGGATTTTCCTCAGATGCCTCCGAAGGAATCCGTCGTGCCCACTACGAACTTCACGCTGTCTGGTCGCACCGCGAAACCGCACCGGATCTCCCGCCTCTGCATCTGCCCACAGCCCCATTTCAGTCTGGCCACACCTACCGCCTGCGCGCCCGTTTTGAAGACGCAACAGGCCGAACGAGCCACTGGTCCCCCCCAGTACAGTTTCATCACACTGACGCACAATCGAGGTAAACGAAGACGGCACCGAGATTCTCAAGGCGCCGTCCGAATCTCGCGCAAGAGCGAAGGACGACGAATCGGAGGCACCGCCCGCCAACCATCCGTTTCATCGGCGTTTGCCCCGCATGCAGCTCAGTTCGTTTCCTTCGCCTGAACGAAAGGTCACTCCACCAAGGCTAGGGAGTCGCTGGGACCGGGTAGGTACCGAGAACCTTCACAATCGTACACTGACGCTCAAGCTCTGCAATGGCCTCAGCCACACCCGCATCGGTTGCATGGCCATCGACATCAACAAAAAAGCAATATTCCCATACCTTCCTCCGCGAAGGGCGGCTTTCGATTTTGCCAATATTCAACCGGAGCCTATCGAAAGGCTCGAGCGCGTGGTACAGAGCTCCCGGCTCATGCTTGACGGCAAACATAAGCGAAGTGCGGTCGTTCCCCGTAGCGGGAGAGGGACGCTGCCCAATCACCAAAAAACGCGTTGTGTTGTTGGGCGAATCCTGAATCGACGAATCGAGCACTGAGAGACCATACAACTCGCCAGCCAATCGGCTCGCAATCGCAGCACTACCAGGGGTTTCAGCGGCAAGCTCCGCCGCACGAGTGGTGCTGGAAACCTCAGTGCACTCCACCCCAGGAAGGTTCGTCCGCATCCAACTCCGACACTGCCCAAACGCCTGTGGGTGACTGAAAACTCGACGAATCGACTCTCTTTCACCTTTTGCCAGCAAGTGATGCTCAATCCGGAGAAGGATTTGCGCACAGATTCTCGCGTCCG
>JBEEPE010000344.1:0-4448 GCA_041191265.1 Verrucomicrobiota bacterium | reverse complement strand
TGGTTTCGACAACAACGGCGCAGCGCTGATGCTCTCCGCCGCGCAGATGCAGGAATACATGAAGGCCGCCGAGTTCGTCCTCGCCCGCGCCATCGCGCCATCCGCACGGCCCGAGACGAAGAGCACGACGCTCACGCTCCATGACGGCAATCGCCGAGCGATCGAACTCGCCCGCAAGAATCTGGAGTCCCGCCTGGCGAACTTCGACAGCCTGACACCGCAAGAGAAAGCAAACACGCGCAAGATGGAGGAGGCGGTCAAGGCGAATCCCGAATCTCACGGCTATCGCTTCCCGGTGCTGGAAAACGGCATGCTGCGTCCGCCCAAAGCATCCGATGGCCCGCATCTCGATGCCGTGATGACCGTGCAGCAGTATTTCAGCGGTGAGCCCGCACTCAGTTATCCAGGACGAGCGGCTGGATGGTGCAAGGTGAAGGCGATCGCTTTCGCCATGAGGAACGATGGCAAGCCCGCGCGGCTGAAGTTCAGCGTCGGACGACCTGTGCCTGGCGCGATTCCCAAAGCGGAAACCGTTTTCACCTTCACCGACGACAAGCCGCGCGAGGTCGAGGCCAGCTACTACATGGAGCCAGGTGAACGCGTGACGTTCGCGATGATGGATGGCGTACCGCATTCGCAAGGTCGCACGATGATTGACCAACCGGGGCCCTTCATCGGCATTCGCTCCTTCAGCATCGAAGGACCGATTTATGAAACGTGGCCGGCGAAGGGGCATCGCACGTTGTTCGGCGACATCGATCCCGCGCAACCCACTCCGGAGAAAGCAGCGGCCATCGTCGCGCATCTCGCACCGAAGCTTTTCCGCAGGCCGGTGGATGCCGCCGCCGTGGCGAAGTATCGCGCGCTGTTCGAGAAGTTCGCGAAGACGATGAAGCCGGATGAAGCACTGCGCGGCATGTTGGCCGCGATGCTGGTCTCGCCGCGTTTCCTTTACCACGAAGAGCCACCGAAGGGACCCGACGCCTTCGCCATCGCGTCGCGGATGTCCTATTTCCTCTGGCGCTCCACACCCGATGACGAACTGCTGAAAGCCGCAGCCGATGGCAGCCTGCTCGATGCTACGAAACGCCACGCCCAGGCCCAGCGAATGTTGGCGGACGCGCGCGCTGAGCGCTTTGTGAGGGACTTCACTGGGCAATGGCTGCGCGTGCGCGAGGTGGGCGCGATGAAGGCGAACGCGGACCTTTATCCCGAATGCGATGCCGAACTCGAAGCCGCGATACGCGGCGAGACGGAGCACTTCATCGCGGAAATGTTCCGGAGCGATTTGCCGCTCAGCCAGCTCATTGATTCCGATTGGACGATGCTCAATCAACGCCTTGCCAAACACTACGGCATCGATGGCGTGTCCGGGCCAGATTTCCGCCGCGTGAGCCTGGACAAATCAAAAACGGTGCGCGGTGGATTGCTCACGCAGGCGAGCATTCACGCCATCACCTCGAACGGCACCGTCACGTCGCCTGTCGCGCGCGGCACGTGGCTGCTGGAGAAGTTCCTTGGCACACCCGCGCCGCCACCGCCGCCGAACGTGCCGCCCATCGAGCCGGACATTCGCGGCGCGACCACCATCAACGAGCAGCTCTCGAAACACCGCGAAGTTGCCGCGTGCGCCTCGTGTCACCGGAAGATTGACCCGCTTGGTTTTGCGCTGGAGAACTTCGATGTCATCGGCGGCTGGCGGGAGAACTACCGCGCGCTCAAGGATGGCCAGGGCAAACGCAAGACACTCGCCGACGGCAAGCCCGTCCATCCCGCTGACGAGTGGGCGGGCGTGGGTCGTTTTAACGGCTTCCAGGAATTCCGCGAACTCGTGAAGAAACGCGAAGACCTCGTCGTGCAAAACCTCACGCACCAGCTCGCCACCTTCGCCCTCGGCCGCACACTCGGATTCGCCGACCGCCAGCCACTCAAGACTATCGCCACCAAAACCCGCGAGAAGAAGAGCGGCATGAAATCCCTCGTGCTCGACCTCGTCTCCAGCCCCGTTTTTGCAAACCCGTAAACCAACGCCAGCAACACTCCATGAACCCACAACCCGCACTCTCCACCCGTCGCAATTTCCTCCGCGGAGCTGGCGTCATGCTCAGTCTGCCGTGGCTCGAATCGCTCGGCGGCATCGTCCACGCTGCGGACGCCGCGAAAGAGCCGCGCCGCCTGCTGCTCGTCTGTCTGCCGCTCGGCATCTACCGCGATTCGTTTGTCCCGAAACAACCGGGCACCAGCTACGAACTCCCCGAGTATCTCGCCCCGCTGGCGGACTTGCGCGACTGCTTCACCGTCGTCTCCGGCCTCGAACATCCGGGCGTCAACGGCGGTCACTCCGCGCAGCCGCGCATCTTCACCGGCGTGCCGTCTTCGGAGCGCAACCGCCGCTCGCTCGACCAGCAAGTCGCCAACGTGCTCGGCCAGCACACGCGCTTTGACTCGCTTCTCCTGAGCGCCGGGGCCAACGACTTCGGCTGGACCGATGGTGGCAGCATGGTGCCGGCGGAGAAAAACGTCGTCGATGCCTTCGCCAAGCTCTTCGCTGAGGATGGCGCCGCCAATAAAACCAAAGTCCTCGCAGAGATTGGTCGCGGCAAAAGCATTCTCGACCACGTGCTCGACGAGGCCCGCGATTTGCAACCCCGCCTCTCCAACCGCGACCAGGAAAAGCTCGATGAATACTTCGAGTCCGTCCGTGCCACCGAGAGGCGCCTCGTGAAGTCCGAGGAGTGGATGCATCAGCCCAAGCCCAAAGTGAACTCCAAACCACCCGCACCCTTTGCCCCGGAGGAGATCATCACCAACCTGCGCGGCGTTTGCGACCTGACCCATCTCGCCTTCAAAACCGACAGCACCCGCGTCATCACCTTCGGCTACTTCCGGCAGGACACCGTCGCCGTGCCCGGTGTGAACATCGGTTACCACAACCTCTCCCACCACGGCCAAGACGAGGGCAACATCGCCCAACTCAGGCGCGTCGAGCGCGCCTTTTTTGACGAATTGAAGACGCTGCTCACGAACCTGAAGAACACGAAGGAAGGAGACTCCACGCTGCTCGACCGCACCACCATCGTCGTCACCTCGAACCTCGGCAGCGGAAACAGTCACAGCAACAAAGACCTCCCCGTGCTCGTCGCCGGAGGCCGCTTCAAACACGGCCAGCACCTCGCCACCGCACCCGGAACCGTGCCGCTGAGCAATCTCTACCTCAGCGTGCTGCATCAACTCGGCTTCGAAGACAAATCCTTCGGCACCTCGACCGGAACGTTGAAAGGACTTGACCTAACATGACAAAGTGGTCGGCGCAGCAGAGTGGTTCACTCAGTCATCTGCTCGGACCACTTGTCCTCGGTTTCATCGCTTCGTGCTTTTGCTCCGCGCTCTCGGCCGAGCCGTTTCGCTTGGCGGAGTTTGATGAAAAGGTGCTGCCGATGGTGGAGCGCTACGGCATCGGCTGCCACGACACGGACACGGCGAAGGGCGATTTTGATTTGGAGCCTTTTCTCACGCCCGGTGCTGTGCTGGCGAATCGAAAGCCCTGGGCGAAAGTGCTCAAGCAACTCAAGGCGCGCGCGATGCCGCCGGATGGCAAGGAGCAGACTGCCGATGCGGAACGCGAGACCTCGCCGCTGAAAAGCCGGACGTGCTCGCCAGACTCACCGCCCTCGCCGCCGCCGCCCACGAGCCCGCCCGCGAAGGCACTTTCACCCGCACCGACCTCCACGAACGCGACCGCCGCGCCAAATACGGCAAGCACGACGACGACAGCTACATCGCAACTCCGAGTGGCGTGTCGAAGAAGGGAATGAAAAAGAAGAAGTGAACCCATGACACGCCTCCTGAGCTTCTTTGCGCTATTTGCGTTCCTTTGCGGCCATTTATCTGCTGCGGAACAGCGCCCCAACATCCTCCTCATCATGGTGGATGACATGGGCTACTCCGACATCGGTTGCTACGGCGGCGAAATCCGCACGCCGACGCTCGATGCGCTGGCAGTCGGTGGCGTGAGGCTGGCACGGTTCTACAACTGCGCGCAGTGCTGCCCCTCGCGTGCCTCGCTCATGAGCGGGCTGTATCCGCATCAGGCGGGCGTGGGCGACATGAACGAACAGGGCGCGGCGAATGAGCTGTGGCGGCGCATCGGCTCGCCAGCGTATCTCGGCTTCAAAAAAGAGGGCGTCGTGACCTTGCCGGAGGCGTTGCGTGAGGCGGGCTATCAGACCTTCATGGCCGGAAAATGGCATCTCGGCCAGGACGAGGCCTGCTGGCCGGGCCAGCGCGGTTTTGAGCGGCATTTCGCGCTCATCGGCGGCGCTTGCGAGCAGTTCACCGGCTACCGCTCGTGGCAAAAGAAGGGTCCCATCACCAAGTTCGTGCACAACGGCCAGAGGGTCGAAAAACTGCCGCCAGACTTCTACACGACCGACAGCTTCACCGACCAC
>JBEEPE010000343.1:0-4383 GCA_041191265.1 Verrucomicrobiota bacterium | reverse complement strand
CGTTGATTCGGGTGGTGACGGATGCGGCCCCGGAGATTTTCAATCACAACATTGAGACGGTGGAGCGGTTGACGCCAGCGGTGAGGTCGCGTGCGAAGTACAAGGTTTCGATGGAGACGTTGCGGAAGGCGAAGGAGATTGCGCCGGAGATTGTGACGAAGAGCGGGATTATGTTGGGGCTTGGGGAGATGGAGGCGGAGGTGTTGCAGACGATGGATGATTTACGAGCGCAGGGGGTGCAGGTGATGACGATTGGTCAGTATTTGCGGCCGAGTGCGACTCATTTGCCGGTGGTGGAGTACATTCATCCGGATGTGTTTGCGCGGTATAAGGATGAGGGGTATGCGCGCGGATTTGAGCATGTCGCGTCGGGGCCGTTGGTTCGGAGTAGTTATCATGCGGCGGATTTTCAGCCTTCGAAGTTGGTGAAGAAGGGGTGAGGAGATGTGGGAGGGGATTGTTTTGGCGGGGGGGCGTTCGGAGCGGTTTGGGTGGGATAAGGCGTTGGTGGAGGTTGGGGGGCAAGTGCTTTGGGAGCGGCAGTGTCGGGTGATGGCGTTGGCGGGTGCGGGGAGAGTGCGGGTGGCGTGCGGAGGGCGGCGGTTGGATGGCGGGTGGGAGATGGTGGCGGATGGGGTTGGGGCGGATGGGCTGGGGCCGTTGGTGGGGTTGTTGGCGGGGTTTCGGCGGGTTCGGGCGGGGGCGATGGTGTTTGTGGCGGCGGTGGATTTGCCGTGTTTGTCGGTTGGGATGTGGCGGCGCTTGATGCGGGAGGTGCGCGGCGGGGTGGGGTGTGTGCCGGTGAGCGGTGGGGAGAGGCAGCCGTTGATGGCGATTTACCCGGCGGCTGTGGTTGGTGAGCTTGAGCGGGTGGTTGGCGGTGGGGAGCGGCGGGTTCGGGTTTGGGTGGACCGGTGCAAGGCCCGCGGGCTTGTGCGGGAGGTTGCGATGCCGTCTGAGTGGGACGGGGCGTTTTGGAACATGAACACCCCGAATGAGTATGCGGCGGTGAGGGCGTCGGGTTTTGGGGCTTTTTAGAAGGCGAATCCGAAGGATACGTTGATGGCACCCCACGGCTCGTATTTTCGTGGGGACGGATTTTTCCCGACATCGACGCGGAGAGGACCGACGACGAGGTCATAGCGGATACCTACGCCGAGGGCGTACCTGGTTTGGGTCCAGTTCAGCTGATTGGAGTTGGAGAGGTTTCCGGCGTCGGCAAAGACTGCGCCGCGGAGTTTGGTGAGCAACGGAAAATCGGTTTCCGCATTGAGAGCGAAGAACTGGTTGCCGCCGAGGGATTTTCCAGCGTCGCGTTGAGTGGTGAGTTGGCGTTCGGTGAAGCTTCGAACGGAGTAGGGGCCACCGAGGAAGAATCGTTCGTCGATGGGGACTTGGGTTGAGCCAGTGATGGATCCGAATCGGCCCCCGAGCGCGATGTTGATATTTTGGCTGGGGCGGAAGTGCACTGCGGAGCGTGCGGTGAGGCGGGTGAAGGCGAGTCCGTCGGATGTGGTGTTCACTTCCGCTGTTGTGGATGCGAGCCAGCCTGAGCGGGGATTGAAGCGACTGTCGCGTTGGTCAACTCCGGCGGAGATGCCGCCGGTGACGATTTGATAGGCACTGGATCCGATTTGGTTGGTGGCGAATGTGGATCCGGTGATTTCGACGTTTCGGATGGCGCCGTAGAGGCTGAAAAGGAAGGGGCGCGCCGGCTTTTTTTGGAGCTCTGCACGGAGGCCTGTTTCGATTTTTTCGTACCCTATTTCGTTGCGTTGCCGGAT
The DNA here is from genome assembly GCA_041191265.1 of Verrucomicrobiota bacterium. Classification (GTDB taxonomy): domain Bacteria; phylum Verrucomicrobiota; class Verrucomicrobiia; order Chthoniobacterales; family Chthoniobacteraceae; genus JBEEPE01. Next base: position 2,599 of record JBEEPE010000343.1, on the reverse strand, counting down.
GAGGAAGCGGTTAGAGAGGGAGTAGTTGGAGGCGCCGATCCAAGGGAGGGTGTAGTTGATGTTTGCGGTGGGGCCGCGCTGGGAGAACTCGAGTTCAACTTCCGCAGAGTTTCCCGAACCCCGAATGTTACGGTCAGCCGCTTGTACCGCGAGGATGGCGCCTTCATAAGTGCCGTATCCGAGCGAAAATCCGAGTTCTCTCTGGCGTGTTTCGACTGCATCGCACTGGAGGGTTACGGAGCGATTTGCATCGGGAATAGGCGTGATGCGAAGGCTGTCGAAGAGGCCGGTGGATTGCAGGTCTTTGCGAACGCGTTCGAGGGCGGCCTTGGAGTAGGGTTGTCCTTTGAGAAGGGCAGTCCGTCGCGAAATGAACTCTGGGCGGAGGCGGTCGAGACCCTCGATGGTTGTGGGGCCGAAACGATATTCTGCGCCGGTGTGGATGGTGATGGAGACGGGGACGACGTGGTCCTTGGATTGTGCTTCTACTGGTGCGGTGACGGTGACCTTTGACTTGAGGAAGGCGCTGTTTGAAAGTGTGTTGCGAAGGGTCTGCTCAATTTCTGTGACGCGCGCTTCGGTGTAGGGTTCGCGGAGAATGGGCGCAATCGCGGCGCGGAGGAGGGCTTCTGGGAAGGAGCCGGAGCCGGAGAAGCGGGGTTCGCCGAAGGCGTGGCGCGGTCCTTCGTGAACGGTGACGCGGATGTTCACCGTTTCGCCGTTTGGTGACCGTTCGATATCCAGTTCATCGACATCGGCATCGACGAAGCCTTCGGAGCGGTAGAGGTCGCGCACGCGTTCGCGTCCCATGCGGAGATCGTCCTGAACGAAGGGGAGTCGTTTTGGGAGGGTGTTGGTGGCGCGATCGCGGGTTGGGCTGACCAGCATGGAGGCGATGCGACTGGATTCTATAGAGGGGTTTCCGAGGACGGAGACGTTGCCGATGGAGGTTTTTTGGCCTTCGCGGATGTAGAGTTCGAGGGTGCGGTGTTGAACGACGGCAGTGACGTCAGCGTCATCGAACCCGTTGTATTGATAGAAGATACCGATGTAGTAGGCGGCGTCTTCGGCGGACGCGTCGGGAATAGATGCGTTGGGGTCTTTCAGGTCGGAGGCGATGCGCGAGAGTTGCTCTTCGATGGCGTTTCGAAGGGTTTGCGCGTTGAGTTTTTTGTTTCCGATGAAGTGGAGTTGGACTTTCTCTGAGGGTTTACGCTGGCCGAGGAGGGTTCGAAAGATGGGGGAGAGGAGGGATTCTCCGGTGGCGCTCGGGCATAGGACGAGCGGGAGTGAGGCGGCTAGGAGCAGGCGTGAGAGCGGTGATGCGAGTGGGAGAATCCGCGAACGCATGGTATGGGCCGCTCTCCGGCGAGCCCCTGCGCGGTGCGGGCGCAGGGGCAGGAGGGTTAGTACTTGGGAATGGAGGAGTCGACTTGGTCGCTCCAGGCGAGGATACCGCCTTCGAGATTGGACAGTTTCCCGAATCCGGCCTCTTGGAGGAGGCGGAGGGCGCGAGCTGAACGGACGCCGCTCTTGCATTGGAGCACGATTTCGTCGGCGCTATCGAGTTCGCTCATGCGGGAGGGTAACTGGCCGAGGGGGATGAGTTTTGCGCCCTCGATGCGGCAGATGTCCCACTCGAATGGTTCGCGAACGTCGAGGAGGACGAAGGATTCTTGGCGGTCGCGTTTTGCTTTGAGTTCGGTGGCGGTGATGGTGGGGACGTGTGCTTCCTCTTCTTCTGCGGCCTTTGCTTGAGGGATTCCGCAGAATTGGTCGTAGTCGACGAGTTCCGTGATGGAGGGGTTTTCGCTACAGACGGGGCACTTTGGATCTTTGCGGAGTTTGAACTCCTTGAACTTCATTTTGAGGGCATCGAAGTGGAGGAGGCGACCCATCAGGGGATCGCCGATGCCGCAAATCAGTTTGATTGCTTCGATTGCTTGGATGACGCCTACGACGCCGGGGAGCACGCCGAGCACGCCGCCTTCTGCGCAGCTGGGGACCATGCCTGGCGGCGGGGGTTCGGGGAACATGCAGCGGTAGCAAGGGCCGCCGAGGTGCGGTGCGAAGACGGTGCATTGGCCGTCGAAGCGGAAGATAGAGCCGTAGACGTTCGGTTTTTTGAGGAAAACGGCGACGTCATTGGAGCAGTAACGGGTTGGGAAGTTGTCTGTTCCGTCGATGATGATGTCGTAGGGTTCGGCGATTTGCCGTGCGTTTGATGCGGAGAAGAAGCAGTCGTGAAGGTCGACTTTGACGTTGGGATTGACCTCGCGGATACGGTCGCGTGCGGAGTTTAGTTTTTTCCGACCGACGTCTTTGGTGCCGTGGAGGATTTGGCGTTGGAGGTTGGAGAAATCGACGGTGTCGGCGTCGACGAGGCCGAGACGGCCGACGCCGGCTGCGGCGAGGTAGAGGCCGATGGGCGAGCCGAGTCCGCCGGTTCCGATGCAGAGGACGCTCGCTGCTTTGAGTCGTTTTTGTCCTTCGAGCGTTACTTCGGGCATGATGAGGTGCCGAGAGTAGCGTGCGATTTCGTCGTTGGAGAACTCGATGCGGTCGAGTCGGTTAGTGTCGATGATGCTGGCTGCCATAG
>JBEEPE010000342.1:0-4187 GCA_041191265.1 Verrucomicrobiota bacterium | reverse complement strand
CGGTTGCACGTAGGCATCCTCTCCATGCCTCAATCGTGTGTAGGGATAGTAGTCCCTGTCGAGATGCCTGCGAAGTTCCAGCGGGTCATGGCTGATTCGCCAAGACAAGCCGTTTTTTTTGATGGAGCGTAGATCCTCTTTCGCGCTTCGGGAAGTGAAGCATTTGTTTGAACTTGGGACCCTCGCGACCATCCGCACCCATTCTGGCACCCGCAGGAAGTTGGGCATGGTTAGCAGATTGGTGGAAAAGGTATCAAGGCGGGCGATGACGATGTCCGCATTTGAAGCATGCCGTGTCAGCATTCTGGGAATCTCCCAAGCTCGAAATGAACCCAACTCCTCGCGAGTCCAGTGCTCCCCATGGAATCTTTGGAGAAAATAACGCGACCAGCGCTCTTCGCCTGCCAGCAACATGGTTCCTCCAGATCCGCGGCAGAGGGCCACTGGAATCATTCGTAGTGTGTTGTCCCTGAGGAAATGGAGGAGTTGCTTGGCGAAGGGCTTCACGAAATGGCTAATGGTTTCTTCGAGGCGAGAAGAGCCGAGTAGTGTCCGGTGAGTGCTGCCGTGGGCCAACCGGCGAGTATCTCCATCGCCAGCATGGTGGTGACGAGTGACGACTGGAGCCTTCCCTGTCTTTCCAGCAGGCGGCAGAGATGCAGGGCGGCAACCCGGGGAGCATGCTGGATATAGCGTCGACGCTGGACCATCAATCCGGCGTTCTCCACAGCGCGGATCAATGCCCGCATGGAGAGCGTCCTTCCAATGAAGTAAGGAATGAGACCTGCGCGGCGGGTGAGATTTTGCGGGAGGGTGTTCCTCAGCGCAACGATGGGATTCCACGGGTTGTCCATGGTCAGGATAAGAATGCCGTTCTCATCGAGAATCCGCGCCATTTCCCGGATGGACTGTTCGATTTCCCCGTGCGTTGCGAAGTGGTCGATTGTGGAGTTCGAGAGCACAAGGTCGAACGAGGCATCGGCGAAATCCAAGCTCCGGACATCGCCCGCGCTCATTTTCACCGCCGGATTTCTCCGCGAAGCCGATTGGACCACCTCTGCCGAGATGTCGATACCTTCAACCCGATCTGCAATCTTTGCCAGAGCTCTGCAACAACCCTCGCCAACGGATTCGTCGAACAGGTCCGTCTTGAGCGCGCGTCGAAACTGGGATCCCCCAACCCATCGCTGCATCAGTCGCCAGTGCAGGCGATCGCAATAGGCTCTCCATGGCTGGCAGGCCATGGTAGACGATTCGCCTGCGGAAAACTCCGTCCACTCTGAAGACCGGCCATTAGAATCAAGACTCTTCACCTGGTAATTATCTCAAGCAACCCTGCCGGGGAAAAGGCAAGAATCATCCTTTCAACCTCTCTTGCATTGATTTGAGACCTGTTTTGCTAAACCCTGAGTTATGCAGCCAGTCTGTCACCCGGAAATCTCGGTAGTCATGATCGTCGGCGCGAACCGTCTTTATGCTCAAGGGAGAGCCTGCCAATCTGGAAAGCTTTCCAGACAAAAAATTTATTAGCCATTAGAATCGTTGAATATCTGAAATCGGCTTGAAAAGTATTTTTCAAATGTCGCAACCTCCCTCAATAAGTGCGCTTTGGAACCATACTGTTGATGCATTAATGTCGGCGCAATACATCTCTGTTAACATCAAGAAATGCCGACAGGGCGTTTCATCATACCGAACCGTTTTCGGTTCTGTCCGCTGCCTCCGGAAATGAATGTTGAAAATCGCGTCGCCACGGGCCAAACTTCACCCGGCCAATTCGTCCGATAATCTGAAACCCAGCCTTCGCGTGCGCTTTCAACGCCGCCTTGTTCTCTGGTAGCGTCCCGCGGATGGCATATTGAAAACCTTCGGCCCGGTAGCGCCGTAACATCTCTGCGCTCAACGCGGGTGCAACTGCATGTCCACGCATCGCGGGGTCGGTGTAGGCGTCGAACAAGTAAACATGACCCGGTTCCACCGGCCAAACGCGTTCGAGATACAAAGCCCGACCGATAGCCGCCCACATCACGCCGACGATTCTTCCATCATCCCCTCGTGCCACGAGACAGCGTTCGTTGCGTTCGAAACGCTCGGCGAGCTGATTCATGTTGGTGGTAGGGCGAAATGCAATGTAGTCATCGCTTTCTGTGGTGGTCAACCAACTCATTGTTACGGGAATTTTAGGCTCTACCGCCGGTATTGGTTTCGCCAACGAACGGCTCAACAAAAACATTCTCCGATAACCCAACACTTCAATGAGCTTGAACCAAAAACTGCGGAAGCCCTCCTGACGCAACGTTTGCCACGCTCGGCCTATGAGTGAATCGCTCATTTCACCGATGCCGTGCGGTGCCGATTGTAGAAACCCAGCGCGCCGAACGCCCCCGGCGTCATGATCCGACGTTCAAACACGGATGCGAGTTCGTGGATGCGACGCAACAACTCCGCGTTGGTTGCCAGTTTTTCATGCGCGGTGTCGAACCAGATGTTATCTTCGAGTCCGACGCGCACGCCACCACCTTCCAAAATAGCGATGGTGTTAGCGCGAAGTTGCGAATCGCCAATGCCAGCTAACGACCAGGTTGCGCCAGGCGGGAGGCTTTTCAGCAATAGGCCAATTTGCAGCAGGTCGTCCTGGGCACTGGCGATATTGCCGACGAGCACATTAAAATAAAGAGGTGGTTTTATTATCGATTTGCCGATCAGATATTTGGCGTAATTTATCATACCGCTGTCGAAACATTCCAGCTCAGCTACGACTCCGCACTCTGTCATCTTCGCCGCCAGTCGCTGGATCATATCCGGCGAGTTCACGCTCGGCTCGCGCACAAAGTTGAGCGAACTCAATGTCAGGGACGCCATATCCGGTCTCAACTCGAGGACCGCCGCGCGTTTTTCAAATTCAGGAAACGTCCTCCCGCTTAACGACGCACAAATCACCAAACCCGGGCAAAACCGTCGCACTCCCTCAAAAATCTCCCGGTAAATCTCCGGCTCCCATGCCGGGGCCCCATTCGACTGCCGGGCGTGGATGTGCGCAATGGTAATTCCGATTTCATGCGCTTCATGGATTTGCTCGATGATTTCCGAGGGAGCGACAGGTATGTGAGGCGTGGTCTGCTTAGTTGGAACCATTCCTGTAGGCGTGAAATTGATGACCAAATCTGACTGGGTGTATGCCATCATCGCCGGGAGTGTTCTGGCCAAAACAGTTTTAGTCAAGGATGCGCTAGGGCTAATTCAAAGGGCGGTAAGGCGCCGGATTCCAGCAAAACAAAGACATCCCCGGCTGGCAAACCGCAAGTCTAAAAAAACATACGAAGCCGATATTTCAAAATACGGTTTCCCGATTCCAATCTGAGTTCTTATCGCCGCTCAGGGCTCGGGGTAGAGACCAGCGTCGAACAGGGGCTTGTAGTGTTCGCGGATCAGAGGAATCCAAGATTCCTGGGGAGTGCTGGGCGGGCGCGCATTTCGGGCGGTGGCGTTCAGCTTCTCGCTGTCGGGTGTGGGCGTCAGCTCGAGCGTCTCGCATATCCTTAGGATTGTCCGCCACCGATCCGAGATAAGTTCTTCAAATGTGATTTCGACAAGGTTGCCGGCTGGAATCAGGATGCGCGAATCGAAGTATTCACGCAGGCGCGCGCCGTAGTTCTTGAAGGTGAGGGTAATCTCCACTGTGCATGGCCATTGCAAAAAAAGGTGTCAGTCCCGCGTATTATCGCTTTTTTCTCCGTTTTTCTAGAGCGCCATCCAGAGAGTTTGAGGCACTCCGGCATTCAATTCCTCCGTGGCTCATTCGAGAATCGCCGGGTCGCCGTAGAGCGTGGAGCCCGAGGCACGCGTGATTTTGACGGGGAAAATCTGGCCGATGTGGCGGGGGGCGCCTTCGAAGACGACGATCTTGTTCGTGCGGGTGCGCCCGGAGAGTCGCTCGGTGTTGTGGCGACTGGCGCCTTCGCAGAGGATTTCGACCTCTGTGCCGACGAGGGCGTCGAGTTTCGCAGCGACATGGCGATTCACAACCTCCAGCAACTCTTGGTTCCGCGCCTCCTTTAGTTCCTCCGAGATCTGAGCCTCCATTGTGGCGGCGGGGGTGTTTTGGCGGGGTGAGTAGCGGAAGACGAAGGCGTTATCGAACGAGACCGCCTCGCACAGGTCGCGGGTTTTTTGGAAATCCTCATCCG
>JBEEPE010000341.1:0-6597 GCA_041191265.1 Verrucomicrobiota bacterium | reverse complement strand
CGCGCCACGTTAATGAGATGCTCCACAAACTCCGTCACACGTCGCGGCCCCAGCCACCGCACCATCGCATACGGAATCTCGTTCCCCACAAGATACCCAAAAATAGCCTCATGCCCGCGATGCTCCGCCACCGCAGAACGAATCGTATCCACCACCTTTCGCCGCATCGCAGGGTCATTCAAAAACTCAATGTGCTCCGCCCACGGAATCGACACCAAAACCCTCAATCCAAACTCCTTCGCCAAATCCAAAAACCAACGCGGAGGCACATGGTAAACCCGCAAAAGATTCGCCCCCATCTCGCAAATCAACTCGAAGTCCGCCCGTGCCTTCTTCGGCGTGCCCACATAAAAACCCAACTCATCCGGCGCAAACGGCCCGTACGTCACTCCCTTGACGAAGAACTTGCGGTCTCCCTCAAAAAAGAACTTCGCACGCGCCTGGATCGGGACCAGACGGGAAACTGCAGGCGCCTCCACCGGGGCACCCGTTGAGGCGGGCTTACTCATGGCCGGCGTTTATAGAAAAGATTCGCCCCTCCCACCTAGCGAAAAGGTTGCCGGCCGACGGATTCCCATCGTTTACTGCCCACTTTGAAAATGGACGTCGACGCCTACCTATCCTCTCAGGCCATCTCCGTGGAAAAGTTCCTGGACCAACGGATTCCCAAAGCATCCGCGAAACCAACCACCATCCACAAGGCCATGCGCTACAGCCTGTTTGCTGGCGGAAAGCGCCTGCGCCCAGCCGCCTGCATCGCCGCAACCGAGGCCTGCGGAGGCTCCGCCGCAAACGCCCTCCCAGCCGCAGCCGCCGTCGAATGCATCCATACCTATTCGCTCATCCACGATGATCTTCCGTGCATGGACGACGATGACCTCCGCCGCGGACGCCCCACCAACCACAAGGTTTTCGGCGAAGGCATCGCCGTCCTCGCAGGCGACGCACTCCTCACCGTCGCGTTCGAGATCATCGCGAGTCACCCCGGATCAAAACGTCACCCAACCGCCACACTCGTGCGCGAACTCGCCACGGCCTCCGGTTCAACCCAACTCATCGCAGGCCAAGTTCTCGATCTCGAACACGAAGGAAAGCCCATCTCGCCGGCGACCCTCCGTTTCATCCATTCCGCAAAAACAGCCGCCCTCCTCACCGCCTCGCTCCGCCTCGGCGCCATGTGCGCCAACGCAACCCCTACCCAAATGGAGGCGCTCACGCAGTTCGGTTCCTGCCTCGGGCTCGCCTTCCAAGTCATCGACGACATCCTCGACGTCACCCAAAGCACCGAGAAACTCGGCAAAACCGCGGGTAAAGACCTCAAAGCCGTCAAGGCCACCTACCCCGCACTCTTCGGGTTAGAAAAATCCCGCAAAACCGCCGCCGACCTCACGCGCCGTGCCCTCTCCGCTTTAGACGGATTCAAACGAAAAGGCGACACGCTCCGCGCCCTCGCCAACCGCCTGCTCGTTCGAGAGTACTAACCTTGGCGCGCGCGGCCACCGTAGCCCCCTCCATGAGCGACTTTGCGCAGCACGGCCCCATCGTCACCCTGCCGTGCCTCAACGCCGCGCACACTGACGAGCTCCAACACGAAACGCTTCCACAACTCACCCAGAAAACCCCCGTTGCGCTCGTGCTCCCCTGCATCGCAGCCGACGCCATCCAGCCTCCCCTCAATCAGATTCTCACCGAGCTCCAAGACGTCCGCTGGATTCAGCACATCATAATCCCCATCAACGGTTTACCACATCACGAGTTTGATCGCGTTTCACGAGACCTACTCAAAGCGCATTCGTATCTGCCGCTCACCCTGCTCCACACCGACTCCGATTTCCCAGAACTTCACCCCGGCAAAGGAACAAACGTCCTCAATGCCCTCGGGCTCCTGAAAAAAAACGCCTTCAAAGGTGCCGTCGCCATCCACGACGCAGACAACCTCGCGTTCCAAAAAGAGAACCTCGCGCGCCTCGTGCACCCCATCGTCGATCGAGCCTTCGGGATGGAGTTCGCCAAACAGTTTTACAGTCGATTCGATCAACAACTCCACGGCCGCGTCTCCCGCCTGTTCCTCGCCCCACTCCTCAACACCCTGTCCACCACCCTGCCCGCCGAGTTAACCCACTTCCTCGCCGCCTTCCGATACCCACTCGCCGGCGAGTGCGCGCTGACCATGCGCCTCGCTGAACAAATCCGATTCCCGTCCGGATGGGGCCTAGAAATCGGACTCCTCGTCGAAGCCCACCGCCTCCTTGACCCAGACGCCGTCTGTCAGGTCGGATCCACACACCCCCACCAACACCGCCACCACTCAAATCCGCAGCATCTGCTCCAGCAATGCCGCGCCATCCTCGACACACTCGCCAGCCATCCCTCCACCGCCACGCACCTCTCACCCAACGGCTTGCATCCCCTAAAACCGCTCTTCACACAGTTCCAACTTCGTGCCCTCCGAGCATCGTCACTCATCGCCCGCGCAAACGGTCTCCGACATGACGCCGACACCGAACTCGAACTCTGCCGCCTCTTCGCCAGCACTCTCGAAGAGCCACGACAACCCCTCCCGCTCGCCGGAATCCGCGACCACAGAGCGTAACCAACCGCAACGCGTCTCCTCAGCGGCTTCCTAGTTCGTGAATCGTTCCATGCAGCACGTGGTCGCCCACCTTCAACTCGTAACATTGCGTCGGAGTCAACTCGGGAATCTTTACCAACACCGTCCTTCCGTCCGGCGCAACCTCGACCCCGCTGACACCCAACTCCCGCTCGTCATAATGCTTTGACCCGTAACCCTTCGAGCGCTTCAGCGACCACACCTTCATCGAACACGAAGGTTCGGACACTCCATCGCTGAACGTCACGCGCATCGCCCCCCGAAGAGCATTCACTGCCACCGGAACGGCCAACGCCCCCGATCCTCTCCGAATACGGTGGAATCCGCCCGGCGTCGTCGCATTCCCCGCCCACGCAAACATCCCGCACGTATACAAACTCCCGTCAGACCCAAACCGCCCTCGCATAATCCCCGTTCCAAAGGCCGGCAGCGGCAACTCACAAACAGCCCCCTGCCACGCACCCCCCACCTCCTCATGCGGAACCACAAAAACTCGCCCAGTCCCATAACTCAAGTTCAGCAAACGCCCCCCCAAACCACCCCAAACATCTTTCGGAACCCAAACCAGTTCCGCCGGACTCCGGTCCTTCGCATTCGTGACCCATACCAACGGTTGCTCCATCGCCCCATCCGACTCATCCGTCACCGAAGTGTACCCAAACATATTCCCGTAAAAACCGCCGGCCCGCACACGATTGATCCGGTTCTTCGGTGTCCAAAACCCCTCCTGATCCGTCACAAAAAAGGTGCCATCCCCATTCACACAAACGCCGTTCGCCGCACGAAATCCCGTCGCAACAATAGACGTTGCAGCCCCATCCGGACTCACCCGCAAAAGCGTCCCGTGCTGCTCCACCACGCTGTCCAACGCGTGCCGACCCGATTTCGCGTAGTAAAACGAACCGTCCGCGCCCGTCTGCAATCCCATCGCAAACTCATGAAAATGCTCAGTAACCTGCGCGTCGTCATTGAAGCACTCAATTAAGTCCGTCTCACCGTCCCCATTGAGATCAACAAGCTTAGCCAACTGGTCTCGGCACAAAACAAACAGCTCCGTCCCCCGAAACTTCACCCCCAAAGGCTGGAATAACCCACTCGCAATCCGACGCCAACGCAACGTCGCCTCACCCTCACCCAATAGCCCGTCCACTCGCCACACATCCCCATTCCACATCGCAACCACGGCAGCACGACCGTCCGGCGTAAAATCAAAACCTCCTGGACGCATCCAACTTCCAAACGGGTTCGCCTGCGGCAACGGAAAATCGTCCACCGCAAACGCTCCCTCCGCACGCCCGCGAACAACCCGCGTCTCAACCACCTGCTCCCACTGCGCCCGCCCACCCTTCGTCAACTCACTCAAATCCAACGGTTGAGCAAACCCGCTCGCCATGGTCTCAAGCGAAGCCCCATCCGTCCGAGAAACAAACAAACGCGCCTTCGCCCCACCCCTCAGTTCCGCAACCCAAAACCCACCTTCAGAACGCAAAACCCCATCGCCCTTCAACACCACACGCATTTCCTCAGGAGCAACCCGCAACCTCAACGGGCGCGAAGCCTCACCCACATTAATCGTCCGAACGAAAATCGGAGCCGCCCCGTAATCAATCAATGCCGGCGACTCCAACACCCTCGTCCCATGCACCATCGCCGCAATCACACTTTGTGAACCGTTTCGATACAACCCGAGGAAACGCAACCCCTTCACCGGACCATACCGCCGTCCATCCTTCGCAGGAGTCCGCGAATCCTCAAACCCCGCCACACTCCACCCCGGCTCCGCAGGAAGCACAAAATGCCGCTCGCCCGTCAAACTCGTGTGCGTGCCGTGACTTCCATCAAACGCAATCCCTTTCCAATCGACAAATGATCCCGTCGATGCCGCCGCAACTCGCATCGTGTCATGATCATAAATCATCCAAGCCCTCCCCTTCGTCACCCCTCCCAACCCCTCATCCAACCGCACCGCAATCCCCTTTTGCGCGATGTTCCCCGGCCCCACCTCAAACGTCCAAAAAAGCGCATTCCCCAGCTCCATCTTCAAGTACGGCGGCAATGAAGTATCCGCCTTCTCCACCTCTCCCTTGACCACTCCCTTCGGCAAAACCTCCAAATCCACCGCCGCTAACTGCGAGGGATTGTGCGGACGAAGGAACGTCTCTCGAATGTAGTGAATCACCGCATACTTCTGCTCCGTCGTGTACTGCGGTTGGGCCACCATCTGTCCATATCCCTTACTCAAAGTAAGATACATCGAGAATGGATCACTGCCATTCTTGAACATTCCCTCGGCAAATCGCAACGCCGTCGGCAACGAACCAGGCTGTTCCTTCGTGCCATGACAAACCACGCACAACGAATGGTATATCTCGCCCCCCTTCTTCAGCGTCTCCTCGCCCCAACCCGCGACAATCGACGCGTGGTCGCTCCGCTCCAACGCCTGCACCCAGCCCCGCCCCCCCTCCACCTCGGGAACCTTCATTAGCTGAGGCTGATAAACAAAATCCGGAGTGTTTGCCCCCTTAGCTTCCGTCGAAAAAAGAAGGTTCATTTCCGGATCCGGGAGCGCCCGATTCCACACCTTCACTCCCGTGACTCGTCCATTCACCAAGTCGCCCGCAAAGTTCTCCGAGGCGCATCCCACCTTGAACACATGCGTCCGCTGATCCGGTCGCGAAAACCCCGAACGCTCCGCAATCACACGTCCATCCAACCAGACCTGAGCCGCGCCCCCCGCAACCCTCAAAACCGCCACATGCGGTTTGCCGTCATCAACCCGCGGCCCACCTGTTAACGCCCCGACCCACCCGATATCGTAAACCAGTCTGCCCCCCCTCAAAAACAGCGCCTTCGCATCGGGCGACCACTTGCCAACCGAATCACACTTCGAAAACAAGGTGCCACTTCCCGAAGTCTCGAACATTGCCATCGCCGTAAAATCCGCGCCCAAATCCACCCGCGCATCCGAAAGAATCTTCTTCCCCGTTGCCGCCAACGATCCCACCTCCTCAGGTCCACGCACCAACTCGCCTTTCCTCCAAACTCGCAAAACAGGCTGCCCCTGAGCAGGCCTCTCCACCGCCACATCATGCGGACCATTCCCCTCGAGCGGTAAAACAAACTCCGGACTCAACCGCACGCGCGCCGCTCCTTCAACATGGATCCGGTAGTTGAGAGGCCACTCCGCAGCGTCGAGTGGCAAGGCCTCCCGAGGAATCCCCTCCCCAAACGCCCCACCCGAAACCAAAACCGCAACCGCCGCCACCAACCGGACAAGTCGTCTGAGCCCCCCACCAGCGCTCAATCCCCCCCTCAAACCCAACGACGCACAGCGGCAGTCCCTCAAAAACTGATTGGTAGTACCCATAAAAAATGATGCCTCCCACCGTGCCCGACCGCCCTCCCCTTTGCCACCCCTCCCTCAACTCACCCCAAACGCCCCATACGCCCCATACGCCCCAAACCACCCAACCGCACCGCACGCACCGCCCGCCGTCAGAGCAACCCCTGATAAGACAGCCACATCGCGCGGTAGTACTTCATCAATCGCACAGGATCCGCACTCTCGGGAATTTCTGCAAAACAGAATCCTCGAAAACCAGACTCCACCAACCGCTGCATCAGTCTCCGAAACGGGTAATCCTCCAGATGCAAATCCCTCATGTGCACCGTGAAAATTTTCCCCTTCACCAAATCAAAGTTCGCGTCAAACCCCTCCCCCTCCAAATCCGTCGGATTGCTATTCCAGCACACACCCACCGACCCGTGATTCGCCACGTCCATGATTTTCCGGATGTTCGGCAAAAGCGACGTCCCACCCCCATGAACCTCCAACCGCACCTGCTGACCCAACCCCTGAGCCGTCCCGCCCAACTCGGCCAACGAACGCCCAATTTGCTCAAGCGTCTTCTCCACCGGCACCTCTTTCGGTAAGGCATTGGGCCGCACCTTGATTCCCGTCGCTCCAACATCCGCGGCAAGCTGCA
>JBEEPE010000340.1:0-12438 GCA_041191265.1 Verrucomicrobiota bacterium | reverse complement strand
GAGCTGGAACAGGGTGGGCGGGAGTTGGCGGCCCAGATGGAGCGGATTCAAGACGCGTTACAGGATTTTGCGTCGGGGCCGAGTGGCGAGGGAGAGCGGGGGGTGGGGGAACGCCTTTCGGCTGCGTTGCGGGCGGCTTCCGGAACCAAGCCGGGGTTGGACAAAGGGCTGGAGCAGATGTTGAAACAGCTCGCCGAAGGAGGCGCGAAGTCCGTATCAGCGAGGGAGTTCAAGGAAATGCAGGATCGGCTGAACGAGGCTCTCACAAAAATGGGGGAGTGCGGCTTGTGCCGGAAAACTGGCTCAGGGCGGTCCAGCCATCAGGGCGAGGGGGCTTCGGGGATTGGTCCATCCGAGGATGCTGCTTCCGACACGCCGCTGACGTTTTCTGCTGAGGCGACGCGGCTGGAAGCAGGGGTCTTGGAGGCGTTACCCTCGGCTCAGGCGGATGGAGCGGGAGCCGTTGCAGGGGATATTCTTCGGGAGGTTCGCAACGCTCCGCAGGCCGAGGCGACTGGGGGGGCATTCGGACCAGCGGGTGGGCTGACCTTTTCGCCGAATGCCGGTGTTGGCGCGGCGTGGAGGAGTCGCCCTGTGCCACCAGAAGAGGCGCAGCGATTGCGCCGGTACTTCAGCGGAAAATCTGAATCGCGGTGAAATGTCATGGAAAACAACCATTTAAGAGAAGATGAAGCGAAAGGAGCGGCGGAAGCGCTCGGTCGGTTGAGATCCGTTCTTGAGCGAGTGTTGTTCGGACAGGAGGCGGTTGTGGAGCAGGTGGTGGTGGGCATGCTCGCGCGAGGACACGTTTTGCTCGAAGGGTTGCCTGGGTTAGGGAAAACGGAGTTGGTGAAAGGGCTTGCGCGGGCAACGGGATTGCAGACGCGTCGGATTCAGTTCACGCCAGACCTTTTACCGGGGGATGTCACCGGAACTCCCGTGTTGGTGGAAGAGGGTGGGGGACGTCGACTTGTATTTCAGCCTGGGCCGCTTTTTGCGCAGTTGGTGTTGGCGGACGAAATTAATCGCGCGTCGCCCAAGACGCAGAGTGCGCTTTTGGAAGCGATGCAGGAGCGGCAGGTGACGGTGATGGGAGAGACGCGGATGTTGCCAGAGCCGTTCTTCGTTCTCGCGACGCAGAACCCGGTGGAGTTGGAGGGGACGTATCCGCTTCCGGAAGCGCAGTTGGACCGGTTCCTCTTCAAAATCGAGGTTCGATTGGATTCTGTTGAAGTCCTCGAGCGGATTGTGTTGGAGCGGGAGATGGGGGTTCCACCGGAGGTAGAACCGGTGACGGACGCGGCGGGTGTGGCGGCGGCCTGTGCGTTGGCTCGGCGCGTGTTCATGCCGCGTCCGGTGGCGGGTTATATTGCGCGACTGGTGCATGGGACGCAGCCGGGCGGCGTGGTGTCGGGCGATGACTTGCGGTTTGGTGCATCTCCGCGAGCGGCGTTGGCGCTGGCGGCAGCGGCGAAGGCGCGCGCGTTGTTGCATGGAAGGATCAACGCGGGCTTTGAGGATGTGCGGGCTTTGGCGCCGTCGGTGTTGCGCCATCGATTGGTGCTCGATTACCGGGCACGGGTGGCGGGGCGGACGGCGGACCGGATTGTGGCTGATTTGATTGAAGCGGTTCCGGTGGATCGGTCGGGGCTGCCGGAAACACTGCGGGAGGCAAGGTTATGAAGCTAACGGATTTCCTGATGCTCCGCGGTGGGGTGCGGCGAGCGGCTCTTGTGGTGTTCACGTTGCTGACTGGGTTCTTCGGGCTTTGCCTCGGGACGGTGATGGCTGTGGGGGAACAGGTTTTGGTGGAGAACGAAAAACTGCGGGTTTCGGTGCCGGAAGGGTTTCCCGAGAAATGGGCGGGAGGTCCTTTTTTGCCGCTCCGGTTGCGTTTCGAGAACCGAACGGCCAGTTCGCTGCGAGCGTCTTTCTTCACGGATGACCGACTCTTCAACGGTGCTGGCGGGGCCGACTTATCCTCAGCCCGAGTGGTGGTTCAGATTCCGCTCGGGGTGTCGACGCGAGACGTGTTTCTTCCGGTCGCGTTCCATCATGGTCAGTCGTACCGCCAAATCGTTCTAGAAGCTGAGGGAGTCAACGGACGCATTCATCGTCCGGTCAGGCACGGGGACATTACGGGTACGAGCGCGTATTTGTTGGTCACACCGGATGGCGAAAAGATGGACGCAGAGTTGTCGAAGGAGCTGAGAGGTGTGCCGTGGAAAGCCGGAGTGGAGCGATTCTCGGCAAC
Organism: Verrucomicrobiota bacterium; assembly: GCA_041191265.1. GTDB lineage: Bacteria > Verrucomicrobiota > Verrucomicrobiia > Chthoniobacterales > Chthoniobacteraceae > JBEEPE01. The sequence continues at coordinate 10,184 of JBEEPE010000340.1, read as the reverse complement.
GATGAAAGCGCCCTCGTCGGTGAGTTATTCCGACTTGGGAGGGGTGAGCCTGAAGCTCGATAGCATCCCCGTAGATCCCCGAACTTTCCTGAATACCAGCGGGATGTGGATTACCGCTTCGGATTGGAACAAGGCGGGAGTTGCTCTCAAGCAGCAGATGAAAGATTGGATTCGTGCTGGGGGATGGATGCATCTTCATCGTGATGAGGCGATTCCGAAGGGAGAGTTACCGGATGAAGCAGGCCCGCTCGGGTTGGGAAAGGTGGTGGATGCAGGCCCGTTTCCTGCCACGAACGAGGTTGCAAAGTCGCTGATTCAGTCGATTGCTGGACTCGAAAGGAACCCTTACCCGGGGTGCGCGGAGGATTATCAGAATTGGGCATCGCAACTAACGCCTCGGTTCGGTGGGAGTGCTGTGGTGTTGATCCTTTTTCTCGCGGGTTTTTCGGTGGTAGCCGTCCCGTTGAACCTTCGCTTTTTCGCGCCGACGCGGCGAAGGCACCGATTGTTCATCACGATTCCCTTGATTTCCGCAATCGCACTGACGGGGTTGGTGGGGGCGGTGGTTGTGCGCGATGGGGTTGGTGGGGTTGGTGTTCGGAATGCGCTGCTCCTGTTCACTCCGGGAGAGACGCGAGCCGCGCTCTACCAAGAACAGCTGAGTCGGTGCGGAATGATGGCGATGCGCGGGTTTGAACTGCCGGAGGAACTGATGTTTTCCATGCTGCGCGGGCAACGAGCCGGTCAGTTTCTGCGTTCGGGGCGCGAGTTGTCCGGAGATTGGTTTCGCTCGCGCGAAGTGCAGGGACATGTTGTGCAGGGATGGGTTCCGTCGCGTTCGTCGGTGGTTTTGAAGGAAGGACCGTCGAAGGGCGTTCCGGTTTTGGAGTCGTCGTTAGCCTCAGCGCTGGCGCCCGTCTATTTCACGGGAGCGGATGGACGACACTGGAAGGCGGACAAGCTGGAACCGGGAGGGCGTGCTGAGGTGCGGCAGGTGACGGACCGCGAGTTTGCGGAGTGGGTTGGTGACTTTTTCGAGGAGCCGAGTCGGAATCTTGTCGAGCGAGTGGCGGTGGCGCGGACGCGGCAGGGTTGGTTCTTTGGGGCGGCGCAGAGTTCGGATTTGTTTGTGGCGACATCGCCCCAGATTGAGTGGAAACGGGATCGGATGTTGTGCGTGGGCCCTGTCGAATCGGAGGTGAAGCCATGAGCGAGAGTGAACCCATCATTCGGGTGCGCGACCTTTGGAAATCGTTCGATGGCGTTGCAGCGGTCAGCGGCGTGAGCTTCGACATTGATCGGGGTTCTGTGACGGGCTTTATCGGAGAGAACGGCGCCGGTAAGACGACGACCATGCGGTTGATGGCGACCTTGGAGGTGCCGGATTCTGGGGAGGTTGAGATTGGCGGATTTAACGTGGTGGACGATGCAACCCGCGTGAGAGCGCTCGTGGGATGGATGCCGGACGCGTACGGGATGGATGCGGGCCTAACCGTGGAGGACTACCTCGATTTCTACGCTCGGTTGTGTGGTTTGAGGGGCGTGGAGCGGACTGAGCGCTTGCACGAGGTGATTGAGTTCTCGGGATTGGAGGCATTGAGAGAGAGGCCGTTGAAAGGATTGTCGAAGGGAATGGCCCAGCGGGTTTGTCTCGGACGCGCGCTGCTGCAGCGTCCGGAGATTTTGATTATGGACGAGCCGGCGGCGGGGCTGGACCCGAAGGCGCGATTAGAGTTCAAGAACGCGGTAGGAATTTTGAAGCGCCGAGGTGTCACGGTCTTCATCTCGTCGCACATCCTGTCCGAGTTGGAGGAAATGTGTGATTCGCTGCTCTTTATATCAGGCGGCAAAATCGTGCATCAGGGGGGGAGCGGGAGCCTGCGGGAGGCAGGCCGCGCGGGGCGAGGGGTGGTGTATGAGGTGCGAGTGGCGTCCCGAGCGGAGGCGTTGGTTTCGTGGATGGAGTTGCAGGCGCGTTGGGAGGTGAAGGAGCAGTTTTCCGGGGGGGTGCGCGCGGTGTTCTCCGGCGGAACGGACGAGATGCTCGCGGAGGAGGTGCGCCGGATGGTGGAGGCGGGGCTGCCGTTGTGCGGGCTGCATCCGCATGAGGCAACGATGGAAGAGATCTTTGTTGAGGTTCTCAAAAACGAAGGAGGATCGGCGAAATGAGTGAGATGCGTGTGTCAGAATCGCAGACGCGGACGGGTGCGAGCCTCGGAGATTTTCCGGACTGGCTGTCGCCCCTGTTGGTGAAGGAGTTTCGTCAGGGGCTTCGGGGTAAATCGTTTGAGTGGACGTTTATTGCCCTGCATTTGGGAATGTTGTTGACGGTGGCGTCTGGGCTGACGCGGCAGCAGCGGGGAGGCGACGCGTCCTTTGTGGGCGGCTTTTTTTGGGCGCTGATGATTGTGGTTTTGGTGCTTGGGGTGCCTGTTCGCGGGATGATGGATTTGGCGGAGGAGAGGAAAACGCGGAACGTTGAGTTGATGACTGCTGCGGGAGTGAGCGGCGTGGGATTGGCGCTTGGAAAGTGGATGTCCCTGATGACGCAGGGGCTGCTTTTGGTGGTGTCGCTGCTGCCGTATTTTGGGATGCGTTACTTTGCGGGGGGTGTGGATTTGGTGGCGGACGTGAAGGTATTGACGTTGGTGCTTTTGATTAGCGGCGTTTTGACGGCTGGCGGCTTGGCGTCAGGGGGATTGGGTGGGTTGGCGCGCTTGGCGGGTGGTGCGGGGACGATTGCGTTTTGCTCGATGTTGACGGCGGGTTGGTTGTTGAGTTTGCAGTTTCAGCCGGCGCAGTTGGCCGCACTGAATCGAATGGGGTGGGGGTGGCTTCTGATGATTGGCACCGCTTTAGGCGCGATGGTGGTGTTGCTTCGATTGGCAGGTGATGCGATTGGGGGTGTGGCTGAGAACGGGGCGAAGATGTCGCGATGGGTAGTCTTGGGTGGCTGGGGCGTGGCGTTGACCGCGATAGCGCGGCTTTTCAAGGGGGGGCGGCGTGGCGTCCCAGATGAGTGGGTGGTGGTATTGTTCATCTGGGTGGGACTCACGGCTCTGGTTTTCTTTTGGTTTATTGGACCGGGCAGGGAGTTGCGCTCGGTGCATCTGCGCCGGATGCGTGGGCTGAGCCGACTGGGACGATGGGTGGAGGCTTTGTTTACTCCGCACTGGGTGGGTTCGGTGTGGTTGCCGCTACTGGCGTTTGCGGGATTGCTGGTCTTTGTTGATGTCGAGGGGGCGGTGAAGCTGGTTCGCGGGGCGGTTGAGTTACGGGGGATTTCGGGATGGATGGGGGTGGCAAATCGGGAGATCGAACCGTTTGTCCGTCTGCTCCAATATCTGACCCTACTGCCGACGGGGTTGGTGGTTTGGAGACTGTTTTCGCAGCGGGTACGAGACGGAAAAGTGGCGTTTTTTTTGATGTTGGTGTTTGGCGGGTTGGCGGCCTCGCTGTTCGGAGCTGTTGCGAAGTTGGGTGACGGATGGGGTTCTCTCGTGTTGCCGTTCATTCCGCCCGCCTCCATATGGGTGGGCGCGATGGATGGGGGTGACGAGATTTTACGAACAGGCGCGTGGCTCATTGCGTCGCTGATGGCGTTTGCCCTTTACCAAGGATTGGCGATTTGGCTGGCCGTGCGTTGGTGGCGGCGGCAACCAGCGTGGCGCGCGTTTTTGGATCGGGAGCGTGGTGCAGGGAGGTCTTCATGAGCACGATCTCGGCGGTGGGGCTGGAGCGAAACCGTCTGATGGAGTCGGCGCGTCGCGAGGCTGCGGATGCCGCGTTGCGATGGAGGCTTCCGCTTTCGGTGCGTCGCTGGGTGGGCGGCACGGGCGGTGCGCGTGGCGTGCGGATGGGCAACTCGCTCGAGTTTGAGGATCACCGTCGGTACGTTGCGGGAGACGATTTGCGGCATATGAATTGGAATGTGTATGCCCGCACAGGGCAGCATGTTCTGAAAGTGTTTCGTGAGGAGGTGAGTCCGTTGATTGATGTGGTTGTGGATGGTTCGCGGTCCATGGCGTTGACGTCGCGGAAAGAGGTGGTTGTTCGCGCGATTGCGGGGTGGACGGGCATGGCGGGAGTTGGGCAGGGCGCCTCGGTGCGAGGGTGGTGTGTGCATGACGGCGTGCTGGAGCCCCTGGCGGAGGATTTCGTGGGTCAGATTTCGTTTTCGGAACCGGCGCATGCAAAGGGAAATGCACCGCTCGCGCTTGAGGTTCCGTGGCGGCTTGGGGCTATGCGTGTGGTGATCACCGATTGCTTGTGGCCCGGGGATCCCGGCGCATGGTTGAACGTTCTTGCGAGGGAGGCGTCTCAAGCGGTTTTGCTCCTGCCCTATGCAGCGGAGGAGTCGGATCCTGAGTGGAGCGGCGGGCTCGAGATGAAGGACTGTGAGACGGGCGTTGAGCGGTTGCAGCGAGTGGATCGTCAGGGCGCGGAGCAGTATCGGCGCGCGTACCGCGAGCATTTTCGTCTCTGGGCGGAGGAGGCTCGTCGCCGCGGGGTCTTAACTGGCCGGATTTCTTGTGCGGACGGTCTGTCGGAGGCCTTTGCGAACGAGGGCTTTATTGCGGGAGTTGTCGAACCGCGTTGAGGGTTGGTATGACGGGAATCCATTTTGCGAATCCGTGGGGAGCGTTCGCGCTTGCGGCTGTGCCCGCGATTTTCGCGATTCACTTTCTTCGCGAACGGGTTCGCCGCGTGGAGGTGAGCACGTTGTTTCTTTTGGAAAAGCTGCCGCCCGTTTCTCCCAAGGGGGCCGTGTGGCATCGATTGCAGTCGACTCCAGCACTTTGGTTGCAAGTTCTTGCGGCGCTGTGCGGCGTGTGGGTGCTGATGCAGCCGCGCTGGGTCGACTCTGGGGTTTGGCGTCGCGTGGTTTTGGTGGTGGACGATTCCCCGTCCATGGAGGCGTGTCGCGAGCGAGTGCAGCGTGAGTTGCCGGATCGGTTACGGGGTTTTGTGAGGAGCCCGATTCCGACGGAATGGACGGTGGTCGCGGCATCGGCTCCGCAGCGTCCCGTTTATCGTGGTGGAGTGTGGGCGGATGCGTGGGACGCTGTTTCGCGGTGTGAGTTGGTGGCCAAGCAGGCGGACGCTCATGAGGTGTTGTCTGGGATGGTTCAGACCCGAGGAGCGGGCGGGGGAACGGTGGTCTGGGTGACGGACCGACTGCCAGAGTGTTCGATTTCGGGAGTCGCGACGCTGGCCTTTGGGAATCCGGTGGAAAATGTGGGTTGGGTGGGAGTTCGGGTTTGGCGGGAAAGTGAACAAGTTCAGTGGGAGGCCATGCTGCGCAACTGGAGTGATGGGGAGGTCCGTCGCACCTGGAGATGGGAGGATGCGGGTGGACGGTCCGTCGGTCAGGAACTGGTGTTGGCGGGTGGCGAAGTGCGAACGGTGCGCGGAACGTTTCCTGAGGCTGTTAAGGCGGGTGCGCTGGTTTTGGACGCAGACGGGTTCACGTTCGATGACCAACTGCCGTTCGTGGCTCCCGTGGCGCGATCGTTGGCCGTGCGTGGTCCGAGTGGGCCTTGGGGAGCATCATTCTCCCGTGTGGTCGCTACGCTGGATGGGGTGTCGGAGTCGTCCACAGAAGAAGCTGCTCTGGTTTGGGTTGCGGATGGAGAAGAGACGACCTTGCGGAAGGGTCAGCATGCAGTGATTTCGGCACGCGTCGCGGAATCGTTGCGTACGGGGTCGATTTTTGCGGAAAGCGATGCGTGGGTTTCGGATGGAGTTTGGGAGGGTTTTCTCCACGCGGGAACGGGGGCGATGCGTCCAGTGGAAGGAGATCGCGTTTTAGTCTGGCAGGGAGGAGAACCCCTGATTTGGCGGGGGATGAGAGACGGTGGGTTGCGCTTGTACTTGAACTTTGCGGTCGAGCGGTCGAATGCGGACCGCGTGCCGGCGATGATTTTGTTGCTGAGCCGAATGATGACAGAGGTGCAGTCGCGGGAGCAGGGGTTCAGTGCGGTGAACATGGCGGGAGGCGAGTTGTTGCCATTGGTCGCGGGTGAGCGTTACCGCATGAGCGTGGAGGGGAGAGAACCGATGCGGCTTGCGTCTGGCATTCAGGTTCGTGCGCCTTATTTGGGAGGGCGATTCCAAGTGAGTGATGCATCAGGGCAGGTCTGTCTCGAGGGGGCTGCGTATTTTGGTGATGCGGTAGAGGCGGATTTGCGAGGTGCGAACTCGGGTGGGTCTTTGGATGAGGCAGCGGCGGAATCGGATTTCGCGCAGAGTGTGGAAGATCCGTATCGCGATGTATGGGTGTGTGTTGCAGGGCTGGCGCTGTTTGCCTCCTGGGCTGCAATCGGATGGAGCGAGCGGCGTGGAGAGGAGGGGCTTGATGAGGTTTGAGAATCCCTATTGGGCGCTGCTCGGTCTGATGTTCGTGGCGCTTGCGCGTTGGGTTCCTTGGCTGGGGCTGAAACGACCGCTCCGGATGCTGACGGTCGCCGTTCTGGTTTTTGTCCTCATGCGTCCGGTGGTGCGGTTGCGCGAGGGGGGGCTGGATTTGTGGGTGTTGATGGATCGGTCGGCTTCGGCGAATGCGGTGGAGGCTTTGCAAGGGGACGAGATTCTGGGGCTTCTGGAGAGGGCGCGTCCGTCGGACGGTGTATTGCGTGTGGCGGATTTTGGCGCGGAGGTGCGTGAGCGGTTTGGTGCGCGTGCGGAGTTGAGGACCGGAGAAACGCGGCTGCGGATGGCGTTGGAATGGGTGTTGGGGCGATGCTCCACGGAGCGTCCTGCGCGGGTGTTGATGGTGACGGATGGCCAATCCACGGAACCGTTGGACGGGTTGGCTGCGCGGGCGGTTGCTGCTGGAGTTCCGTTGGACGTGCGGTGGTTACTGGACGGGGGTGAGCCGGATTTTCAAGTGGGCGCGTTGGAAGTGCCGCAGCGTGCGGGACAGGGGGAAGCGTTCTTGGTGCAGGCCCGTGTTCAGTCGAACGTGGATGAGGCTGCGGTGCCGTATGCCGTTTTACGGGACGGCGTGAAGGTCGGGTCTGGGACGGTTCAAATCCGAAAAGGGCGCGGGCTCGTGCGGTTTAGCGATCGTCTTCGCGTGGGGGGACCGCATGTTTACACGGTCGAGTTATCCCCTGAGAGAGACCGCGTGAGTGAGAACAACCGGAGCGAGGGGTGGGTGTTGGTTGAGGGCGGCGGGGATGTGTTGGTGTTGAGTCCGTTTGACGAGGATCCCGTGATTCGAATGCTGGAAGGGAATGGATTTACGGTCAGGCATTTGCGGGAAGGACAGGTGCGTGGCGCAGCGGATCTGGCGGGGACGGGACTAGTCATTTTTAATAACTTTCGAGCGGACCGCTTGCCGGAGGGATTTCGGAGGGCGTTACCGTTTTTTGTGCGGGAACGGGGCGGAGGGATGGTGATGCTGGGGGGGCGGGGAAGCTTTGCGGCAGGGGGGTACCACGGCTCTGAGTTGGACGCTTTGATGCCGGTGTCGATGGATGTTCGGGATCAGCAGCGGAAGGCTGCGGTGGCGCTGGCGATTTTGATGGATCGTTCGGGCAGCATGGGGGCGAGTCCGGCAGGGGGTGGTGGGGCTCCGGGAACGTTGACGAAGATGGATTTGGCGAATGAGGGGGCTGCGAATGGGCTGGCGCTCCTGATGCCGAACGATGTGGCGACGGTGTTTGCGGTTGATACTACGGCGCATGAGGTGGTGAGGGTTGGGAAAGTCGGGACCAATCCGGCTGCGATGCAGGATGCCGTTCGGAGCATTCGATCGGAGGGGGGTGGAATCTTTGTTGGCGAAGCTTTACGTGCGGGCTGGGAGGCGTTGAAGCGGGTGGATCTTTCGGTGCGGCACATGATTTTGTTTTCCGATGCGGCAGATTCTGAGATGCCGGATGATTATCGGAAGACGTTGAAGGAGGCCACGGATGCGGGTGTGACGGTGAGTGTGATTGGGCTGGGGGCCGAGACGGATAAGGACGCTGCGTTGCTGCGCGAGGTGGCGGAACTGGGACGCGGGCGGATGTTTTTCCAATCGGATGCGTTTGGCATTCCCGCTTTGTTTGCGCAGGAGACGATGATGGTGTCGCGTCCGTCTTTTTCGGGAGAGAGTTTGGAAGTGAAGGGCACGGCGGGTTGGGGGGAGGTCGCTGCGGGAGGGATGCGCTGGCTGGAGCGGATTGACGGGTTCAATTCGACGATTGCGCGGGAGGGGGCAACGGTGGCGTTGCGTGCGGCGGATGAACATGGCGATCCGCTGGTGGCGTTTTGGCAGAGAGGGGAGGGCCGAACAGCGGCGGTGGGCTTTCCCGTTGCGGGTGAGTTTTCGGACGCGCAGCGCAACTGGCCCGAGTTGGCTGGGATGTTGGGGGCGTTGGCGCGATGGACGGCCGCGGGAGAGCATCCGCCGGGGCTTGATGTGAGTGTCCGGTTACGTGGGAACGTGCTGGAGGCAGAGTTCTTCTATGGGGCGGAGCATGCGGAGAAAATTGCGAAGTTGCCGCCGGTGCTGAAGTTGAGCGATGGAAAGGGTGAAGTTCGCGAGGGTGGATGGGAACGGATGACGCCAGGGCATTTTCGGGCGCGGATTGCCTTGAAGGCGGGGGACGTCGCCAGCGGAGTGGTGCGAGCGGGCGGATGGACGCTTCCGTTTGGGCCTGTGGTGATTCCGGCGTCAGCGGAATGGGTGCGTGATGCGGGCGTGGTCGGGGACGTGCGGATGTTGGTGCAGGCGACGGGAGGTCGGGAGCGTGTGGATTTGTCGGGATGTTGGGAAAAGCCAGACCGCGTGCGTCGAGATCATCCGTTGCGCGGGTGGTTGCTCGCGGTGTGGGTGACGCTGGTGGTGGCAGACGCGTTGTGGACACGTGTTTCCAACCGAACCCGTTCATCCGCTTGATGGCTCAAGCCATGAATCAGTCCTCGGTCAGGCGAACGGAGTAAATCTTAACCTGATCGCCGGGCTTGCCTTGTGGCACGGGATCAATCCGCATCTGGAGCATGCCACCTCGGTACTCCGGCGAGTCCGCGAGTCGTACGCGATAGGTTCTTCGTGTCCCATCAGGGGTGGTTTTAAACATCACCGTCTTCGCAAATGCGCGGGTGCCGTGCGGACGAAAAAAAACGTTCGCCTGATCTGAGGCGGTTTTGAAGGCCGCATCGATTTCAAGCACGGGACCGTCCTCGGCTCGCCAAAAGGTTTGCGGACTGACGATTTGAGGATCGGGTCCGTCGGGCGCAATCGTCCATGCGTCGCTTCCGGTTGGGTTTGAATCTCCCACATGGCGCGAGTGCCAGCTCTGCCGATTGCCGTTGAACGTCCACAGCGGAAGTTTCTGTTTGGGAGCCAGTTCAGATGCCGCGTTACGGATTTCTTTAAGCGAGCCGAGGACGAGTGTGACGTGGTACTCGTGGACGAGGTCGTGATCGATTTTTTCCAGTTCGTGTCCGGCAATGTAGGCGGTAGGTCCGGCGTGGGTATCATTGGGCCCCGGTTTTCCGTCGAAGCCCCCGATGAACCATGATCTGGATTCTCGGATGAGTCCGAGTCCTTGATCTGCTTCATCGAGGGTAGCCGCCCAGAACTCGGTGCCGCTCCATTCGGCCCATCCCGGCTTTCCCTTGGGGCGTTCGATGGTTGCGACGGGTTGTTGGGTGAAGGGTCGATCACCGGTGTAGCTGACGACGCGGTGGAAGTTTCCGTTCGTGTAAACGGCTGGGCACTCCTGAAGCCGTGCGGGGTAGGAGGTGGTGTCGGTCCGCCGGTTGGTAAGTTTGCATCGAAGGTGTACTCGATTGCCCTCTGTGCGGATCCATGATTCGAATCGGCACTCTCCCTCGACCTTGTTAAGCGGCCATTGGAGGGGGATGGAACGCGTGTATATTTCTCGCCCGTCGTTGGAGTGTGACTCCGTGGTTGAGCCGTTTTTAAAATCGTCACCGGCTTGGATAGGGTTCCAGCCGAGGTGTTTCCAGTGGTCTTTTGGTGACTGCCCATTCGCAAAAAAGGGAACAGGACCACTGTAGTAGGACATCTGGATTTGCCGTCCGAGGTCGTGAATATTGACGACGTTGCCGAGTTCTTTTGAGGCCAGCAGGGTGATGGCGCCGCCTTTATCGAGATCGACACCGACCGTGAGCCGATCGGTCGTGAGGGTGCTGAGGTTCTCGGCGAGTGAGCACGGAACGACAATCGG
>JBEEPE010000339.1:0-8120 GCA_041191265.1 Verrucomicrobiota bacterium | reverse complement strand
CGGTGGTGAACGTCGGGGGACCGGTGGTGAACGTCGGGGGACCGGTGGTGAACGTCGGGGACCGGTGGTGAACGTCGGGGGACCGGTGGTGAACGTCGGGGGACCGGTGGTGGCGTCGGGGACCGGTGGTGAACGTCGGGGACCGGTGGTGGCGTCGCTGGCGCTCCTTACCAACCGGCTACCGTTTTTCATGCCTCCGGCATGATACGGGGGCTTGATGTGAGTGAGGGGGACGGAGATGGTGGTTTGTTGGGTTGCTGTGTTTGAAGCACCGAGAACCGAACCAACAAAAACGCGTCTCCCCTTTGCGGATGCTCAGGAAAGACGCGATTGAAAGTCTGGAGAGATTTTGTGTTCCGAGGATTTCTCTCCTCCGCACATCGACCGGATTTGTCCGGTCAGCCACCGTGGGATTTCTCCTTCCTCGGTTGGCAGCTTTCGGCATTTGCCGAACGCATTCCTGATGCTGGTTGGGACGCTAAACGCCGGCAGTCCGGTTGGCGAGCGACTCGTGTGTCATAAAGGCGAACCCCGGGAGGTGTCGCCTCCGATGCATCAGGATGTTTCGAAGGATGCTTGCGAATGAAAAAGAGGCTCGCTTTTACAGAGCCAACCCTACGTCGCTTTCGCAATGCATCATGGAAAGCATTGGCAAACAGTTGGTTGCGGTGGTGTGAGGCGCGTCGTGGTGGCGTCATTCTTTCCCGCTCTTGCGGAGTCCTGTTGGTGGAATCACTTCACTAAAAACTCCGGCTCATGCCTTCCCATCTCCGACTCCCATGCGGCCAAGCGTTGCTTGAGGTCCGCCATTACTTGTGGATGGAGTCGGTACAAGTCGTGTCGCTCACCGAGGTCTTCGCTGAGGTTGAAGAGCATCTCAATATTTCCATCCTGGAGGTATTTCCAGTTGCCGTGACGAACCGCCTTCTGCTTTCTACTCGACCGATCGATGCGCCAGAAAAACGTGCGATCCCGCGCAGGTTCCTCACCGGTGAGGAGGGGTAACAGGTTCGTGCCGTCAAACGACTGTCCATCAGCTGGTTTCGCCCCTGCAATCGTCGCGAAAGTAGCGCTCAAATCCATGGTAATCGCGGGCTGACTCGTCACCTTTCCCATCGGCAGTTTCTCCGGCCACCGCATGACGCAGGGAACGCGGATGCCGCCTTCCCAGAGGGTGCTTTTCTTGTGAGCAAGCGGGCCATTGTCCGAGAGCCGCTCGCCCCCGTTGTCGCTACTCAGAACGAAGAGCGTGTTGTCCAAAAGGCCGTGCCGCTCTAACTCGGCGAGCATCATGCCGACGCCTTCATCGACCTTCTCCAACATCGCGGCGTAGTCGCTGCGGGTGCCATTGTACATTCCCTCCTTGGAGACACTCGGCTTCGGTCGGCCCGGCGGTTGAAACGGACAATGAACCGCGAGGTGCGGCACGTAGAGGAAGAACGGTTGCCGCGCACCCGCTGGGGCCGTCGCATGTGTGCGGATAAACTGCGTGGCCCGCTGATTAATCAGGTCGGTCAGGTAACCTTCCACCTTCACTGGCTTGAGCCCGTCGCGTAACGCGTAGGTGCCGTCGTAATATTGGTGCGTGTAATAGTCACTGTGGCCGAGCAACTCACCGAAGTATTCGTCAAAGCCGTGCTTCGTCGGATTGAACTCGTCTCGGTAGCCGAGGTGCCACTTGCCAAACGCGCCAGTCGCAAACCCCGCAGTCTTCAGCAACTTTGGCAACGTTGGGACCGTCGTGGGCAGGCCAATCGAGTGCATGTCCGTTTCTTTCACCCATTCGTTACCCCGACGACGGAACGCTTCGGCGGTAAAGCCGAAAGCCCACTCAAGCCCGACACGCTGCTGCCAGCGGCCCGTGATAAAGCCGCACCGCGTCGGCGTGCAAACCGGTGCATTCGCGTAAAAGTCGGTAAACCGCATCCCTTCGCGCGCAAGCCGATCAATATGGGGCGTGCGAATATCCTTTCCCCCGTAGCAACCCAAGTCCGCGTACCCCATATCATCCACAAGAACAAAGACGATGTTTGGCCGACCTGACGGAGCAGCAAAACCAGCAAGACCCGAGAGAAGAAACAGAATCAGCGCGAGGGGGAAGCGGGAGGTCATATCCGCGAGATTAGTCCTGACCGCTCGCACGAGGGAAGGATAAGGAGGGGATCTTGTAACCAAGTTCAAGTCCATGGCGTGGTTACGATTGTCGCGATTGGCGCATCCACATTTCAGAAATCGCGACTGGATGATCGCAACGGAAGGCCGCGTGGTTTGAGCGTGGGCTCGACCTTTTCTATCGGTGTTCAACGATTCGCGGGGCATCCCCGTGGTCTTCCTCCAATATTGGCGAAGCAGACGCGGTGACCGTCTGCGACTCGCGCCGCGGTCGTGGTGTCATTCAACACACTCAAAGATTGATGTCGCGCCCCCCAGGAGTCAGGCGCCTCCACAACTCCCCGCCCGTGCCCGCGTCGAAACAGATGCCAACAATATTTGCCGCGGTTTTCGTGTCCTTTGAGATGGGTTCATGACTCGTCACAAACACTCGATTGTTGCTGATGATAGGCGTTCCCTGTCTGATGCGTGGCAACGGCGCTCGCCATCGAATGTTCCGATGGTGAGTCACGCTAAAATCATAAGGGGCAGAACCTTGGATTGCAAAGGTCCCTTGGGTCCCACAGCCTGCGGGCTGAGGGCAGCGCTCCCAAACAGAGGCCAGTTGGTCGTCAACTCATCGATCGGAAACGTGCGCGGACGCTTCGGGGTCAACCCGCCGGTAAAGAAACGCGTCGGAGGTCACGAGCGACTTAATGAGAGCCTTCATGCTGCCGCCGTTTTCGCGGTACGCTTGGTGAGCGGCTTGGAGAACCGGGGCGTCATTAAGAGTTTCATTGCGGCCCATCCAAAAGCGGAAGGCGTGGCGGACGAAAACCTGCTCGACGCGCTTGCTCTCAGCGAGTTTCTGAATCATCTCCAACGCGTTGCTCACAGGGCCATCTAGTTTGGGGTCACCGCTGTCAATAATCTCGCCCGTCGCGTCCACTGGCCTGTCTAACTCCGTGGTGCGGAAGAGGCCCGCGTGGTTATACATTTCAAACGGCAGACCCAGCGGGTCCATTTTCTGGTGGCAGGTCCAGCAGTACTTTTCTTGGGTCACACGCATCCGTTCCCGAAGTGTGTGGTGCGGTTCGTCGGGGAGTTGAGCGTCAACGGTGATTGGAACGTCCGGAATGCCGCCGCCAAGCAACCTTTCCCGAATCCAAATGCCTCGGTGAATCGCGTGATTGTCCATGGCATCTGAGTGCGAAACCAACCACGCGGGATGCGTTAGAAGGCCAAGGCGCTGACCTTCCGGAGCGGTCGCCAGTGTGCGTTCCGGTTTCATCGAGCCTGCACCGAAAGAGGGGCGACCGACACGTGCCTGGGTCGGAATGCCTTTCAGATTTGCTTCAGCTACTTCGCGGGTCGAGTCACCGCGCTGCCGATTTGCTTTTCCATCTCGGGACTTTTTTTCCATCGCCTCGAGCGACATTTGGCGTTGATTCAACGCTTTTTGAGCGGCCTTGTCCTGAGGATCAGCCTTCACCTTGGATTCCAGTTCAGCAATCTCTTGCCTCAAAGCCTTCTGCCTCTGCTTCTCCGCTTCCTCATTCTTTTTTTGTGAAGCGACGGCGACGGATTGTTCCTCTTTGGTCAACCTTCTTCCAAAGTAGGTCTCGTCAACACTGGTCGCCACCACGCGCTGAGTGGTCAATAGTTGCTTGAGGACGTTTTTGTCTTCGTGAAGCACCAGCTCGATGAGGCGGTCCGTGCTCGCGGTTGCACTGAACATGGCGCGAAAGTGCGCATCACCTCGGGCCGCAACTCCGGTGGCTGCCAACGCCTTTGTGTCCTTGCAGATGTAACCCGCGAGATCGTAGTCGAAGTAGTCACGGAAAAACTGCAGCACGCGCGGTTTTCGAACGCTGTCGTCATCAAGCATTCGGGTCACCTCACGCTCCACATCCTGACGCGTCCGCATGCGACCCTCGAGAATCGCCTGACGCAGGGAAGGATCCGGCTTGAGGTAACGAAGGGCATGGTTCACAGCCAGCCCCAACTCCCAGTCTTGCAATAGAATGCGACCGTGTGAATCCGGTTTGCCCGTCTCGACCAACTCTGGGCGGAACAGGGCGTCACGATCCAAAAAGAGGGCGGACAATCCCATGATGGCTCCGTCTCGGTGGCCGACCTTGGCGATGGCATCCTTGACGATTTGGACATAACTGGCGGATTCCTTCGCGACAGGGGGACGGAAGGTGAGCGCTTCAAACAGATAGTCAACTGCGGCGCGAATGCGCGCGTCGGCGCTCTCGGTTTCCTGCATCACATCAACGACCGGAGTCAGCGGGCGAAGCACCTTGGTGCTGTATACAATCGCCGTTGGCAGACCGCGAAGATCGCCCTTGGGTTTGAACTGATCGTAGGTTTTTGGGTCGTCCGTAATCTGCTCGGGCAAGCCGACTAGGCTGAGCGGGCCGTAGGCCATGTATTTCAGGATGTCCTCCGCCTTGCCGAGAATCTGCGTCGCCTCGGCACTATTGACGGAATAAAAATCTGGGTAGTTTTTGAGTCCGCTCTTACGTGCCGACGCGAGGACCTCTGGGATGCTTTTTACTGAGGTTGCGTAGGCGACTGTGCCGCCCTCCCAGCGAAGGATATTGTCGACGCCGAAGTAGAGTTTGAGTTCGCCACCATGATTGACGGGAACCGCGTCGCCGTGGGTGCGCAACCCGGGTTTATCGGGGTTGTAGGCGGGCTCGGTATTGATGAGCTCGTTGAGGCGTGTGAGATGTTCTTGCGGGGTGATTCGCCAGAGTCGGGCTGGAGAGCTGGTGGGGCGGAGTTCAATCCCGTCGGGTAACGGACCAAAAAGGAGGGAATGGGCGACGTAGTTTGCTTTTTTGGGGTCCAAGTGGGCGTTGAAGCCGCCCTTGTCTTTCATGAACTGTTGAAGTTCGCCAACAATCCAGTCGGTGAAGCGCAACCGTTCGATGGTCTCGACGTGAGACTTCTTCTTTGGAGGCATTTCCTGGAGGGAAACTTGGGCCCAGATTGACTTCCAAAGCGCGGCATTGGACTCGTCCACCTTACCTAAACTCACGAGCGACAAATCGCCCTTTTTGGTGTCTGTGTCGTGGCAATCGTAACAATGGCGTTCGAGAAACGGTTGCGCGAGCGCTTGAAACTCGCCGCGAACCGGTTCGCCGGGCGTGTAACGTTCAGCCGACCAGATGTTTGGCGTGAGTGAAATCGCCGCCGCCGCGAGGAGGCTGGAGGGCAGGGTGTTCACGCTAAAACTTCTCGCAAGGGACCGTTGCCCGAGTCGAACTTTTTGGCGAGCTGTTCGCTCAGGTTGAATCTGTCGCTTTGGACGCCAGCGGTTCGAAGGATGCTCGTATAAAGAGCGTTGATTGGACGTGTGCCATCGAGTTGGGTGAATCGGCCCGACTTAAACGCACCGTTGCAGTTGCCCAACAGCATCACGGGCCAAGTGGCACCATTGGTGTGCTGCTTGTCGGCGTTGTTGCTGGTGTAAACGATGAGGGTGTTGTCCATCATGGTGCCGCTGCCCTCGGGCACACTTTCCAACTGCTCCATCAGCCGAACCAACATACGGCAGTTGTACTGTCGGATCTTAATCCAGATCGGATTATCCGGCTGCTTCATGTGCCCCAGATTGTGGCCCTGCTCGGTGACGCCGAGACCTTTCCATGAACCGAAAATTTCGCCCCGCCCCGAGCCAATCGTTAAGACGCTCGTGGTGCCGGACTTGAGGGCCGAGATGCCAAGATCCAGCAGGGCATCATGCCAGTCTGTTTCGAACTCAGGATGCGTGTACCGGTGGTCCACCGTGGGCGCGAACTTCGTCAGGTGTTCTGCTGCCTTGCCGAGGCGTTCCCGCAGGCCGTTGATGTCGTTAAACCCTTGGACGAAGCGACTGTAGCGTTGCTTCTCTGATCCTTGAAGCGACACCCCCTTGGCGGCGGCCAGTTGTTCAAGGTGATCGAACATACCGGACCGCGCCTCGTGCTGCCGACGGATTTCCCCCTCGGAGATGCCGCCGTACAGCATCTGATAGAGGTGGTTCGGATTCGAATGCATGAAGATGGGTTGCCCCGCTCCGCTGGCTGAAAGATTCGCGACGGTGGGCTTACCTTTCATGTTCTCCATCGAGTCCATGCCGATGCAGAGATGGGGCAGGAGAGTTTGCGGCAGCACCTTGCTCAATGCGTAGTCAATCGTCGGGCCTGCCGGCGGGACTCCGTCGCTGCCGCGGTAGCCGCCGAGCGCGCCAAAAAATGCGCTATGCGAGGGACTGGTGTGCAGGCCGTGCAAGCCGTTGATGATGTGCAACCGCTCTTTGAACGGTTCGAGAGCGGAAATGGGTTCCGGCAGTTTGGCCTTCGCTAATGAACCGCTGTTTTGCATTCCGACTGGGATGCAGGTTGCCGGGTCGAAACCTTGGTTTTGCAGAAAGAAAACCACGCGCTTCGGGCCGCCTGAAGTTGCCGCAGCGGCTCGCGCAGAAGGGGGAAACAGGGTGCACCCCACGGCCGCGCCAGCGCCAGTCATGAGCGTCTTAAGCAGGCTTCTTCGATTGAACATACTTCTAAAACGCCGGCAGCGATTAAAGGTTGCGGACTTTCAAGGGCAGGGGCGACCTTCCTGCAAAGATTTCAGAGCGCCTTGGGTCTTGGGGGGGCGCGATGAGTGGGAAGTCACGGCAGAGCCGGCGTGCACCGACTGGTGGGTTGCCACTTTGAGGGGTTTTTACCGGACAACTGCGAGTGCTCGGAGTTGTCAACGTGCACGGCAACGAAACCTACAGTGAATTGGTCGGGATGTTGGGGGGAACCAAGTGGAAAAGCGCGGGCGAAGAACGGGGAGAACCTCATCCAAAACCTGGGCCGCGACCGGATCCTGCGGCATGGGAGGGTTTCAGTCGGGATGGTGCCATCCGGGGGGGGTAGGGGATAGAGGGCGTTCTGTTTTTAGGGGGACTAGGCGGACAGGAATGTCCGCCCTCCTGTTGGGTGTTTGAGACACTTCAACAAGAAACCAGCCATCTCTCGACAAGCGATTGAAGGCATCGGCTGTGGTTTCTTTCGATACTTTGCGGAACTCCAGATCTCGATGCCTGCCGATCAAGGAGCTGCTCGGAGGGCGATTCGGAAACCGAGGAGCGAGTAGCTGAGGGTTGGGGGGAAGCTGTACTGGTAGACTAGGGCGCATTCGTTCGCGGTGTTGCCCCAGCTGCCGCCCCGCCTCCGACGATTCGTGCCTGCTGCGTCCCAACACCACTCCCACACATTCCCGCTCATGTCACTCAAACCCAACTCATTCGCCTTTTTACTACCCACAGGATTCGTGCCGCCCCCAGAGTTCGCATCCATCCAAGCCACTTCGCTCGCGACATTGCTCCCGCTGTAAGTGTAACCCTTGCTGTTCACCCCTCCCCGCGCTGCCCACTCCCACTCCGCATCCAACGGCAAGCGGTACCCGTTTGCATTTGCATCAACGGTCGGCACTGAATCCCCCGTGCGGTACACCGCCCCGCTCACCAAATACACTGGCGTCTTCCCCTCTTTCTCGCTCCGCGCATTGCACCACTTCAAAGCCTGATGCCAACTCACCCCCACAACAGGCAGCTGATCGAGGTAAAAGGAGGGTAGCCCGAAATAAAGGACCGTCCCCCCAACTCCGGCCAAGTCATACCTGTTCGTCCCCCCAACTCCGGCCAAATCATACCCCTTCGTTTTGGCCCATCCACTCACAGCCTTCCACTCACCCCACGTAACCTCCGTCCTCCCGATCCGAAAATCCTCCACAATCTGCCCCATTAACAGGGACCCCTCCGGCAATGCGCCTCCCTTCACCAGCACCATTTCCGCAACCGGTGACGGGTGGTACTTCCCGCAACTCACCACACTCACCAACGCGCAAAGTAGCAAAAATCTTGGTCGCATGTCGCAGCAACAGTCGGTGAAAATCCGTTTTGGTAAGTTGTCCTTTTCCCCACCTGCGTTACCCCTCTCGAGTGAGGCGGAGCGAAGGCGAGCGCAGCCGAGCCACCTCTACCT
>JBEEPE010000338.1:0-3492 GCA_041191265.1 Verrucomicrobiota bacterium | reverse complement strand
GAAGCCCACATCCAACGCTGGCAAGACGCACTCCAAGAAGGAAAAGGACGCCACGAATGCATGCCCATCGGCTACATCCTCTCTCTCGAGGGTTGCGACTCGCTCGTTCGTCTCTCCCACCTCGAAAAAGCGTGGAACTACGGGCTGCGCGCCATTGGCCCCGCGCACTACGGCCCTGGCATCTACGCGAACGGGACGGACTCCTCCGGCGGACTCAACTTCCGGGGCCGCGAACTGCTCCGAGAAGCCCGCCGCCTCGGCATGATTCTGGATGCCACGCACCTCTGCGACGACGCATTCTACGATGCGCTGGACGTCTGGGACGGCCCCATCTGGGCAAGTCACCACAACTGCCGCTCGCTCGTTCCTCACAACCGTCAACTCTCCGACGAAATGATTCGCCTCCTCGCAGAGCGAAACGCCGTCATCGGTCTCGTTTTTGACGCATGGATGCTCTACCCCAACTGGCAGCGCGGAAAAACCACCCCGCAGTCTTCGGGAGTAACGCTCTCCACCGCCCTCGAACACGTCGACCACATCTGCCAACTCACCGGCACTTCAAAACACTGCGGCATCGGATCCGATCTCGATGGAGCCTTCGGGATTGAACAAACCCCTCAAGACCTGAACTCTATCGCCGACCTCCAAAAACTGGCGCCCCTCCTCGAATCCAAGGGTTACTCACAACCCGACATCGCCGGAATCTTCCACGAAAACTTCCTGCGCGTCGCCCTGCAATCGCTCCCCCAAGCCTGAGGAGTCTCCACTAACAACCACAATGCCTGGTAGCCACGCGAGGCGATGGAACAGTTCATGCGGCGCACGGCGGTATGAACACTCGCAACGCAGCGCTTCTTTCCATCCTCGGGATCTCCGTCGCATCTCTGATCTGCATCAAGACGGATCTCACGCCGTCGAGTCCTTCACATCCGCTCCAACAAGATTCTACTTCGGCCCCGTCCGAAGCAGCGAATCCGTCTGACCGTTCGTCGGCAACTGCCGCCGCCGCCCTCGACCAAGCGATTGCTCAAGGCGCATCCCCGACCGTCCGCCCATCCGGTCCCATCTCGGGATCCCCTCTCTCCTTTAACCGCGAAGCACCCAAAGGAGCAAAGGGCCGCATCATGCCGGTCACGGTCGCCGAATCAACCTACGCAGCGAATGACAAGGTTGCCTTCCCAACGCCAGACGGCGCCGCAACCACAGGAACCATCAACTCCGTCCAATCTCTTCCAACCGGAACCCTAATCGAAGGCGAACTTCCCTCCGGTGGCAGCTTCTCCGTTCACCTCTCCAAAACCGCTACGTCCGGACACATCCTCTTCCCGAAATCATTCCGCGCACTCGAGTTGCGAACCGAACCAACCGGCGAAACCATCATGGTGGAACGCCTCCTGAGCGATATCATCTGCGCACCCGGTATCCCAAGCCAACCAGTCGCCTCCATGAAGGCGATCCAAACCTCGACCAAGGTGCAGCGTGCCCCCCTCGGTCCGCTCACAGTGCCCCTTCTCGAAAGTCTCCCAAACGTTCCTGCCGACGGTGACACCCCAGAGGTCGTCCACCCCGTGATTTACCTCCATTTCGTTAACCACCCCACCAACGCATCCACCTACGATCGTGGGTACTGGAACGCGGGAAAGACGTTCCCAGTCCTCAACACAACGCTGGACGCCGCTGATATCTCCTACATCCATGCGCGCGTCGCAGAAGATTTTAAACCGTTCAAAATCAACGTAACAACAGACCCAGCTGTCCTCGATAAAGCGGTCAAAAGCAACAAAAACTGGGTCCAAGTTTGGATCACACCGACCAAAACGGTGGCCCCGAAAGATGGCGGGATAGCCGTCCTCGGAGGCTTCAGCTCCGGTCAAATCGCCTCGACGGCACCTGACCTCACGAAAATCGGAGTGCGGCATTGCTGGGCGTTCACTCAAGAGAAAACCTACTGCGCGGACACCATCTCCCACGAAGTGGGACACACCCTGGGGCTCGGTCACTGGGGCACCCCAACCGCAGAATACTACGCCGGCCATGGAGAAGGGCCGCTTTCATGGGGCCCCATCATGGGTGCTGGAACGAAGAGAGTCACTCAATGGTCCAAGGCAGGTTCGTATTACAAACAAGTCGGCAAAGGGAACGCACAGCAGGACGACCTCGCCGTCATCACCCGTGCGCAGAACTCAGTTGGTTTCGCAGCCGACGAGGACCAAAACACCCGCGCCTCGGCAAGCCAACTTTCTGTCCAACAGAACCAATTCACGACCTCAGGGGTTATCCACAGCGCGAACGACGTGGACTTCTACTCCTTCACCACCTCCGGTGGAACGGTCGTCGCCACATGCAATCCCAGCTCGGTTTCGCCAAACCTCAAAGTCCGTCTCTCACTCCTGACCGATCGCGGTTTTCTCATCGCAACCGCATCGATGGACGACCGCATGGAGGCTGCCGTCGCCGAGGCCTCGCTCCCTCAAGGCACCTACTACCTAAAGGTTGAAGGTGCCCCTCACCTAATTCCTACCACCGTGGCGCCGGGGCGATTCTTTGTCCGCGAAGTGGGCACGGCCCTCGAAGCCGTCGGGTTCACCAAATACGGCTCCGTCGGTGGCTACACTCTCACGGGTAACGTGGCTGGAGCACTCACCCCGCTCGCCTTCACCAGTAGCGAAAACATATCCGGCAAAGTTTTCGGCGCATTCAACCACGTCTTCGAACTAGATGGAGACTCTCCCGTCGTGTCCCTGACCGGGACTCTGCCCAGAGGCCTCACGTTCAACCAAGAAACTCGCACCATCTCCGGTGTGCCCACCGTTGCTACCGTCCAAACCCTCCCCATCCTCCGAGACAAGTTCAAAAACGTCCTCGCTGCGCCCGGACTCACCATTCTCCCGGGCATGGCCGTATCAGGTGGCGGCATCCCCCAAGGGACCACCGTAACTTCAGTGTCAGGAGCCAATGTCACCCTGTCCAGCTTCACGACTGCAGCCTCCATCAAAGCAGTCACAGCCAACGCCATCACCACAATCGGAAAAAATGTCATCACCCTCTCACCGGCGGGAACCGCGATGCTCGTTGGGTCGTCCATCACCGGATCTGGCATTCAAGATGGCACCATCGTCACAGCCTCAACCACAAGCACAGTCACCCTTTCAAAGCCTGCGTCGGCTTCATCCATCTCACCGGTAGAACGCGACGGATACATCATCAACAACAGTAAGACGCTCACCCTCACCTCAGCCACCGTAGCGCCCATCGTCGGAACCCCCGTTTCCGGACCCGGCATCCCCGAGGGATCGACCGTGGCAAGCGTCTCAAAAAACGTCATAACCCTCTCTCAGCCGGCAACCGCCACCTCGACAACACCCGCGACATTCTCGGCAGCCACCACGGTGAACAGTCCCACTCTCTCGGTGAAAACTCCGAATGTGTTCCCTGCGCCCGGCGCTTCCGTCACGGGCCCCGGCATCCCCGATGGCACCATCGTTATCGGCG
>JBEEPE010000337.1:0-7281 GCA_041191265.1 Verrucomicrobiota bacterium | reverse complement strand
GTTTTTTAGCGGGATGCGTTTCTTCTCCCATCAACCGCCCGTAGATCCCTCCAGTATGACACGTTGGCGCACCCGCTTGGGCGAGAGCGGTTCGGAAGAGATTCTCAAAGCGAGTCTACAGTCCCTCAAGGGCTCATAGTGGCAATCGAGCACCCCGAGGTCGGCTAGAGTTCTGAAAGAGTAATCGGAAATCAAAGTGTAAGCCCGTGCCGCAATCTCCTCGATTTTCACGGAAGGATCCAAACCTGAGGCGCGCAATCTAAGGGGTCTAGCATCTTGCAGCCATAGTTGCTCGGCGACCTCGTTTTGTTTTTCTTTTTCTTCGTAATCCGGTTCGCCCCATTGAGGATTGAACGGTTTGATTTTATGCCACTTATCAAACAGGTGTCTTAGCCATATGGTTTATTTTTTGTTTTTCTGACATACTCAGCAGAGAGTCCTCTGCCAACTCTCTCTAATCTACCACAAGCAATGTGCTCAGCCAAGTAACTGTTTGCAGTTCGCATAGAAATTTTGAACTTATTCATAACTTTATGAACAGTAAATCCATCCATTTTCATCATTTGAGTCATGATGGAATCTTTCTCGGTTGATTTCGTGGATTCTTGTTGAGTAGGTATAACTTGTGGTACAGTTCCAACAGGGTTTCTCAAGGGCAAATCCTCCCGCACTTGGGTCTGCCGAGGGTTTACCGGTTTCTTTCCAAGAGATTCGGTCTGCTCAGCCTGACTGGGACGGGTCGACTCAGGAGGTCTCCCGTGATCATTGCTTCCAACAGTTCCAATTAATTTTTCCGATTTTCCCGCTGAACAAGCCTTCAGTATCCAATCGTGTTTTAGTTCCTCAACCCCGCGTATCAGAAGTCCTCCAACCTTCGCCCTGAGGAGCGCTTCGGCTTCCTTCTTAGAGATACAACACTCTTTTCTTACATCTTCGAGCGCGATTTCCTCGGTAACTTCTATTTCACTGTCCTCGAGAGCCTCTCCAATAGCCTGAATAAATTCAGTTTTATTTCTTCGCACTCCGCTCTTTGCTGATTCAAACATCTCAGGTGGCAATCCGGCTTGCTTTATCGCAAGTTGAATTCCTTTCCTATCAAGTAGTTTGGGTTCACCATTGCGGTATGCCCACCAAATCATTTCCGTGATTTGCTCTCTCATTTCCTCCGCAGAGTGATCGCCGGGGGACTTTCCGTCCTCTGAAACGGAGGGTGTCCGCTTAAATATTGGCAGGAGTCGTTCTGCGAGCCTTTGGTTAGCTGTTTTGATTTCTTCGCCACAGGCATCAAGCCAGTGACTGTTCGCGAGATGATATTCCCAGTCTCCCGAGGGTGCGATACTTTCAATTTTGTAGGGAATCACCAGCAACTGATTCTTCATTCCAATGGTTAATTCTTTTGAGACTTCAGGCGATTCAATCGAATGACTCGACCACACAAGGACCATTGCCTTGCAAGCCCCCAAAGCTCGGGAAATTGCGCCTGGCCAACTCTCGCCGGGTCGAATGTCGTCCGGGGCCTTCCAACAGCGAACCCCTACCGATTGCAGGTGCTGCTTAATCGCGCTGGCAACATGAACGTCCTTGCTGGAATGGCTGATGAACACATCGAAAGGAGTGTCTTGATTCATTATTAAATAAACCGGATTATTATGAAGCATCTCAACTTACGCTGAGATGTGTAAACGGCGGTCGAAAAGTGCGACGGGGCCGGTTGAAGAGCGAGACACCTGACTTCAAAATGGCCAGCGACCCTTTCCATCCATGCTCACCCACACCCCTGCTGACTCTAACATACCCGTCCATGCTTCGCTTGTATACTGGCTGCCTTGATCGGTGTTGAAAATCGCAGGAACTCCCCCGGCCTGATGCTGCCCCACCCCCGCTACACCGCACGCATCACCCGCATCAACTCCCGACCCTCGCGCCCAGCGTAAGCCCGCTCAGGGACCCACTCCCGCTCCAGTTCGAACCGGCCCGCTCCAAGAAACAATCGATCCAACTCCGCCACCGAAACCCCAAACGGAGGCCCCTGCTCAGGATCATCCCAACCCGGGTCCAAATAAAAAACAGCCGCCAACCGCCCCCCCACTCCCAACACTGACCGCACCGCCGCAACGTAATCCTCACGCCGCGCCTTCGGAATCGCGCAAAAACAGGTGTGCTCCCAAACCCAGTCAAACGCTCCCACATACGTCTCCGGCAACCCAAACAAATCCTCCAACACGTACCGCTCCCGTCCCACCGCACCAAACGCACGCGCCAACGCCACCGCCGTCGGCGCCACGTCAACCCCCACCACCTCCGTCCCCGGCAACCTCGCAATCGCACGCACATCGTGCCCCAACCCGCATCCCGGCACCAAAACACGCCCCGTCATCGGCATCCCCACCAATAAATCCACCAAGCCCGGCGAAGGTTCCCCTTTATCCCACGGCGTCTCCTGTTGCTGATAAGCATTTTCCCAATCCATCACCGCAGTGAAAACGTCCCCGCCCCCCAATCAAGCCCGCATTGGTCAACCCAAACGCAACCGCACCCCAGCCAATCTGGCCGCCCGTTGCCACGGGCGAAACGCATGCTCAACTTAACAAATGTCGATTTGCACGCGGACTGGCGATGATGGAACCACCGGACTCATCTTCAACCGAAGAGTCTCCAAAAGCCACCCACGAGTCCGCGCCTACGGAGCCGTCGATGAACTCAATGCTGCCCTAGGAATGGCTCGCGCCTTCGCGGAGGACGAATCCATCGCCGAAGAAATCCACCGCATCCAACGTGAACTCGTGATTGTCATGGGTGAACTCGCTGTCGACGACGCCGACCGGGAACGCTACGCCGAGAAGGGCAGAACGTTTGTCGGGCCGGACATGGTGAACCGTTTGACGGGACTAATCCGCGACATTGAGAAGAACGACCGCATCCGTTACGAGGGCTGGGTGATGCCGGGAGGGAGCCGATTCAGCGCCTGCCTAGATCTCGCCAGAACCACCTGCCGCCGAGCCGAACGCGAAGTCGTGGCGCTCCATGACGAAGGCGTGCTCGTCACACAAGACCTCCGAGTGTACCTCAACCGACTCTCCGATCTCTGTTGGATCTGGGGGCGTCTCGTGGAATCACGGATTCCGCAACCCGCCTGCGAATCCGAACGGTCCGCATAGCGCAAATCAAGCACCCCCATCGGGGCACCACATACCAGCCCAGGGCAACGCTCAGGCTAACCCCAAAAACAACCCGAGCCCAACGGGACGCGACATCCGGTGCCCTGCCTCTTCAGAGCGCGGTCGGTGCTCGGAGTAGCCAACACCAAAATCCCTCCCGACCCCGACTAGCGAACCACGTCGGCCAACCACCTGCGCGCCTCCTCTCGGACTACCCCAGGCCGCAACACCCACGTGTCGCTGTGATTGCGAAAACCCGTGCCACGAAACGTGAACCGTCCCAACGCAGAAACCCCATATTTTGACTCCAACCACCGGCGCGTTTCCTCCGCATTTTCCCCCTCGCCGCACACAAAATTCGGACGCCCACCCACCCGAGAAAAGCGCGTTGCAGCCGATGCCTCGTCCGATCCCGGATACGGCCAACGACGCGGCCCGTCAAAATGGCTGTACGCAAAGAAACCGCGCCACAGACGGGCAATCCTTTCATCCTGCAAACCAATAAAATGCGTCGCAATCGCTCCACGCGAAAATCCGCACAACACCACCCTCGAGGCGTCCCCTGAGTAATCACGACACACCGCCTCAATCGTCCTCACACAATAATCCACGGTCGGCGCCACCTCGTAACGAGGGCTGTCTCCCCACCACGTCGTCACGTTCCGCGTTCCATCCGCGCTCAGATAAGGCAAACACAACCAAAGGAATCCCCGCCCAGCGCTCAGCCCGTACCCAAGACAACTGTCCTCCGGTCGCCCACGACTCTCATCCCCAAACCGATTCCGGTAGTTCCCGTTACCAGCAAACTCCACCAAAACCGGCCACCGGCGGTGCGCCTCCCAATCCACCGGCAAGTACAACACATGATGAACTCCCTCCGCAGAACCAACCCGCACCCGCTTCCCCGGCGAAGCGGTTCCCTCCGAAAGCGCCGGAACCACCAAATCCGTCGGAACGGTCGACACATCCGGCAAATCCGCACCGTGCACACCAGTCGCCCACGCCCAAATCCAGGTAAAAATCGCCAAGCTCCGCATATCTCCATGCCCGTCAACGAACGCCACGGCGTCAAGCAAGATGCTGACTCCTCTCCGGTTCAGACGTACCCTGCCAGAAGCCATGGATGCTCCCTCCACCCCTGAAGACCCCCAACCCTCCGCGACTCCGCCCGCTCTCCCGGAAGCCCCCCCCGCATGGCCGCGCCTCTGGCTAAACTTCTTTCTCGTTCTCAACCTCTTCTCCGGCACCGCCACCGTTCTCCACGCGGCGTTCGGCAACGCATTCGGCATCGTGTTCATCGCGTCCGCCGGCCTGTTGCTCCACCTCATTGCCCTGCTCGTCGTCATCACCGCTATCTCGTGCTACCGAGGCTCGCCTTGGGGCCATCTCATCCTCCCCCTCACCGCCGCTATCTGGTCCGGTCACGCGCTTCTCCCGCTCCCCGCCGTGATGTCCCTCCACACCGTTGAATACGCGAGCGGCCTCTTGGAAATCGCATCCACAGTGCTTTGCATGCTCGTCCTTCGCGTGCGCAGAATCCCCGAAGGAGCAAACGCATCGTTCCTGTTCATCCCAAACGATTTCTGCCATTTCCGATTCTCGCTCCTTAAAACCCTCGCCGCCACGGTGGCCCACTTCGTCATCCTCCCCGCCGTCTACCTGATCGCGCTCGCCTACGGCTCCGTCTGGATGGTCAATACCGCCTCCGCAGGCTTCATCCGCATCAACGAAACCGGCGTCTTTTTTCAAGCCCGTACCTACCGGCTCAACGACAAAAACATCCACCTCCTTCCCACCGTTCACCTCGCAAATCCTGCGTTCTACAAACGCGTCACCTCCGTAATCCCCTCCCTCTCACCGGATACCACCCTCGTGCTCCCCGAGGGAGTCACCGACCGAACCGGCGTTCTCAAAAACCCGCTCGACTATTCCGGCATCGCCGAGGCAACCGGACTCTCCGCACAACCACGCTCGCTCCCCGAAAAAATGGGCCCGCGTTCGCTCCACATCGATGCCGACGTCAGCGATTTCTCTCCCCAAGTGAAAGACGCCCTCAATCGATTCACGCGCGGCATGTCCAAGGCCATCCAACAAGACCTCGCAGGCGCGCTGGAAGACCTAGCCGCCATGGACTCCAACGTGCAGGAACTGTTTTGGAAAGACATCCTCGAGCTTCGAAACCAACGCGTCCTCTCCGGAATCGACGCCGCCACCGGACGCTCCGACGCCACCAAACTCGAGGGCACGATTGAAAACATCATCGTGCCCTGGGGAGCCGCGCACATGCCCGGCATTGAACGCGGACTGCTCGAACGCAAAGCGACCCTCGAACAACACCACGACATCGAACTGGTCCGCTGGAAAAAACTGGCCGACAAGCTCCGCGCACTCCTTCCCACAGAGTGACACTACCCACAGCTCGTCTGGCCCATCTCCTGCAGGTGGACAGGGATGCGCCTTTGCTTCCCCCACCTAATCGCCGCGTTCGCCCTTGTAACGTCCTATCTCTCGCCCTCTCATGCCGCTGAATCACTGAAGCCGTTGAAGGCAGGCATTATCGGACTCGACACCTCTCACGTTCCCGCCTTCACCAAACTTTTCAATAACCCGAAGGCTGACGGCGATCTCGCCGGCATCACCGTGACCACCGCGTACCCCGGCGGCACCGACATGCCCGCCAGCGCGAACCGCATCGCCAACTTCACCGATCAAGTGCGCAAGATGGGAGTCGAAATCGTCGACACCATCCCCGCCCTCACCGCGCAAGTGGACGTTATCCTCCTAGAAAGTGTCGACGGCCGGATTCACCTCAAAGAAGCGAAGGAAGCGTTCAAGGCCGGCAAACCCGTGTTCATCGATAAACCCCTCGCCGGCAATCTTCCGGAATCTATCGCCATTGCCGAACTCGCGAAACGCCACAACGTCGCCTGCTTCACAAGTTCGTCCTCCCGATTCGGAGCCGATCTGCGCGAACTCATCGGATCCGACGAAATCGGCGACATCCTCAGTGCCACCACCTGGGGCCCCTGCTCCTACCAAACCGGAACGCCGGATCTGTTCTTCTACGCCATCCACGGCGTCGAATCCCTCTTCACCCTCATGGGCCCCGGCTGCGCCACCGTCCAACGCACCAAGACCTCCACCAATGATCAAACGGTTGGCACTTGGAACGATGGACGCATCGGCACCTATCACGGCATCGTGAAAGGAAAGTCCGAGTTCGGCGCCATAGTCTACGGCTCCAAATCCCTCAAAACCGGTGGAAAAACCATCAGCTACGAAGCGCTCTGCCGCGCCATCGGCCGCTTCTTCCGCACCGGAACGCCTCCGGTCAGCCTCGACGAATCCCTCGAAATCATGGCCTTCATGGAAGCCGCTGACGAAAGCATCCGTCAGGGCGGAAAACCAGTATCCGTCCCAGAAACCCTTCAGAAAGCCCGCGTCGCCGCCGCAACCCTCATCGAATAAACACTCTATGGATATCTCACGCCGCCACTTTTTTGAACGGTCCGTTTTCGCCGCTGCCTCCGCAACCCTCCTGTCGGACGCACAACGCCTCGCACAGGCTGCAACCCCCGTCGCCAGTCCCGTGTCATCAACCCTCCGCGCCGCGATCCTCGGGTGCGGAATTCGCGGGAAACAACATGTGCGGGAAATCGTGCGCATGCCGGATGTTGCCATCACCCACATCTGCGACCCCGACCTCGACCGCGTCGACG
The DNA here is from genome assembly GCA_041191265.1 of Verrucomicrobiota bacterium. Lineage (GTDB taxonomy): Bacteria > Verrucomicrobiota > Verrucomicrobiia > Chthoniobacterales > Chthoniobacteraceae > JBEEPE01. Next base: position 404 of record JBEEPE010000337.1, on the reverse strand, counting down.
AACTCGCCGCATTGGTCAAAGAACTGGGCCGTCCGGAACCCGCCAAAGTTCAGGATCTCCGACGCGTGTTTGATGACCCAACGGTGGACGTCGTGTTCATCGCCACGCCAAACCATTGGCACGCGCTCGCAGCAATCTGGGCCATGCAGGCGGGCAAAGACGCGTACGTGGAAAAGCCGGTCAGCCACAACATTGTGGAGGGTCGTCGCATGGTCGACGCCGCGCGCAAACTCGGCCGCATCTGTCAGACCGGAACTCAAAACCGTTCCCGTGGTGGACTAGCGGAGGCCGTCCGTTACATGCACGAAGGCAAACTTGGCGAGGTGCGTCTCGCGCGAAGCGTCATCTATGGCGGACGCGGCTCCATCGGCGGACCCGTCGAGTGTCCGGTTCCTCCGCGCTGT
>JBEEPE010000336.1:0-15649 GCA_041191265.1 Verrucomicrobiota bacterium | reverse complement strand
ATTTCCCGATGGGCGAGCGTGCAGCAGCGGCGATGTGAATGTGTTCCATAGTTAGTGGGCAGGGACAGGGGCGACTCTGAAATGGTCGGTGTGGATGGGGCGAAAACCCATGTGCGGATAGAGATCGCGATGCGGATTGATACCTGCGCGCACCTCTGCGAGTTCGAGTCCGGACGGCGTGAGTTTGAAGACTGCCCGTTCAGTGACATAGAGCACCTGTTGCCCGCGTTCGATGGCAGAAGGGCCGTGGAAGCAGACATGGCGGAGGCGTTGGACAAACTTCGGGTGGGTGCCTTCTTGAACGATCCGAAGTTGTTGATTTTCGCAGGTGACCTTGAGTTCGCCCGCGGTGTGAGAGAGGCAGAACACGACGCGTTTGGCGGATTGAGAGATATTGATGAAGCCTCCGACGCCGGCGAATCGGTTGCCAAGGCTGGCCACGTTGACGCTTCCTTGGGGATCCACTTCTACGGCGCCGAGAACGGCGACATCGAGGCCACCTCCGTCGTAGAAGTCAAACTGCGCAGGCTGATCGATAATGGATTCTGGGTGTGCGCTACATCCGAAGCTGAGGCCACCTGCGGGCAACCCACCGATGGGACCACTTTCGACGGTGAGTGTGAAGTGGTTGAGAAGGTTCTGTTCGGCGGCGATCCGCGCAACTCCCTCGGGCAGACCGATGCCGAGGTTGACGATCTCGCCAGATTGGATTTCTTCGAGCGCGCGCTCTGCAATCAAGCGGCGATAGGAGAAGGGCATCGCGGGTTGGGGGGGAATAGGGCCAGAGGTTACGTACGCAGGGTTGAACTCCTCTGCGAATGTTTGGTCGTGATTGACTCCCTGGGAGACGACGACGTGATCGACGAGAATACCCGGAATCCGAACGCATTTGGGGTCCGGTATCTTTTCAACCAAATGAGCGACTTGAGCGATGACGATTCCGCCGTGGTTTTTTGCCGCTTGAGCGAGAGGAAGAATCTCGCCGACTAGGGCCTCGTCTTCGACGCTGAGGTTGCCTTTGCGGTCAGCGCTGGTGGCGCGCAGCAAGGCAACGTGGATGGGGAACGGGCGGTATCGAAGCCAGACTTCCCCGTCGATCGTGACGCGTTCCACGAGAGAGTCGCGTGTGGAGTCGTTGAGTTGGCCCCCTCCGAAAAGGGGATCGACGAAGGTGTTGAGGCCTACTTTGGTGAACGTCCCGGCACGTTTTGCAGCGATGTCGCGCAGGAGCGCACACATGACACCTTGCGGAAGGTTGTGCGCTTCAATGGATCCGCTCAGAGCCATTTCTCCGAGACGGGGTGCGAGGTTCCAGTGTCCACCAATGACTTTTCGAATGAGGCCGCCGTGCGCGAGATGATTTAGTCCGCGAGAGCTTCGATCACCTTGGCCTGCGCAATACACGAGGGTGAGGTCGCGCGGGGTGCCGGTTGTTAGAAACCGTTGTTCGAGCGCGGAGGTGAGGAGTTCGGGATGGCCGGCTCCAACGAAACCGCCCACCGCAATCGTGCAGCCCGAGGGAATCGCCGCAACGGCCTCATTGGCGGTCGAAAAGGATGCGGCCGCTCTCATGCTTAACCGCGCCAACCGCCGTTGATTTCGAGGGTTTGTCCCGTCACGTAAGACGCCAGAGGTGAGCAAAGGAACAGCACGACATTCGCCACTTCATCAGGAGCGCCGAAGCGGTTGAGCGGGATTTGTTTGAGCATTTCATCCCGGACAGATTGCGGGATGGTTGCCGCCATTGAAGTTTCGATGACACCTGGAGCCACGGCGTTTGCGCGGATATTTCTTCGAGCGGCCTCTCGGGCAATCACGCGCATCATGGCCTGAACGCCAGCTTTGGCGGACGCGTAGTTGGCTTGGCCGAAAAAGCCTTGGATGGCGGCGATACTGCCAAAGCTCACAATGGCACCGCCATCACGCATCACTTCGAGCCCGTGTTTGCAGCAGAGAAACACGCCGTTGAGGTTTACATTCATCACGGCCGTCCACTCCTCAATCGACATCTTGGCAATGGTTCGGTCGCGAATGATGGCTGCGTTGTTGATGAGAAAGTCAATTCCGCCGAAGTGCGTTTTTGCCGCGTTCATCATGTCCTGCACTTGTTCGGCGTTCGAAACGTCCGCGGGCGCGAGGAGGACGCTCTGTGGGCGGGTGGCGTTTAGTTCTAGGGCGAGAGCTTCCGCATCGGAGGTGGTTTGAGGGAGGTTGGGATGATTCAGAACGATGTTTGATCCTGCTTGGTGGAAGGTTCGCGCGATGCGCGCCCCGATTCCTTGAGAGGCTCCAGTGATAAGGGCCGTGGTGCCGTATAGATCGATGGCGATGCTCATAGCGGTTGCGGAAACTAGCGGGAGGGGATTCGGTTCAGCGTGTAGTAGGCGACGGGGTGGACGAGTTTTTCGCCTGTGGCAGACCGAATCAGAGGGAAGTGCAACTCATGCACGTAAAGCGGTTTCCGCTGCGATGCGACGAGGTGCAGTGTTCTCGCATCCGGAGAGAGTTCTGCGCTCTCGATGGGCACTTGTGTCGTGTCGATTTCGTCACTGCCGTAGGCGTGGGAGTGCAGGTAGGTGTAGCGCGATATTGTCACGCCCGCTGGGTCTCGCGCGGTAGCGGGGTCGACCGGGTGAGTGAACTCAAGGGCGAAGCCAGTGGGAGTTGCGCGCAGGGTGCGCACCGCGAATGGCGCAGGGGCGGACTTTGATTTTCGGACGCGTTGGAGTCCGTAGGATCGTGCGCCGAGAGAGGACCAACCGCGGTTGGTCATGCCGACGAACAGACTTCCGTCGGGGGCAAACGCAAGGCGGACCACTGCGGCGGGGAATCCGTCGAGGAACGGGAAGCAGGCACCCTGGTATTGGCCGTCTACCTTCTCGAGGAACACGCGGTTGATTGCGGAGTTGGTGAACTCGCCGACGAGGAGTTGTCCTTCAAACGGACCGAATGAGCCGTTTTCGGGAATCATGACGATGTCCGTGCCGCTTCTTCCCATTTTGTTGTAGGGAAGCCAGACGGCGGCGGGCTTCATGGCGGGGTTGCGTTGGATGGCCTCGGGGTATGGGATGCCGTCCGCAATGTTTGCGGGCATGTTCAGAGGTGAATCGGGAAGGGTTTGCGAGCCAATGCCTTCTGGGTTGGTGTAGAAAGCGCCCTTCTGAAGGTGGTGGATGGGTGTGGCGGGAACCCACGTGCCTTGCTGATCGGTGACGAACATTTCGCCGTCAGCGTTTGTGCCGAATCCGCACGGTGATCTCAGACCGGCCGCCATGGGCTGCACGGTTCCATCTTTACGGAGCGTGAGGGCCCAACCGCGCCACGGAGCGTTGTTTGCGGCTCGCTCGCCCATGTCGAGGTTTGTGGTGATCCAGAGGTTGCCTGCTTTGTCGCGTTTGGGTCCGTAAGCGTAGCCATGGTAGTTGCCTGAGACATTCCACCCTCGTGCTGCGGTGAGGAATTCATCGGCGAGACCATCTTGGTCAGTGTCGCGAAGGCGGGTCACCTCTGTGCGTTGGGTGACGAGGAAAGAGTCTCCATCTTTCAGCAAGCCGAGCGGTTCGTGGAGGCCTGAGGCGAAGCGGTGGAAGCGCACGGAATTGGCATCTGCACCGAGGACGCTGTCGATAAAGTACACGTCACCTTTTCGAAGCGTGACACCGAGCCGGTCGGGACCAATCCAGTCCATCCCGCTGATTTCTAGAACGATATCGCCACCGGGTTTCCATTGTTTGTCGCGAGAGTCGGACGGCGTTGCCGCGGTGAGTAGGTCGAGTACTTCATAGCCCGGTTCCGAGGCCAGCAGGTTGGCGGCGAGTGCGAATGCTGCGAGGGCTGGAACGTGGCGGGAGCAGGAGAATGAGATCATGGGGTCCAGAGGTAGTGGAAGTGACGCGTGTCGGCGGGAACGTCACGGACATCAACGGGGGTGAGCATTTCGGGGTGGGTGAATGATGCGGGGAGCGGTCCGTTGACGGCACGGATGATTCGGTGGATGCCCTTCGAATCCGCGCGGAAGGTTTCTTCGAGCGAAGTGCCGTTTCGCAGGACGAGGAACGTGGGATTTCCTGATTTGTCTGTGCGGTAACCTTGAAACGATTTCGTGGGAGGGTCGCCGGCCTCGCTGTTTTTTGACCATTGAGCAACCTCCTTGGAGAGAGGGGATTCGAACGGTGCTTGTCGGGAGAACCAGGTTGAGTAGGCGTCAAAGAAGCGGCCTTTCCACAGGAGGGCGGGGGTTCCGGACAGTCCGTCGAACGCGAGATGAAAGCCTGCGGGGAATCCGACGAGGATTGCGTGAGGACCGACGCCCTCGAGGAAGGTGCGTTGGATGACGGGGCGGTCTTTTGGGACGATTTCAAAGGCGGAAGAGTCGGTGGTGGGGAGGCCGGGTGGTTCGCCCTCTGGTTTTTGAAGGAAAGCGAGGACGGCGGTGATTTGCGCGGTGCTACTTCCGTTGAGCAGAGGAATCGCGGATTTTTCTGCGGGCCAGAGCGCGGGCATGAGGGTGTTGGGGCGGTACGCGGCAGGGTTTCGGAGGTAATCGCGCAGCCATGCGTTTTGCAGGCGTTTTCCGGTGTCGTGCAGGTCGATGGCTTGGATTCCGAGCGAGGGGCGGTCGTTCCAGCGGTGGCAGGTGATGCAGTTCATTCCGCCGTGTGACCCGAGGAGTGTGCGCCCGGCTTCGCGGGTTGCGGGATCGCTAGGAAGGGGCTGGGGCGCTGAGTGGGCGCTTTCGCTTGCCAATAGGGTCAGGCGTTTCGCGATTGCCGAATAAACGGGCATGCGGGTGTGGAGGTAGGGCCGCTTGCGGTTTGAACCTTCGAGTACTCCCTGCATCCAAGTGGGTAAAAGTTTCGCGCCGACGCGGGTGAGAGGCGGTGGGATGCGTCCTGTGTCGCCGATTGCCTCGTCGCCTGTGAAATAGGTTGTGGTTTCGGGGGCTGGACCTCCGGTTTGGTCGACGGCGTGGCAAGCGGTGCAGTTAAGGGCTTGCGTGGTGTGGCGCCAGCGCGTTTCTGGGGTTGGGAGCGCTTGTTCGGGGTGATTGAGGTAGGTCAAAAGTGCGTTGCGCTGGAGTTCGTTGAGATGGAAGTTGGGAGCGCTGTTCGGTTTGGCTGAGAGGCAGCCTTGGGCGTGGTTTCGGATGGTGATGGCGGACGCTTCTGGTGTGGAAGATGGGGTGTGGCAGGCGTTGCACTGCAGTTGTTTGAAGTGGGTAGCGCCGCGTTGAACTCTCGCAGGATCGAGCGAGAGCGGAGTGATTGCTTTGGCTTGGCGAGGGTCGCTCGTGCGGAAATCGAGGAGGTGTGCGGCAATGTCGAACGCGTCCTGGGGAGTGAGCGGGATGGCGGGCATTCGAGCGTCGGGCCGGTGCGTGGTTGGGGATTCAAGGAACGCCGCGAGGGATGTGAGGGAATACTTCTTGGGCAGATTGGGCAGGCGGGAGAGAAAGGCGGTGGTAGCCGGGGCGTCGGAGGTTGGGTGACAGGCGGCGCATCCGCGATTCCGGAAAAGATCGCCACCGCGCTCAGCGTTGGCGTGGAGAGCGGATTTTGGTTTGGGTTTGGGTTTGCCAGAGGTGCCGTTGGCTGAGTTTTGGCCGAGCGAAGTGAGGTAGTGGGCGAGGTCGGTCGCGGTTTCGTCGGGGTTGCCAGAGAGCCGGTGAAGGAGGCTTGGCATATTGGAGCCGAGTCGAGTGGTGTTTGGGCTTTTGAGAAAGTCGACAATCCACTCGGGGCGGGCGCGATCGGAAACCGAGGCGAGGTTAGGGCCTTGTCTCGGAGGAGCGGGGGTGTGGTTGCCGTGGCACGATGCGCAGCCGAGTTCGGAGTAGAGCAGCGCGCCTCCTTCTGCGGACGGCGCGCTTTGGTGGAATCGTTCGAAGGATGGAACGACGGGGGAAGCCCAGACCGCTACGCTCATCAGCATGGCGACGACGCACCTGAGGGCGAGGCCGTTTCGGATGAACGACCGCATGCGATTCGAGGAATCAAGGTGAATGGCGGCTGGTGAGCGCATGGTGGGATTAGGGCTTGCTAGCGAGGTTCTGTTCCATGGCTCGAATCCACGGTGCTACGAAGTGACCGCTGTCGTGGTAGGTCCGTCCGCTAAACATGTGGCGGTCGATCACGCAGGGTTCGTTGACGTAGATGCCGCCGCAGACTTCGAGGTCGAACTTGCATTTGGCGACGGTTGCCATGCGGAGGCCGTTAACGATGCCTGCGCGGGCGGGGATTTCGACGCCGTGGCAGACGCTGGCCATCGGAAGACCTTTCTCCCAGAACCAGCGGGTGATGCGGAGGAGATCTTCGTCTTCGCGGATGTATTCCGGGGCACGTCCGCCGCTGAAGAAGATGCCGACATAGTCCTCGGGGTTGATGTCTTTAAAGGCGATATCGGCTTCAATGGAGTAGCCCTCCCATTCTTTGGTGATGGTCCAGCCCGGTTTGATTTCGTGGAGGACCATTTGGTAGCGGCGCTTTTCGGGGGCGGCGACGATGGGTTGGAAGCCGGCTTCGATGAGGCGGTAAAACGGGTAGAGGGTATCAACGGTTTCAGTGGCGTCGCCGACGATCACGAGAACTTTTGGTTTATTCATGGGATGGCAGGGAATAAGCCATTTTTGCGCCGAGGCAGAGAGTCGGCAGTGAGTGGGGGGGGGCGGTGGGTTTCACGGGGTTGCGACGTGTGTGTCATGGGGGTGTCACTCAGTGAGGTGAGCGTTTTCCCGTGATAACGTCCGAACTAAGACCACGTTCTATTGGCCAGGGTGAGGTGGGTGTGGGGGCGCGAATTTTTCATCGTCGCACGCGCGAGGTGCAGCAGGGGGCGGGTTGCGCGTACACGGTGCGAATGGCTTCGACACGCGAGGACGTCCGTGCGGCACAAACGCTTCGATTTCTTGTGTTTAATCTGGAGATGCAGGAGGGATTGGAGTCGTCCTATCTCACATTTCGGGATGAGGATCGGTTTGACGAGGCGTGCGATCATCTGCTGGTTGAGTTTGGTGGAGAGGTGGTGGGCACGTACCGAATGCAGTCTGGTGCGCAGGCGGCGGCTGGGCATGGATTCTACAGTGCTCAGGAGTTTGATTTTCGGCCGTTTGATGGAGTTCGGTCGGAGGTGATGGAGTTGGGGCGAGCGTGTGTGCGACGGGATCATCGTAACCTGACGGTGTTGTCACTTTTGTGGCGCGGGATTGCAGCGCATGCGCGGGGAGCGGGGTGCCGGTATTTGGTGGGGTGCAGTTCTCTGACCTCGCAGAGTGCGCGTGAGGGGATGGCGGTTTACGGCCTTCTCGCGCCGGTGCATCTTGCGCCGGAGTCATTGCGGACGAGGCCATTACCGGGGTGGGAATGTGTTTCGAGCGAGGAAGAAGCGGGAGAGGTGAGGGTTCCCAAGTTGTTGAGAGCTTATCTCTCGTTGGGGGCGTGGATTTGCGGGGAACCTGCGTTGGATCGCGAGTTTAAGACGATTGATTTTCTCACGGTGATGGATTTGGAAAATCTGCGGGGCTCGGCAGCCAACTTTTTGGCGTAGTAGTATGATGGAAGACGTTCCGGTGGAGGATGATTTTATGGTCGAGGTGGCTCGTCGGAGGGGTGAGGCAGAGGGCCGTGGGCCTGTCGCTGGGGATGTTGGGGTCGGCGTCTTCGAGCGCTGGCTGAAGTGTGCCGGCGGCGTTTCTAGGATTGCGCTGGCTCTGATGGAGGGCCGTTTACGTGGGGTGAGTGGGGGGGCTGAGTTGGGGGCGTATCATTTGAGTGGGTTGTGTCTGAGTTTGGCAGAACGCTTGGGTGTGGAGGTGGTTGTGGACGGTCGGATTCCTCCTGACGGATTGGTTGTTGCGAACCATCTCGGATTTTTGGACATCATTGCGCTGGCGGCGGCGGGTCCCTGTGTTTTTCTGGCGAAACGTGAAGTGTCGAGTTGGGTTTTGGCAGGGGCGATGGCCCGCCAGTGCGGGACGGTTTTTGTTGATCGCGCGCGTCGGTCGGGGGTGGTGGCTGCGGCTGCGGGGGTGCGTAGGGTTTTGGAGGCTGGGGTTCGGGTGGTGATTTTTCCGGAGGGAACGAGCAGCGAGGGCGGGCATGTTTTGCCATTTAAGTCGTCGCTGCTTCAGGCGGCACTTGACGCGCGGGTATCGGTAACGCCGTGCGGAATCTTTTACCGCGATTCTTATGGAAATCCCCTCCAAGACGTGACATACTTTGGAGATAAGTCACTCGGTGAAGCTCTTGGCGCCTTAATCGCTAGGAGGATGACTCGGGTGCACTTGGCGTTTGGTTCCCCCCTCCGCGCCGAGGTTCCGCGGGCTGAATTAGCTGCCGAAATGCATCGGCGCGTGAGTCGGCTAGTCGAGACCGGAGGGCTGAAGCGCGGATGAACGAGTGTTCCGTGAGGGCTGATTGGAGATTGGCGCGTTCTGGATGTGGTGGCTGCGTGATACGCAGCGGTCTTTCGCGCTCCAACTGCCGTCGGCGGGATATTGCGGTCAGCTTTAGCAAGAGGGTTCAACCAAAAATACATGAAAACCAAATCATTACGTCGTGACGCTAGTCGTGGGGTAGGTGGAACTGTACGGGTTGTGCGCGGAGGTAATCTTTCGGGGGTGGGGGTGCGAGACGGTTTGGGTCGCGGTGGTGTGCAGGTGACAGAACCGGTGACTGATGCTCGGCGTCAGCGGGAAGCTAAGCGGGGATTTGGTCAACTGTTGGATTGGGTGGTGGATTCTGGGGGTTGGCTGTTGATTGTGGTGGGTTTGTTTATCTTGCTGCCTGTTGGGGTGATGTACTTGGTCTCGCAGGGAGTCAAGGAGGAGTCCAGAGACCGCCATGTGCGGGTGGAGGCGGACATTCTTGCGCCGGTGAACATTTTTTCGGACCGGTTGGATGGCCGTTAGATGTTGGGGATTCGTCGGTGCTGAGAGTTCAGCAGGGAGCGGTATTGAGTGGGCGTTGTGCCGGTGCGGGCTCGGAAGGTTCGGTTAAAAAAGGTGAGTTGGGTGAATCCGCAACCGAGGGCGATATCGACGATTGGGCGGTCAGTGGATTTGAGTTCTTCCTGAGCGGCTTGAACTCTGAGTGAGGTGAGGTGACTGGACAGGGGGGTGCCGGCGTGGCGCAAGAACTGTCTTGAGAACGTGGCTTTACTCATTCGCGTGAGGGCGAGCAGTTCGGCGAGTCGGATGGGTTTGCGGAAGTTTGCGTGGACGAAGCGGATGGCATCCGTGATGGCTTGCTCGTGACGGGACGAAGCGGGGAGGTCGAAGGGACGAGAGGAGAGGCTGGTGAGATCGCCGTTGTTGGAGTGGTGGATGAGGGCGAGGGTTCGAAACCAGAGGCCGAGGCGGTCGGGCCCAGTGGCGCCAGCGAGTTGAAGGATATTGGGGGCGAGAAGCTTAGCGGTTCTGCCCGAGATTTGCAGACCGCGCCGCGCTTTTTCAAAAAGTTGTGCGAGTGGTTGGGACTCTGGGAGCGACCAGATGGCGTGTGAGGGGGGGAACTCCCATTGGACGCTGATGCCTGAGGAATCGCCGCGGACTGACCAATGGTGGGGCAGACGTTCGCCGAGGAGGACAATGTCTCCTGCATCGAAGGGGGTGATGTGATCGCCGACAAATCGGATACCTGAGCCTGAGGTGAATAGCGTCAACTCCATGGCGGAGTGATAATGCCAGTGAAGACCTTCTCCGCGTTGGGTTTGGGTGCGTCCATTTCCGAGAAGAACCTCGATGTTGATTAATGATCGACTCCAGCGGATGACGCGGAGGGATTGTCCGGTGGGGGTTTCAATGCGTTCGCGTTGGGCGCGCATGCGTATTTGTGGCATGGGCGTCGCCTTGTTGCAACGAGGCGGGATAGAATCGCGGGGAAATGAGATGAAAGTGTTGGTTGGTGTGACGGAAGGGAGTGGAGCTTTGTTTGAGAAGAGTTTTACTGTTGAGCCATGAGCATTCCTGCGACGTATCGGTTTTCTTTTGGGCCATGGAACATTAGCGAGGGAGGCGATCCGTTTGGTCCGGACGTGAGGAAGCCGTTCGATCACGGCGAGAAGTTTGCGCTGTACCGGAAGTTGGGTTTTGAAGGAGTGCAGTTGCACGATGATGATGTGGTACCGGGGATGGATGGGTTGGCGGATGCTCAGGTGATGGAGCGTGCTGAGCGTTTTGGCAAGATGCTCAAGGACGAGGGGTTAACTCCGGAGTTTGTGGCACCGCGGTTGTGGTTTGCTGAGGGGACGATTGATGGCGGGTACACTTCGAACAGTGCGCGGGACCGGGAGTATGCGTGGGAGAGGACGCGGCGGAGCGTGGAGATTGCGCGAGCGATTGGGAGTAAGGCGATTGTGTTGTGGTTAGCGAGGGAGGGGACCTACATACGGGAGGCGAAAGATGCTCGAGTGGCGTATCAGCGTTTATTGGAGACCGTGAACCGGATTTTGGATCTTGATACTGGGGTTGAGGTTTGGATTGAGCCGAAGCCGAATGAACCGACGGACTTGGCGTATGTGCCGACGATGGGTCATGCCCTGACGCTTGCTTATGCGTCCAAGGATCACACGCGTGTGAAGGGATTGGTTGAATCTGCGCATGCAATGTTGGCGGGGCTTGATCCTTCCGATGAGATGGCGTTTGCGTTGGCGCACGGAAAGTTGGGGAGCGTTCACTTGAACGACCAGAACGGTCTTAAGTACGACCAGGACAAGTGCTTTGGATCAACCAATCTTCGGGTTGCGTTCAATCAGGTCCGAGTGTTGGAGGAGGGCGGTTATGGCCGAAAAGGTGAGTTCATTGGATTGGATGTGAAGGCGATGCGCACGCAGAAGGGATGGCCAGTGACCGTGCACTTGGAGAACAGTCGTCGGACGTTCCTCCATTTGGTGGACAAGGTTCGGTCGGTGGATGGTCGGTTGGTGCAGCAGTACCGCGATGCGCGTGATTACGAGGCGTTGGACGCCTACTTGCTCGCCCATCTGATGGGTGTGTGATGTGTGTTTGAGAGCCTTTTCGTTTATGAAAACGTTTCGTTTGAATCGAATGTTCAATGGCCGCTCTGGCCGCTGTTTTGATGTGGCAGTGGACCACGGGTTCTTCAACCAACCTGGTTTTCTTCAGGGAATTGAGGATATTGCGGGTGCAGTTGGCACGTTGGTGGATGCTGCGCCTGATGCGATCCAACTGACGGTCGGTCAGGCCCGCCATTTGCAGGCTGTACCGGGTAAGCATCGACCGGCACTGGTGTTACGGACTGACGCGGCAAATGTGTACGGCAAGGAGCTTCCGACGACGCGGTTCAGTGCGATGATTGAGGACACTATGCTTCAGGCGGTTCGGTTGGATGCCGCTTGTGTTTGCGTGAACCTGTTTCAGATCCCGGGCGCTCCTGAAGTCCATGCGCAGTGTGTGGAGAACATCATGCGATTGAAGCCGCAGTCGGATTTTTACCAGATGCCGATGATGGTGGAGCCGCTGGTGTTTCGTCCGAACCATGAGGCGGGTGGGTACATGGTGGATGGTGACACCGAGAAGGTGGTGCATTTGGTGCGGCAAGCGGTGGAGTTAGGTGCGGATGTGATTAAGGCGGATCCGACGGATGACGTTTCGGAGTACCATCGGGTGATTCGCGTGGCGGGAGGAATTCCGGTCTTGGTGCGTGGTGGGGGACGGGTGAGTGATCGCGAGATTCTGGAGCGAACCTCTGCGCTATTGGCTCAGGGTGCCTCAGGAATCGTGTATGGCCGGAACATCATTCAGCATCCGAGTCCGAAGGGCATCACCCGCGCGCTGATGGGCATGGTGCATGACGGACTGGATGTGGATCAGGCGCTGGCCTTGATTGTTTAGAGGCGCGCTTGGGGGCCGCCGCCCCCCCATCTCTCCAGCGCCACTCGGCTTTTTCGGGAGTCGCTTTGCCTTTCGCGTGCGACCCTATTTGGAGAAACGGTTTTTGAGGGCGGAGGGGCGGTCGCTGATTTTTGGTTCATCGTTCATCGCGCTGAGCGTGCGCGGGGCGCGTTCGTCTCGCGCGGCGCCTTGGATAGCGAGCCCCCCGGAGGGTTGGCGGACGAGGCGGGGTTTGGATTTTTTGATGGGGGAATAGGGGGCTTGGCCGAATCCTGATCCATCGATGTTTATCTGGCTGAGGGCGTAGGTGTCGTCGCCTGCGAGGTGAAAAACGTAGAGGTTATTACCTTGATCAAGTTCGATTTGAGGATCGAAGCCGCTGCTCATTCGGCCGAGCGGATAGGTGCCGATGAGGGTGCCCTCCTCCTTTGCTTCGAGTCGTGCGTATAGGAATAGGCCTTCGGGTCGGAGGAAATGGAATACGGAGAAGGTTCGCGTTTTCAGGCCTGAGGGGTCCGCTGGGAGACCGACGGTGCGAGTCCATCGCTCGGTTCCGCTCTCGATATCGAATCGAAGGTTGTTGGTCACGAAGACGCGATTGGAGTCGGGGAAGGTGACCCGTGCGGAGACGGAGTATTTTCCTGGGTTCGGAAAATCTGCGAGGGCGTTGATGTCGAGGGTGTGGCGCGCGACTTCGTTCGGGGCAACGAGGAGCGATTGATTTTTTTGGACAGAGGAGCGGGCTGGGATGTCTCTGCCTTGAGCAGATTTTACAAAAATCTCGACCCACGGTTTTGCGGGGGTGTCTTCGAAGAGGAGTTCGCGGCCGGAGGAGTTGGAGATGATGAGGGAGGCTTGGGTGGGTTCGTCGAAGAAGAAGCTTCGACGCGCCATTTTGAGCTCGAGATTGATTTGGGCAAAGGTGCTGGGCGAGCAGACAGCTAGGGCGACGCAAGCGAGAGCCCGGCGTAGGAAGGAGGGAAGGGCTTTCATTGTGAGAGATTGGGGCGGGGACGGGAGGGGTTTTAACCGAAAAGGTCTGGGAACGCGAGGGCATGCGTCAGGCGGACTGGGCGCGAGTTGGATGGGGGAGGTTCAGTTTTCGGTTGGTTCGCTGACGGCGGTTGGGTCGGGGGTGTGGGGGGGCGGCGCGGGGCGTTCGGGATTCGTGGGTTGTTGGGGTGCGCTCTCGAGGGAAGCCTCGGTGACGGCGGGTTCGCCGGGTCCCCAAGCCTTCAGTTTTTTATCGAAGCGAAGCTGCACTTTCCATCGCGTGAGTTTTTCACCGGATCGATTGACCAAGGTTCCAGGGAGGAGGACTTCCGCAGAGTCTTCGAGCAGGGAAAGGACCATGGCAGGGTCGAATGGCTCAAAGTTGACGAGGGCGGATCCTCGAACGGTTTCGCGGGTGATTCCCCGTGCGCGCCAGTAGACTGCGTCAGGGGTGTGGCCGACCTGGCGCTCTTCTTTCCAACCGCGACGGATTGTGGGTCCGGCGAGGCACGCTGCGGCAAGGAGGGTTGCTGCGGATGCGGCGACGATTTGGTGCCACTTTCGGCGTGCGGGGGAGGTGGGGGTGGCGGGGTCGAGGAGAATTTCAACGGGTTGCCATTGGTCCATCCCTTCGCACCAGAACAGCGCGTCCTTGGGAGCGAGGCCTGAGTTGACGAGGTGACATATTTGTCGGGACGTGTAGGGACCGCGTTGGTTGCCGTTGACGTGGATGAAGTAGACCTCTTGCTGAATCACCGGAGCGGATGGGTTGCTGCGTACGAGAAGGATAATCTGGGAAGTGCGGGGCGGGTTCCATCATTTTCACCCGACCGTCCGGGGAGGGAGTTCGATGGGAGGGGTATGAGGAATGAGACGCTGGTTTTGCGCGGGGTGGATGGGGCGGAGGAGCGGTTAGTGAGGCAGGGAGCGGAGGCGTTAACGGATGCGGAGTTAGTTGGCTTTTTATTGCGGTCGACCGGTAAGGGGATGGATGGAATACGGATTGGGAGACGGCTCTTGGATGAGCATGGATCGCTTGTGGCGTTGAGTCGGATGGGGGCGTTGGTTTTGGCTAGAGATGCGGGAGTAACGGTCTCGCGCGCGGGCCGTTTGGCGGTGGCGTTTGAGCTCGCGGCTCGATTGGGGAGGGAGTCTGTGTTGCGTCAGGCGATTAGTTCGCCTGAGGCGGTGTTTCGCCTTTTGGGGGCGGAGATGCGGATGTTGAGCAAGGAGTCGCTCCGCGTAGTTCTTTTGGATGCTCGGCACCAGCTGATGCGGGTACAGCAGGTTTCGCTTGGGTCGTTAAACCAGAGCATTGCGCATCCTAGGGATGTGTTGGAGCCCGTCATTCGGCATTCGGCTTACGGGTTCATTCTTGTTCATAACCATCCGTCAGGAGATCCGTCTCCCAGCGAGAGTGATCGGATGACCACGCAACGAATTCGCGAGGCTGCCGGAATTCTACAGGTGAGCTTTTTGGACCACGTGATTTTGGGGGAAGCCGGACCACGTCGTAGCGGTTGGTTCTCGTTCCGTGAGAGTGGTTGGATGTAGGGCCGAGGGGGCGGGAGCGATCAGGGTGCTTCAGGGTGCTTCAGGGTGTTTTTGGGCGGGTTGAAAAAGTTCGCGAGTGCTTTGCGTGTGGGAGTTGAATGTCGAAACGCGAACCGTCCGATTCCACCTTGCACTTGATGAAATGGGCCGCGCAGCTTTCACCGAGGTCTCCGCGATTTGCGATATATTCTGGCGGAGCGTTGTTTTCGCCGTCAGCGCGCACGTTCTCATGAACCTGGTACATGGCTTGGAGGTTGGGGGACGACCTAAGGGCGGACATGGCAATCGAACTGGTTCCTTTGCGAGGTCCGTTGTTCATCACTGACACGGTCGGGGCGAGAGCTTTCACAAGCCTTGGGTGGTTGCTGACGTCGAGTCCGTGGTGGTTCACCTGATAGAGGTCGACGGTTCCGACGAGGTTGGTTGGGCAGACGAGTTTTTCCTCCATTTCCATGGTGAGATCGCCTCCGTCAAAAAAACGAAAATCACCTAGCTGAAGGAGAAGAACCACACTGGCGGCGTTGTCGGAGGAATCCGGCTTTGTTGCGATCGCGCTGGCTTGGCAATCCGAGGTTGCGAGCGCTCCGGCTGGCGCAGCGATTCGGTCGCGATTTGCTGCGAGGCACTTTAGAGAGAGAGGTGCGCCGTTTTGCTTGAGCGGGACCGAATCTCCGGGTTTGAGGGTAATCCGGCGACTGACTTTTGCTTGCCGATACGGTGCGCTGTTAATCGCCCAAAGCTTTGCGTTTGCGCCTGCGTCGGGCGGCGTTGCCGGATCGGGGAGACCTTTGTCATAAAGGTTCTCGATGGGCATGAGCTCGGCCAAGTCCGCGACCCCGCCGAAGTGGTCAATGTGGAAATGGGTGACTATCAGGTGGTCGATGCGTTTCAGTCCGGCCGTCTCGGTTGCCACTTTGTGGATTCGGCCAGCATCGCGCGGCCCCGGGTTTCCCGCATCAACAAGAATCGATTCTCCGCTTGGGGTTACTAGAAGAGTCGAGCCTCCGCCCTCTGAGTCGATCCAGTAAATTTCCAAGCCCTTCGGAGCGGAGAGGGCAGGGATGGAAATCATTGCAGCAAGAGCAGTGATGATGGGGAGAAGACGGTGAGCCATGGGAGGGATGAAAGCGGGGGGCGTACCGTTGGGGGCTCTTTTTTGGGAACTGTCGCGGCGGACCAGAGGAGGGGAGAGGGGCACGCGAAGGCGCGAAGACACGAAGGGGGAGAGAGGACATGAGGGGGAGGGAGCGGGAG
>JBEEPE010000335.1:0-4754 GCA_041191265.1 Verrucomicrobiota bacterium | reverse complement strand
CGAACGGGAAAGACCGCCTGTTCTCTCGATTCCACGTTGTCATTCACAACTCGCCCCCCAGCCCGCCCCAGCACGTCACGGGAATCCATCTCGACACCCCCGAACGCCCGAAGCGCGTGATTTCAAAAAAAGGAGTCACGTGCGCCATTGATTCCCCATCAAGCCCTGTCGCCGCCTTTCCAAGGATCAACCAAAACATCGATATCGCCCAACTACTCGCCCACGCCCCACCTAACTCCCCTCACCAAATCCACGCCGATGGCTCCTCCATCCCACTCAACGAAAACGCCGTCCGCAACCTCGACACCGCGTTCCAACGCGCAAAAAAAGCCGGCCAGGAAGTCACCGGAATCCTCCTCGCCTACCAGCGAAAAAACTCTCCGCTCCCACCCCACATCGTTCATCCCCTCGCGCATCCCGACACCGTTCCCATCGGACCCGCGGCCTTCGACACGGCCACCGCCCAAGGACTCCTCACCTACCGAGCCGTCGTCGGCTGGCTAGCCGAGCGGTACGGAAATCCAGAATCCGAGAGGGGGGCGCTTGAGGGCCTCGTCATCGGTAACGAAATCCAAAGCCACTGGTCATGGTACCACCTCGGAAATGCGTCAAAACACCTCGTACTCCACGAATACGCAATCGCCGTTCGGACCGCCGACCTCGCCACACGCTCTCGAATCAAAGGGTTCAACATTTACCTCTCGCTTGATCACCACTGGACCCAACCCGCCGAGCAAAATCCTCTCCGCGGCTTTAGCGGCCGAGACGCCATCGAAACCCTCAACCGCACCTTTGCCTCTGAAGGAAACTTCCCGTGGCACGTGGCCTTCCACCCCTACCCAGAAAATCTTTTCAACCCAGCGTTCTGGAACGATCGAACGGCGACGCCAAGCCTCGATACCCCGAAAATCACCTTCAAAAATATCGAGGTGCTCACCGCCTATCTCCAACAACCAGAGTTTCAGTTCGAAAGAAAAACCCGCCGAATCGCCCTGACCGAACAAGGCTTTCACTGCCCCAACTCCGCAGACGGTCCCGCCCTGCAAGCCGCCGCGTTTGCTCTCGCATGGAAAAAGGTTCAGTCCATCCCGGAAATCATCAGCTTCCTCTACCATCGTCACGTGGATCACCCCCACGAAAACGGCCTGAAATGCGGCCTCTTCGAACACGATGGCTCGAAAAATCCGCACGGTATCGGACCGCGGCGCCCCATCGCGGACCTCCTCATGGCCGCGGGAACCGACACAGAAACGGAAGCCTTTAAGCCCTCCCTCGCAACTCTCCAAAGGACCGATTGGCAAAGCCTCGTGACCCCGCTGACTCCCTCTCCGCAGCCCGCGCCATCGAGCGATCACATCGTCATCACACGCCTCATCGACATGCTCCCCGACGCGAAGCCCCAAAGCCTCGCCGACGTCTCAGTGAAAAAGGCGCCCGCCGTCAATCCCGCCCTCTCCCCCGCCATCCAAACGCACCCCATGCCTGCCGGCCAAGGCAAGCTGACCTTCCGAATCCACGTGCCCGACGCTCCCCCCGCCGACTACCGCACCGTCTTTCAAGCCAGCGTCCTCATCAACCATCCCCAAAGCACCGGAGGCACTTTCTCAGTCATCGTCAACGGAGCGCGCGTGTTTCAACTGTCGCCCGCACCCGCAAAACCCGCCCCCGTCGAGTTAGACCTCTCCCAATGGGCCGGACAAGTCATCGACCTCGACCTCGCCGTACACCCCGAGAAAGACCCCACGTATGACTGGATGACTTGGTGCGCCCCCCGCGTCTGTCTCAAGCCTTCCCGAGGGCAGGAGAAACCCGTACATTCTGGACTTTCCCACCCCTAGCAACGACTCTCCTCCGCTTACCAGACGACCACCACATGCCCGCACAAGAAGCTCTTCTCAAAAAATATCAGCTGCAGCCCGTCCCCGAAAACGTTCAGCGCCTCGCTCAACTCATCCAAGGTGGGTTTGACAAGAACGCTGACGAAATCGCTGCGCTCATCAAGGCAGACGAACGACTCGCCGCCCGCTGCATCACGCTGGCAAGTGGCTCCCGCAAACGCGATGTGCCCATCGAAATCGACCAAGCCATCGTGCGACTCGGTGTCGGTAGCATCACGTTAATCGTGATGGGCGAACTCTTGCTAAATGCCATGACGCGCACCTTCGCAACCATGGCGGGCGCTGCGGTCGAGCTAAAAGATGGTTTGCCCGAACTCGCAAACCAGTTCGTGGGATTCACCCAAATCAGCGGCAAAGCAAACGGACGCGTCTATCTCCGCATGCCAGCCAACTCAGCCAAATGGCTTGTCTCCAAACTAGTGGGAGAGGAAGCCGCCCAAGATGCCGACGTCTTCATGACCGAAGCCGTGGGAGAGTTGCTCAACATGGTCGGCGGCAACTTCAAATCCAACCTTTCCGATGCCGGCCTGGAATCCCTGCTCGGCGTCCCCAATGTGGCTGTCGTCAACGCGTTTCAACCCGAGATGGACGATGAACAAGTCGGACACACTCTCTCCTTCACCGTCGACGGAGTTCCGGTTTTCATTAATCTCGTCATCAAACCTGTCATCCAACCGAAATGAGCAAAAAAATCCTGACCGTCGACGATAGCAAAATGGTGCGCATGATCGTCGCCAACGCATTCAAAGGCTATGACGTTCAAATCCTTGGCGCTGCTGATGGTGCCGAAGGAGTGCAAGTGGCGCTCGCAGAAAAACCTGACCTCGTATTCATGGACATCACCATGCCGAATATGACCGGAATGGAGGCGCTGGCCCAAATCCGACAAACGCCGGAGATCGCATCAACCCCCGTCGTGATGTTGAGCGCTGAATCCGATGCCCAACGCCTCGCTCAAGCCGATCAGCTCAAGGTGAATGGCTACATTTCCAAAGCGTTCAAACCCGAACAGCTAATCGAACTAACCAAAACCATCATCGATATTCAGCCCGCGCAACCCGCGTAGGCTGAACCTCGCGCTGGTCTTTTTCCCAGACGGTTTATTGCGTCTCCCGACGTTCCTTCTCTAACCCCCCAGACACCCTTTTTCGTATGTCCAGCAACCCGTTGCCATCCCTTCAACAAACGCGCGAGTGGCTCGACAGCAGCGTTCTGGACGTCCTCGGCACCATGGCCCACGTGGTGGCTTTCCCCCATCCCTCCTCCACCACGCCACCCTCGGATTCGCCGGTGTACTCCTCCACTGTCGGCTTCAAAGGCGAAGCAAACGTGAGTGTATCCTTCTACGCGCCAGAACATTCAGCAACCCTTCTCGCAAGCAAGTTTCTCGACATGCCCGAACCCGAAGTGGATTCGGAAATGATAAAGGATGTCCTTGGCGAGTTCGCAAACATGGCCGTCGGCGCCATCAAATCTCGATTTTCAGACTCAGGAGTGAACTGCGTGATGACCATCCCGAGCGTGAACGCAGGTGTCTCGCTCCCCAAACCCGGTCGCGAGAACACTGAACACGTTCTGTTCGAGATTGGCCAAGACTGGATGCTCGCGGAAATCCTCCTCGCCGAATAATCCCCGCCTTCGTCGGTTTCCGACAAAGTCCGCTTCAACCATCACGAAGTCCGCGTTGCCGGCGGACTCCACCCCCCTATCCCCGGTCTTGAACAGACCACCGGTCGTAGCCTTCCTGCAAACAGGCTCGCTCCTCGCGCCCCCGCAACCCACTCAAGCCACGTTGCAAAAAAGCGCGCGCCGCATCATGCATCCCCCCTCGAAACGCAGCCTCAATCCCCTCAAGGTACGCGTCCAGCGCCTGCGGATGATAGTGGCTCAACAACTCATACCTCTCCACCGCCTCCTCAAATCGCAACTGCTTCAGGTACATCCGCGCCACTCGGTAATCCAGCGGAGGACGCATCTCCTCCGACGGTAAAAACACCGCGCCAATCCCCCAGTCAAAAACCGACAATACAACCCAAAGCACTTCCGGCGTAATCAGTAAGCCCGCCCCCACCAGCAACAAGACCCCGACCAAGGAGCTCGAAAACTGGGCGCCAATCGCTCCGGCCTCAACCGACAATACCCGGCGATGAGCGAAAATCGCCCCAACCGCCAAAATCCAGCGAATCCAAAAAACAGCTCCCCCACGCCAAGACCCCAAAATACGCAGAAAGCTTTTCATATCCCAAGAATCGGCACTACCCGCATTAAACCAGTACCTTAGGGAAATCGCAAATAAACCGAGTCAACCCCGCCTTTTACACGCCTCCTTTGCCCGCTAACTTCAGGAGCGCCCGTGGATTCCCTCTTCAAATGAGCGCCCGCCCCTCCCCAACCCATCCGCTCCGCGAAGGCATCACCCGTCGATGCCTCCTCCAAAACTCCGCCCGCAGCTTCATCGGAGTCGGCCTCGGAGGACTTCTCTCCACCCTATCCCCAAAAGCGCTCGCCGCCTCTGTCACCACCGCAAAAGGTCGCCACTTCGGCCGTGCAAAACGTGTCCTCGTGATCCTCGAACAAGGCGGACTCTCCCACATGGACACATGGGATCCCAAACCCGACGCACCCGCCGAACACCGGAGCCCGTACAAACCCATCTCCACCAACGTCGCCGGAATCCAGTTCACCGAACTCCTCGCAAAAACCGCCAAAGTCGCCGACAAACTCGCCGTCGTCCGCTCCATGCACCACAAGGTGAAAGTCGACGACCACCCCAAAGGCACCCAATACACCCTCTCCGGTGAAATCCCAGGCGGCCCCGTCGAAATGCCCGACATCGGCAGCATCGTCGCGCTCCGC
>JBEEPE010000334.1:0-2523 GCA_041191265.1 Verrucomicrobiota bacterium | reverse complement strand
AATCTATGCCCGCTCAATCCCGCACCGTTCGAGTTTTTTTAAGTTCCACCTTCCGGGATTTTGCCGAGGAGCGGGATTTGCTGGTGCGAAAGATCTTCCCGGAACTCCGCCGCAGATGCCGTGAGAGGCAGGTTGAGATTTAGGTGGCGAGATCCTCCATGTTGCGTGGGGCCGAAGCGTTAATGCTCTTGGCGCGGAGTCCGCTGAGGCGCTGGATGACGCCCAGTTTCTGCATCTCACCCCAAAACCCTCTGGGCTGTCTCTGAAATTTTTATTTTCCGCGTACGAGAAGCCTTCGATGCATTCCGCCAGATCTGGGACTTGTCCTGGGCGCAACAAATCCACTCAAACCGGGTTTTTAATCAGGAAGCCCCTACCCCCCCCACCTCAACCGCCCCCCTCCCCCCATGCGCCTCACCATTCTTGCCTTCCTCATCCTCCTCTCAACCGCGCGGGCTGCCTCCGAGCGACCAAACATCCTCTTCTTCTTCGCCGACGATTGGGGCCGGTTCGCTCGGGCTTACGCCGAACACGAACGCGGCAGCCGAGTGAACGAAATCCTCCACACGCCCAACCTCGACCGCCTCGCGAAGTCAGGCGTCCTCTTCAAAAACGCGCACGTCAACGCCCCCTCCTGCACCCCCTGTCGCAGCTCACTCCTCTCCGGACAACACTTCTGGCGCACCGGCCGAGGGGCCATCCTGCAGGGCGCCGTCTGGGACGAAACCATCCCCACCTACCCGCTGCTCCTCAAAGACGCCGGCTACCACCTCGGAAAGTCGTTCAAAGTCTGGAGTCCCGGTTCCCCAGCTGACGCCCCTTACGGCAAGCGAGTGCACGCATTCGAAAGATCAGGCGGTGCGATCAACAACTTCTCAGAAAATGCCACCACCCTTGTTGATAAAGGGGCTACGTTCGAAGCCGCCCGAGAAAAAATCCTCGCTGGTGTGCGGGAAAACTTTCAGGAAATGCTCGCTGCCAAACCAAAGGACAAACCGTTTGCCTACTGGTTCGGACCAACCAACACCCACCGTTCGTGGGTTCGCGGAAGCGGCAAAAAACTTTGGAACCTCGATCCCGACTCCCTCCAAGGCCGCCTGCCCGCCTTCCTGCCAGACGTCCCCGTCGTTCGCGAAGACCTCGCCGACTACTTCGGAGAGGTCCAAGCCCTCGATGCGGCCCTCGGCGCTCTGCTCGAGGAGTTAGACCGCTCGGGAGAACGCGAGAACACCCTCATCGCCATCAGCGGCGACCACGGTGCCCCCGGATTCCCCCACGGAAAATGCAACCTCTACGGATTTGGAACCGGCGTCTCCCTCATCATCGCGGGGGCTGGCGTCCAAGGTGGACGCGTGGTGGACGATCTCGTGAGCTTGCCCGACCTCGCTCCCACCTTCCTCGAGGCAGGCGGCGTCAAACCGCCAGCCACCATGACCGGCCGCTCCCTCTGGAACGTGCTCAAGTCCGATCAGCAGGGACTTGTTGACTCAACCCGCACGTGGGTAGTCGCTGGTCGAGAACGCCACGTCGAAGTTGCGCGCCCGGATTATTCACCTTACCCGCAACGCGCCCTCCGCACGCTGGACCACCTCCTGATTGTGAACTTCCGACCCGACCGCTGGCCGCTCGGCAACCATTACCGCCTCGACGAAGCAACCGAACCGTCGTTTGCGGACCTCGCCAAAACCACGTTCCTTACCATCGCCGATGATGACGCCGGCCCCACGAAAGCGTGGTTTATTGGCGCGCGAAAATCCCCCGAGTGGGGCGCCTTGTTCAACAAGTTCTACGGACAACGGCCCAAGTTCGAGCTGTACGACCTCCGCGCCGATCCCGCTGAAATGCAGAACGTCGCAGACGACGCCAGCTACGCACCCACGTTGAAGGAGATGACCGACCGCCTGTTCACGATTCTCCGCGAAACCGGTGACCCGCGCATGGTCGAAGACGGCAATTTTTTCGAAACCCCGCCCCTCGCCGGCCCACTCCCCGACCAAGAAAAACGCCGCCTCCCCGGTGGCGTCCCAGGAAAAAAGAAATAGGGGCCCTAAAAGCGAGCTATCGCTAGGTTATCTCTGCTGGGAAAACCCTAAACACCTGTATCGAACGGGACGTTAAACAAGCAGCCGCAGGGGAGCACCTTTCGCTTTCAAGCAGATGGATTAACCCATCCCGACTTTCACCCGCCAGTTGAAACAACTCGACTCCCCTGAGTAGCCTCGTCGTCAGAACACGGCAGCACCCAAGCGGCCACCAACGAAAACACCCAAAGCCCTCACCTCTCCTCCCCTCCCATGCGTAACAGCGTCATCAAATCCAAGTTTCGCCGCGGCGAACCCATCCTCGCCACCACCCTTCATTTCACCGACCCCTCCGTGTTCGAACTCACCAGCCTCATGGGATTTGACGCCATCTGGATGGACCTTGAGCACCATGGTTACAGCGTGGAAACCGCTTCAAACCTCATGCGCGCAGCCCGAATCGGTGCATCCGACATCATCGCCCGCCCCGCAAAAGGCGAGT
>JBEEPE010000333.1:0-13342 GCA_041191265.1 Verrucomicrobiota bacterium | reverse complement strand
GGGCGTTGCCGAAGGAGATGATAGAGGGGTGGCGCGTCGAGAACGGGGTGATTCGGGGCACTGGCCCGATGGGGCAGATGTTGGCGAGTCAGTGGGATTTCGCGGACATGGAGTTTGAGTTTGAGTGGCGGGCAACCGATGCGGATTTCGATGCTGATTTCTACGTTCACGGGGACCGCTTGCTGGATGCAGACCCGCTGCGGATGAAGAAAGGGTTGGAGGGCGGACCTCAGGAGACGGACCGAGGCGAGGGCCAGTACCATGCCAAGTTCATTGGCGGGGGAGGAAATGCACGGAAAGCGGTGCCAGACCTCCAAAAGCCAGTGGGAGAATGGAACGTCTGGCGGGTGCGGACTGCGGGGAAGATGATCTCATTGACGTGCAACGGGAAGGAAGCGTGGACGTCGAACGATTTTGTGCCTCGGCGTGGGTACCTTGGGTTTCGGGTCATCAAGGGACCGCTGGAGTTGAGGAACCTACGAATCCGGGAGGACGGATTTCAGAGCCTGGCCGATTTTGGTGGGTGGGAAGTTTATCCAGGCTTCGGTGGGAACGGGCCGATGGCGGAGCATTGGACGCGGGAGGGGTTGATGTGGACGTTCAAGGGGAAAGGGCCAAGCATCGTGACGAAGCGGAAAGATTATCGGAACTACAACGCTCGCATCGAGTTCCGCTTCGTGGATCCAGATCCCACAGACATCAACACAGGCATTTACCTGCGCGGCCAGCATCCGTGGCAGGCGGATATTTGGCATCACAAATGGGGGAGCGGTTTATGGGGAATGCTCCATGCGTATGTGCCTGCAAAAAAGAATATTCAGGATCTTGGGAAGGCGTTGCGTCCGTCGGTTAAGATGGATAACCCGCCGGGGGAGTGGAACTTTCTGGATGTTCGCCTTGAGAATAATGTGGTTTCTACCTGGTTGAACGGTCGCACTACCGTGGATCGGTATCCAATCAAAGAGGCAGATCCGAAGTTTCCGGATGTCGGCGGGATTGGGTTGCAGGCGCATTTCCCATGGAAAGAAGTTCAGTTTCACAACTTTCGAGTGAAGGCTCTGGATTGAGGGAGTAGGTGGGCGGACCGATTCGTGTCAATCGACAGGGGTTGCGTACCAAACTTGGGGGACTGGCGAGGGAAGGGTGGCGAGGGAATGAGGGCAAGGGAAGGGTGGCAAGGGAATGAGGGCAAGGGAATGAGGGGAAGAGACACGAAACCAATAAAGAGGAACTTTGGGAGTAGAGGGCGTGATGCCTTGAGAGCGGGAAGGCCACGGTCAGTTGCAATTTTTTTCAGTTACCCTCGCTCCAGCGTCGGAGAGCGAATGCCAGTCAGCCTCAGACTTGTACAATACCCTCTAGGCTTTGGCGAAGGGCCAAGCTCTGGCGTAGACCCCTGAACCAACCACCCAAATCAAACCCCAACCAGCAACCCAACCAGCAACCCAACCAGCAACCCAACCCTCCCCAAACTTTGGCGTAGACCCGTAAACCCGCAAACCTTCGCAAAGACACTTCAGCGTTGCAGTGTGTGAAATCGTCGCCATGTGGCTCTTCACCAAAAACAGCGGCATCACCGAGGGCTTCCATCGAAAGATGAAGCTCATTCAAAGGCGCGCTTACGGCTTCAGAAAATTTCAAAACTACCGCCTCTGAGCCATCGCTTCCTGCGGGTTAACCACTCCGCCACCCCCCAAGAATCAACCGCCCAAATCAGACCTCAGCCAGCAACACAACCCTCCCCAAACTTTGGCGTAGACCCCTTTGTCGTAGACGAGGTGAACCGTAGACCCCTCAGAGAGCGGTGGGGATGGGGTGACCGACGGGACTCGAACCCGCAACAGCCAGAATCACAATCTGGAGCTCTACCATTGAGCTACGGCCACCAACGAGAGGGAAGGAGGGTGCCTAGTCGTGCGCGGGAGGGCAATGAAAATCGGGTGGCACTCTGGCTCCAATGCATCTCGAACTTCAGCGGTGGAAGGCGGACGTTCCTCACACACAAACGGGTCTCGGTACCCGCACTTCGGTTCACGGAATGTCGCAAAATCCTTTTCCCAAAAATGTTCTGCAACAACCTTGAGAATCCACTCACGTTGAGGCTTCCTCAGCCTAACCAGCACCTGCGGCCCCTTGCGGATTTCTGATCCGGCGTGTGTCAGCGGATTTCGGAGGCCGCCGCGGGATGCGGTCAAACCCCCAGGTCCACGTAAACTGGATTCAGACGCTTTAAAGGCGTCATGGTGGCGCGGTGTTGGGTCGTGCTGACGGTTTTAAGTGTGTCGTAGTGGCGTTATTGAAAGGAGCGTTCTCTGTGTTATCAGGAGAAACGCGGTGGCAGGCATTGTGCACAGTTACCTTCCAACAATCGACGTGGTAGCAGGGTGTGGAAACTTAATAACATTAATGATATTATGCGTATTGATCGGATGACACATAAGCTTCAAGGGGCATTACAGTCGGCTTCGGAGTCGGCGGGTCAGCGAGGGCATGCGGAGTTGGATGTTGAGCATGTGCTATTGGCGCTGCTCGAGCAGCAGGAGGGGGTTGCTGGTCCTATGTTGGAGGCGGCGGGGGTGAAGGTTTCGGCGTTGCGGGCTGATTTGGCGGACGTGTTGCAAAAGCGTGTGACGGTGCAGGGAGGGGGGCAACCGGCACTGGCGCGGGACTTATCCGCCACGTTTGAGGCGGCGGAGAAGGAGCGGGTTCGCATGGGGGACGATTACCTGAGCATCGAGCACTTCTTGCTTGCGGCGGCGGGTGGGCGTTCGTCGGGGGCTCGATTGTTGCAGCAGCGGGGGGGGAGGTTGGAGGCGGTGGAGCGTGCGGTGAAGGAGGTGCGTGGGACGCGTCGGGTGACGGATCAGGATCCGGAGGGCAAGCGGGGGACGTTGGACAAGTATGGACGGGATCTCACGGCGTTGGCGCGGCGGGGGAAGATTGATCCGGTGATTGGGCGTGATTCGGAGATTCGGCGCGTGATGCAAGTGTTGGCGCGTCGGACCAAGAACAATCCGGTCTTGATTGGCGAGCCTGGGACGGGGAAGACCGCGATTGTGGAGGGGTTGGCGCGACGGATTGTGGCGGGAGACGTTCCGGAGTCATTGAAAGACAAGCGACTCATCTCGTTGGATTTGGGAGCGATGGTTGCGGGCGCGAAGTTTCGTGGCGAGTTTGAGGATCGGTTGAAAGCGTTTCTTGGGGAGGTGACGGAGTCGGAGGGTGCGATCATCCTGTTTATCGACGAGTTGCACACGATTGTGGGAGCTGGGGCTGCGGAGGGGTCGATGGATGCTTCGAATATGTTGAAGCCGGCTTTGGCTCGGGGCGAGTTGCGGACGATTGGTGCGACGACGTTGGACGAGTACCGCAAGCACGTGGAGAAGGATCCGGCGTTGGAGCGGCGTTTTCAGCCGGTGTTGGTGAATGAGCCGTCGGTGGAGGATACGGTCGCGATTCTTCGGGGGTTGAAGGATCGTTACGAAGTGCATCACGGCGTGCGGATTGCGGATTCGGCGTTGGTGGCGGCGGCGACGATGTCGAATCGCTACATTACGGACCGGTTTCTGCCTGATAAAGCGGTGGACTTGGTGGACGAGGCGGCGTCGCGATTGAAGATCGAGTTGGAATCGATGCCATCGGAGATTGATGCGTTGGAGCGTCAGGGCATGCAGTTGGAGATGGAGCGTCAGGCGTTGAAGCGCGAGAAGGACGAGGCGAGTCGCGAGCGATTGGGGCGCATTGAGAAGGAGTTGGCGGAGGTGAAGGAGGAGAGTGGGCGGTTGAAGTCGCAGTGGCAGCGTGAGAAGGGCGAAATCGACAAGGTACGCGCGCTGAATGCGGAGTTGGATTCGTTGCGCGTGCAGTTGGAGAAATCGCAGCGGACGGGGGATTTGGGAAAGGCGAGCGAGATTCAGTATGGGAGGATTCCGGAGGTTCAGCAGCGGATTAAGGACGCGACGGATCGCATGAATGCGGGGGCGGGTGGGGGGCGTCCGATGCTGCAGGAGGAGATTACGGAGGAGAACATTGCCGAGGTGGTGGCGTCGTGGACGGGGATTCCGGTGACCTCGTTGAAGGAGGGGGAGCGTGAGCGGTTGGTGCGGATGGAGGAGCGGTTGGCTGAGCGGGTGGTGGGTCAGCGCAAGGCGATTGGCGCGATTGCGAATGCGGTTCGGCGTTCGCGGGCGGGGTTGCAGGACCCGAATCGTCCGGTTGGCTCATTCATTTTCCTGGGTCCGACGGGGGTTGGGAAAACGGAGTTAGCGCGCGCGCTGGCGGAGTTTTTGTTTAACGATTCTGAGGCGATGGTGCGGGTGGATATGACGGAGTACATGGAGCAGCACAGCGTGGCGCGTTTGATTGGAGCGCCTCCGGGATACGTGGGGTTTGAGGATGGGGGGCAGTTGACGGAAGCGGTTCGGCGCAAGCCGTATTCGGTGGTGTTGTTTGACGAGATTGAGAAGGCGCATCCCGATGTGTTCAACGTGCTGTTGCAGGTGTTGGACGATGGCCGGATTACGGAT
The DNA here is from genome assembly GCA_041191265.1 of Verrucomicrobiota bacterium. Classification (GTDB taxonomy): domain Bacteria; phylum Verrucomicrobiota; class Verrucomicrobiia; order Chthoniobacterales; family Chthoniobacteraceae; genus JBEEPE01. The sequence continues at coordinate 8,816 of JBEEPE010000333.1, read as the reverse complement.
GGGAAGGGTCGCGTTGTGGACTTCAAGAATACGGTGGTGATTTTGACGTCGAATCTGGGGAGCCAGCACATTCTGGAGACGGATAATGCGGAGCAGCGTGAAGCTCTGGTGATGAATGCCTTGCGAAAGCATTTCCGGCCGGAGTTTCTCAATCGGATTGATGAGACCATCATCTTTGATCGGTTACGCGAGGAAGACTTGTCGCGGATTGTCGATATCCAGCTCCGGCGTGTGGTGGAGCGTTTGGAGGCGCAGGGGCGCAAGTTGGAGGTGTCACCCTCTGCGCGCGAAGCGTTGGCATCGGAGGGGTACGATCCGGTGTTTGGGGCACGTCCGCTCAAACGGGTGATTCAGCATCGGTTGCTGGATCCTCTTTCGATGCGGTTGTTGGAGGGGTCCATTCCTGAGGGAGCGACGGTGAGGGTGGATGGGCCTGCGGGTGGCGCGTCTGGTGGAGAACTGCAAATCCAAACGTAGGGTAGGAGCACCGCCGGTTGGCTTGGTTTAGCGCGTGAGGATGCGATGAACGAAGGGGCCGGCGGTGGCGGGGTGGAGGTGAACGTAACTTGCGTGGAGGTTGGCGATTTGCGCACCCTCTTTTCGGGAGGCACCGGAGCGGCGATGAGTTACCTGCCATGCGTGGGCGGAGAACGCGGTGGAAGGTGTCCATTCTGAGCGGTGAAACTCGTGGCCTGGGATTTGTTGGTCTCCGGCGTGGCAGTACCCGAAGTGCTTCAATCGGGGAGACATCGCGGAGGTTCCTGGCAGAACGCCGCACATGGGAAAGCGGCGACCATCTTCGGTGAGGATGGCTTCGGTGAGATACATCAGGCCTCCGCACTCGGCGTAGGTTGGCATTTCATTTTGGATCAACCTTTGGATGGCGGACCGCATGGACTCGTTTGCGGCGAGTTGCTGAGCGAACCGCTCGGGGAATCCGCCCGGAAGAAAAAGCGCATCTGCGTTGGAGGGGGGCTGGGCGTCACGCAGCGGCGAAAACGGAAGCACGGTGAATCCGTGGTTTACTAACCATTCGTTCCACGCGGGATAGAGGAAGTGGAACGCATCGTCGGATGCAACCGCGACCGTGCGCGGTGCGGTGAACGCTGTAATGGGTTGCGATAAATCGCTGGCGGGTGGATTGATGCGTCCGACTCGGCACGCGGCGAGGATAGATTCGAGGTCAAGGTGGTCTGTGGCGAATGCGGCGAGCGCGTCAGGGGAAGCAGGGGGGCGTTCGCTGGGAGCGGTTAGGCCGAGGTAACGCGATTGCCAGTCGAGAAGCGGGCTTTTTGGGAGCGCGCCGAGCAGTTGGATACCGCAACTGGTGAACGCGGCGCGCAGGTAGTCGGTATGCGATGGACCGGCGGATTTTGTGACGATGACTCCGGCGAGGTGGGGAACTTCGGTTTCTTTGAGGGACTGAACGGTTCGGGCGAGGGTTCGTCCGCCGCCTGAGGCATCGAGAACAAGGATGACGGGCCAGCCGGTGAGTGCGGCGAGATGGGCGGTGCTGCCTTCGTCCGTGTGGGGGGACATTCCGTCGAAGAGCCCCATCACCCCCTCGACCACGGCGATGCCCGAGGCTGCGTGGCGCAAGAGGGTTTGCGAGATGCCGTCCAATCCCATGAGGTGCAGATCGAGATTGTGGGACGCAGTTCCTGCGGCGATTCGGTGGTATTGCGGGTCGATGAAATCGGGGCCGACTTTGAAGGGGTGCGGGTTGAGTTGGCGCTGGGCGAGGGCGGCGAGGATCGCGCACGTTGTTGCTGTTTTACCGGAACCGCTGTGGAGCGCGGATAAAATGACTCCGTGAGTGAGTGGGGCGGGAGGCATTTTCGAAGACACGTTCAGTGGGAGGGGGGCGTTAAAACTCGATGCCTCGGCGGGCTTCGACGCCACGGTCGAAGTGGTGTTTTACCTTACGCATCTCGGTGACGACGTCCGCGAGTTCGACGAGTTCGGGGGGAGCGTATCTTCCGGTGAAAACGAGCTCGACGTTGGGGGGACGGCTTTGGACTAGGTTAATAGCGCGTTGTAAGGGGATGAGGTCACGGTGGATGCAGTAGTTGATTTCGTCGATGATGACGAGGTCGTGGTTGGCTGAGGTCAGCACGTTCTGGAGCGAGTCCATTTCCTTCGCCAAGGCGGTCTGCATGGCAGCGACGTGTTCTGGGATGTGTTTGGAGCGGGACAGGATCCAGTCCTGCTCGACGTTTCGGTACGTGAGATGGGGGTGAAGGGTGGGACAGAGCGCGAGTTCGCCGGTCTTCCAGCGGGGCTTCATCATGCGCAGGTAGTACACGTGAAAACCGCAACCGAGTGCGCGCAGCATGAGTCCCATGGAGGCGGTGCTCTTGCCCTTACCTTCGCCGGTGTAGATTTGGAAAGCCCCGTGTTTCAGGCGATGGCGCTTGGTGTGCGAGTCGGCGTTTTCGGAGGGGTCGACCGTCGACGGCGTGTGGGGTGTGGGGTCGGAGGTGGTCATGCGAGGCGGGCGATGGCGGAGATGAGGATGAGGACTGCGAGGGTGGTGAGGCAACGTTTCCACATCCAGTCGAGGGCGAGAAGGATGGTGGCGGGGGTGGGCGGGTTTCCGTTGGGATTGAAGACGGGGCCGTGCACGGGTTCGCCTTTGTAAAAGTTGGTTCCCCCGAGGCGGACATTTAGTTGCCATGCGGCGAGGCTTTCGGGGAGGCCGGCGTTTGGGCTGGCGTGTTGTGCGGCTTCTTGGCGGATGGTTTGGAGGCCGGCGGGGCCGCCTGCGAGGAGGCTGACGAAGGTGAAGACGCGGGCGGGCATCCATGCGAGTGCGTCATCGAACCGGGCCGCGCATTTGCCGAAGCGTTCATAGCGTTCGTTTCGGTGACCGATGAGAGAGTCGAGGGTATTGGAGGTGCGGAACAGCAGGGCACCGGGCACTCCGAGTAAAAGGGTCCAGAGGGCGGGGCCGATGACGGCGTCGACGGTGCTTTCGGCGATGGTTTCGATGGATGCGCGCGAAATCTCTTTTTCATCGAGCGTGTCGACATCGCGTCCGACCACGCGGGAGAGGGCTTCACGGGCGAGGGTTAGGTCGCCTCGCGCGAGGGGGCGGTGGACGTCGCGCAGGTGAGAATCCAGGTCTCGCAGGGCGATGCATTGGTAGGTGACGAACACGTCGAGCATGGTGGCGAGGGCGGAGTGCGCGTGCGCGGCGAGGCGGTGGAGGGTGATCCATGCCACGATGAGTGATCCGTTGACGAGGACGTGGAGCAGGAGGCCGCCAAGAAGGCCATTGAGCCGGATTTTCCGGAGGATGGCTTCGAGGTGGAGGCAGAGGAATCCGGCCATGCGGGCTGGATGGGGCCAGTGGCGGGGGTCGCCGATGAGGATATCGAGGGCGAGGGCGGCGAGGAGGAGGGAAGGGAGGCCCATTTAGCGGGAGAGGTGGTCGAGGATGGGCCCGAGGTTGAGGTGTTTGGCGAGGAGCTCGGCCATGCCGTCGTAGATGCGTTCTTTTTCGAGGCGCCAAGGTTGCGGATTGATGAGCGAGTGCGCGTCAAGGTTTGGACGAGCGATCGTGCACAAGTGGCGACGGAACGCGGGACTTTCGAAGCACCCGTGCAGGTAAGTGCCGAGGACGTTGTGAAGGGCGATGCCCTCGGTGAATGGTGCGGAATGTTCGGCTGTGCAGTTGAATATGTGGGCTGTTGATGTGGACGAGTTGGCGGAGGGGCGGGTGATGCCCATGTGGATTTCGTACGGCATCCACGTGTCTTCGGCGAAGGAGGCGGTGACTTGGCGAACGGTTTTGTTGGCTTCGAAGGTGGTGGACACGGGGAGCAGGCCGAGTGCGGAGCGTGCGCCACCGGTTCCATCTCGGGCGAGGGGATCGTCCAAGGTTTCGCCGAGCATTTGGAATCCGCCGCAGACGCCGATGATGGGGCGTCCATTTTGTGCGAGTTGAAGGATGGCTGGGGTGAGGCCCGATGCGGTGAGCCAGTCAAAATCGGCGAGGGTGTTTTTTGAACCTGGGAGGATCAGGATGTCGGCTTGCGCGATTTGGTTAGGATTCTGGGCGGGCTGAATATCGATGCCGGGGTCGCTTGCCCACGGTTCGAGATCTTGCGCATTTGAAACGCTGGGGAACGGGATCCAACGGACTTGGAGGCGTGGGGATGCTGTATCGGTGCGCGGGGAGGGCTTCGTGTGTGCGCGGTTGCTGAGGCTGTCCTCGCTCTCGGGTTGGAGGGTGGGTGCGAAGGGCAGGGTTCCGAGGAAGGGGGCGCCGAAGATGTCGCGGAAGTAGTCGCCGGCGTTGGCGAAAAGGGAGATATCGCCACGGAACTTATTTACGATTAGGCCGATGCATGAGGCTTGATCGCGGGGAGAAAGGAGGCTCCATGTTCCGGCGGCTTGAGCGAATACGCCGCCTTTTTCGATATCGGTCACGAGAATCCAGCGTCCATCGGCGTGGCGGACGGGATCGAGGTTGGCGATATCGCGTTCTATCAGATTGAGTTCCACGGGACTTCCGGCGCCTTCGATGACGATAACGTCGTGATCTGCGCGGAGTTGATTGAGGGTGTTGTGGGCGATGGTGCGGAGGGGTTCGACGTGTTGGTAGTACTCGCGGGCGGGGATGTGGTTTTGGGCTTTACCGAGGACGACGAGTTGGGAGGTGCTATTTCCGGCTGGCTTGAGGAGCACCGGATTCATGAGGGGGCTAGGGGGCAAGCGGCAGGCCTCGGCTTGGGCGGCTTGGGCACGTCCGATTTCGGCGCCGCAGGGAGTGGCGGCGCTGTTGTTTGACATGTTTTGGGCCTTGAACGGGGCGACTCGGAATCCGCGGTTTGCGAGGAGTCGGCAAAGGGCTGTTGCGACCCAGCTTTTACCGCTGTTGGAGGAGCTTCCGAGGACGGCGATGACTTTGGCGGGTTTGCGCGTGGGTGGTGAAGGGAACGAGACGGGGCTGGGGTGAAGGGAGCGGTTGAGGGCGTCGAGGAGGCTGTCGTTTTCCTGACGGGAACGGACTGCGCATCGTGAGAGGTTGGAATCCATGCGAAGTCCGCGATGATCGCGGAGCAGGAAGCCTTTGCGTCCGAGCGATTCGCGCAGGGCTTCGCCGGAGATGAGCGTGGATTGGATGAGGAAAAAGTTGGTGGCTGAGGGGAGGGCTTCGAGGCCGGGAATCGCGTTGATAGCGTCGATCAAGCGCGAGCGTTCAGCGGCGATGCGTTTTGCGTGTTCGCGGAGGGTGTGTCGGATTTCTTGGCGAAGGTGGGTGCGCGCCCAGAGCGCGGCGGGGCCGCTGACGCTCCATGGAGGTTGGAGTGCGCGTAGGTGTTCGCGGTATTGCGGGTTGGACGTTGCGAGGTATCCGAGGCGGAGGCCGGGGATAGCGCATGATTTTGTCCATGCGCCGATGAGGATGACATTGGGGAGGTCGTGCAGATTTGCGAGGAGCGAGGGCGATTCTGCATCAACGAGATGGATGAATGCTTCGTCGACGATCCACGTGGCGTGTTGTCCGTTTTCGGATTGGATGAGACATGCGAGATCTTGGCGTGGGTGGAGCAATCCGGTGGGGTTGTTTGGATTGCCGAGGAGGATGACGGGGCGGTGGGGGTTGCTCGTTTTCTTCAGTCGCGCTGCCAAGCGGTGCGCGATGGAGTCGAGGTTGGCTTCCGGTTGGTCGGCGGCTGCCATGTCGAGACCTGCTGCGTGTGCGGCGCGGAGGTAGTCAGGGAATGAGGGCGCGGGGATGATGGCGGGGCTGTTTGGGAACAGGCGTGTGGCGAGGTAGATGCCTTCGATGGCCCCTGCGGTGGGGATGAGGTGATGTTCGGGGTGGTTGGTTGCTGCGGCGAAGAAGGGGAGGAGGTCGTCAGCACCGGCGGAGGGGTAGCGGGAGATGGATGTTTGGAGGTGGGGCGAGGTGGGGAGCGGGAAGTGAGCGAACGGATTGAGGTTGGAGCTGAAGTCGACGAAGTCGGTGCGTCCAAACTGCGCGGTTGCGCGGTGAAGATCTCCGCCGTGGGTGTGGGAGGCGGAGGAACTCATCGGGCGGGTTTGATGCGGACGGGGATACCGGCGAGCACCCACTCGACGGTATGGGCGAGGTGAGCGAGGCGTTGGTTCATGGTGCCGTGGAGATCGCGGAAGGTTCGGGCGAGAGGGTTAGAGGGGACGGGGGCGAGTCCGAGTTCGTTGGAGACGCAGAGGATGTGTGCGGGGCTTTGTGCGAGGGTGCGGCAGAGTGCGTCGAGGTGGGGGATGGGCTCGCTGGTTGGATTGGCTGCGAGGAGTCCGGAAAGCCAGAGGGTCATGCAGTCGATGAGGATGAGGGAGTTGCCGAGGCGTTCGATGGTTTCACTGAGGTTTGTGTGCGCGGATTCGTGGGTGGTCCATGATGCGGGGCGTCTGGCTTTGTGGAGAGCGATGCGTTCCGACATTGCGGGATCTTCGGGGCAGAGGGCTGGGTTGAACGTTGGGAGGAAGTGGACGGGGCGATTTTCTGCGGCGGCGAGGTGTTCGGCGTGGCTGCTTTTGCCGCTTCGGGCTCCGCCGAGAATGAGGGTGAGGTGGGAGGCCATGGTCAGAGGAGTGTTTCTGGGCGAGCGAGCATCAGGGTTTCGGAGAGTGCGATGATGCAACCGAGGGCATCGCCTCGGAGGGAACCGATGCGGCTGAGGTAGAGGCGGGCGACGACGATGGCTCCTATCGTGGGGGCGACGGTGATTGCGGCGCGCGGTGGGTCGAGCGTAAGAACGGTGACGGTTGGGGCCATGCAGATGAGGAGTCCGAGTGGGGAGAGCTTTCCGGTGAACGGGGCGGTGCGTTGCGCGGTGTCGATGGTTCGCGGGGCGCAGCAATGGCTCGTCAGCGCGGCGAGGGTGCGGGCGAACACGTGTGCGAAGAGGATGGTTTTGATGAGGTCAGCGACGGCGAGGTTCGCGTAAAGCTCGCGTGCTGCGAGGAAGCGGGCGGTGAGGAGGAACCAGAGGGCGCAGGCGCCGTAGGTGCCGAGGCGGCTGTCTTTCAGGATTTCGAGCCGGCGTTCGGGGGTGTGTCCTCCGAAGAGTGCGTCTGCGGAATCTGCGATGGCGTCTTCGTGGAGCGCGCCTGTTAGGAGAAGGGGAAAGAGGACGGCGGCGAAGGGCGCGAGGTTGGGGAGGTGTGGATCGGCAATCAGCAGGGGACCGGCCATGGCGAGTCCTGTGACTAGGCCGACCCAAGGGAACCAAGCTTGGGCGCGGCGCGCGATGTCCTCGGAGAAGGGGGTGCTGGAGGGGACGGGAATCCGGGTGAGGAGTTGGAGTGCGGTGAGCAGCGGAGCCATGGGGAGCCGTGAGGATAGCACGGGTGGGCTCGTTTGTTTCGCCGGTTGCTTACTTTTCCAGAATTCGGTGGAGAGCCTCTGCGATGGGAGGTGCGATTCGGGTGTAGCCTTTGACGCTGAGGTGCAGGAGATCGGGGGCGAGGTCGCGGTGGAGGATTCCGGAGGGGTCGAGCAGGGTGGTTCCGGGGTTGATGAAGTGCACGCGTTGTCCATCCGCGAGAGCCGGCAGGAGGCTGTTCACGGCCTCGCACCGTTGGCGGGTGGGATCTTCGGGGCCGTGTCCGCGTGGAAGGATTCCGAGGAGGAGGACTTTTGTGGAGGGCGATGCGGCGTGGATGTGGGTGATGACGGCTCGGATGCCGTCGGTGATTTGTTCGGGCGAGGCGTCGCTGTGGCGCGCGTTGTTGGTGCCGATGAGCAAGACGACGGCTTTTGGGGTAAGGCCGGATAGTTCGCCATTTTGAATGCGCCAGAGAACGTGTTGGGTGGAATCGCCGCCGAAGCCGAAGTTTCCAGAATGGAGGGGGGCGAAATGTTTCTGCCAAGGCTCTTTGCCGGTGGCCTCCCAGCCTTGGGTGATGGAATCGCCGAGAAAGAGGACGTCGATTCCGCCTTTGCGCGCTTCGTCCAGTTTTGCCGCGTGTCGTGCGGGCCACCAACCAAACTTGCCGGTGTTCGGGCGTGACTCGGGGACCGTGGGCGAGCTGGCCCCTTCGAGCACCCACTCGAGGGGGAATCGAGCGAAGACCAACCCGTCGGCGTCACCGGCTTCATAGAGCACTCCAAGTTGACCGTCGCGCAGAACGGTGAGGCACGAGTACATCGAGGGTCCAGGGTCGAGGAGTCGTCCGTTGCTCCATGTTTTACCCTGGTCGGTGCTGGAGCGAATGGTGAGCGCGACGCGTTTTTGGGAACTAGCGGGGTTGGAGAAGAGGATGTCGCCGCTGGGGTGTTTGAGAAGGCTCGCCATGCAGGTGGGGTCTGCCACGGCGAACCACGGTTCGCTCCATTTCCCGTTGAGCAGACTGGTTTTCCACTCCCAGCGTGCCCATGCACGAACTCCGGCGCGAGATTCGTTGCGCATGCTGAGGAGCAGGGCGCCGTCGGCGAGTTGGACGATGCTGCTTTCGCTGGTTTGCGGGTTGGTTGGGATCGCGGCGGGCGAGATTTTCCATGTTTCGCCGCCGTCCTGACTGGCGATGAAGCAGGAGTGAGCGGCGGCCTGTTCCTTGCCGTCGGGCAGTTTTACACTCTCCTTGAACTGCGCGGGGAAAACGAGGGTGCCATCGCGGAGTTGGATGCCATTTCCGGGGCCATTGAAACAGAGGCGCCATGAGGGATTTTTGACCTGACGCGTGAGGTTGATGGGGGCGGACCACGTGAGACCGTCATCGGTGCTTTTGACGAGGACGAGTTGTCCGGTTTCGTGAGGCTCGAGGCCGGGTCCGCTGCCGAACCATGCGCGAGGGCCGTGGGACCAGAGGGCAACGAC
>JBEEPE010000332.1:0-4444 GCA_041191265.1 Verrucomicrobiota bacterium | reverse complement strand
GCGGAGGCTGCGATGGTTTTCAAATGAGCAGTCAATCCTCCACGAATGCGGATGCGGGGGTGGCTGTGGCCGTGAGAATTTCTGGGTTGAGCAAGGGATTCGGCTCGGGGGACGGGCGCGTACAGGCCTTGCGGAGCGTGGATTTGGAGGCGCGTTGTGGGGAGATGCTGATGATTGTGGGGCCGTCGGGATGCGGAAAAACGACGCTTTTGAGTGTGATGTGTGGGACTTTGCGTGGGGACGAGGGGGGGGTGGAGGTGTTTGGCGAGGATTTGGTGAAGATGCGGAGCGGGCGTTTGACCCGGTTTCGGGGAGCGAACGTTGGATTCATCTTTCAGCAGTTCAACCTGATACCAGCTTGGACAGCTCAGGAGAATGCGGCGGTGCCGTTATTGTTGCAGGGGGTTGGACGGAAGGATGCGATGGCGGCGGCGGCGCGGATGCTTTTCGAGGTGGGTTTAGGGGACAGGTTGCGTTCGTTTCCGCGTGAGATGTCGGGTGGGCAGCAGCAGCGGGTTGCGATTGCGCGCGCGCTGGTTCACGAGCCGCGTTTGGTGATTTGTGATGAGCCGACGGCGGCGTTGGATGCGGCTTCGGGGCGCCGTGTGGTGGAGTTGATGAAGGAGCGAGCGTGTCGTCCGGACCGGTGCGTGATTGTGGTGACGCATGATAGCCGGATTTTCTCGTTCGCGGATCGGATTGCGGAGATGGAGGATGGGCGAGTGAAGTCGGTGTTCGGTCCAGAAAGTTTTCCTGCTCAATATGTTTAAGAATATTTCGACTTATGTGGCTTTGGCGGGGATTGCGGCTTCGGTGCATTTGGTTCGGAGTCAGCAGGTGAAGCCGGAGCCTGTGGCACCGCTGGCCGATCCGGTTCCGTCGCCGTACGTGCGTGCGATTGGGGGGCGCGGGTTGATTGAGGGGATGGATGAGAATGTTCGGGTTTCTGCTGCGGTGCCGGGGTTGGTGTCTCGGGTGGCGGTGAAGGTTGGGGACAAGGTGAAGGAGGGTGACGTGTTACTTGAGTTGGATGCGCGGGATGCGCTTTCGCAGGTGGAGGTTCAGCGCGCGAACATTGCGTCGATTGAGGCGTCGATTTTGGAGTCGGAGATTGGGTTGGCGGATCGTGAGGATCAATGGGATCGGATGCAGCGGTTGAAGGAGGGGCAGGTGGTGAGTGTGGACGAGCGGCAGCGAACGCAGTTTGCGTTTCGAGCGGCGCGGAGTCGGGTGGACACGCGGAAAGCGGATTTGGCGTTAGCGAGGGCGCAGTTGAGTCGGGCTGAGGTTTTGCGTGAGTTGTTGGTGGTGAAGTCGCCGAGGGCTGGGACGGTTTTGCAGGTGAACGTGCGTCCGGGAGAGTACGCGGCGGTGCCGTCCGTGGATTCCTTGGTTTTACTGGGGCAGATTGACCGGTATCAACTGCGGGTTGACATCGACGAGGACAACGCTCCGCGAGTGATGGCGGGATGCACGGCGAAGGCTTTTTTGAAGGGGCGCCGGGAGGATCCGATTGCGTTGGAGTTTATGCGGATTGAGCCGTTTGTTCAGCGGAAGCGGGCGTTGGCGGGAGACAGTAACGAGCGGGTGGACACGCGGGTTTTGCAGGTGATTTTTCAGTTCCCGAAGCCGTCTGTACCGGTGTATGTGGGTCAACAGCTGGATGTGTTTATTGATGGCTGAAGGGGGATTCGCCCTGCCGACTGAGTTTTTAAAGTGTCCACGCTGACGTTTCAGAGAGGGCTGGGTGGTGTGGCTAGTTTGTGATGGTTTTATTTTGACCTTTCCTTTTTTCCTTCAGAGGGTTGCGGAACGTTCCTGTGGAATCGCTTAAACTGAAACGTTGGACCTTTTGTTATGGACACTTCGAGCGTTAGTCGCCGTGATTTTTTAAAAGTAGGCGGGACGGGTTTGCTGAACTTCTCAGTCCCGGGGATGGTGTTGGGGAAGGATCGGTTTGATTCATCGGGAAACGCGGTTCCGTCGAAGAAGTGCTGTATTTTTCTTCTGTTGTGTGGGGGACCGAGCCACATCGACACGTGGGATATGAAGCCTGACGCACCGATTGAGATTCGGGGGCCGTACAAATCGATTCGGACGAAGGTTCCGGGCATGCATCTTTCGGAGTTGCACCCACAACTGGCGAAGGTGACGGACCAGTTTTGTTTGATTCGCTCGATGACGCATCCGCGCCCGATCAGCAATCATTTTGATGCGATGCACAATCTGTTGAGTGGGCAGATTGTTGAGCAGGTGAAGCAGGGCGTTCCGGATGATTTGCCGTACATCGGTTCTGTGGTGGCGAAGCACCTTGCGAGCGAGCGGAACTTGCTGACGAATGCGTGGTTGATGAAGTGTGTTGGACCGCCGGTTTTCTGTGCTCCGAACATTGGTTCGGGCGGGTATTTGGGTTCCTCGTACGCTCCGGTGTTTATTGGCGCTGCGGATAATCATCCTGCGATGCCGAACTTTAAGTCGCCTGAGATTTTTGAACCCACGGATCTTGATCGGTTGCAGGTTCGTCGCCGGTTGTTGGGGAGTCTTGAGTCAGATCAGTTGGCGGCGGAGCCGCTTGGGCGTGATTGGAATGAGCTTCGTGAGCGGGCGTTCGATGCGATGACGCGTCCGGAGGGGAGAGCGGCCTTCAACTTGCAGGAGGAGCCGACGTCGGTACGGGAGCGTTACGGGATGCATCCGTTGGGTCAGAACCTTTTGTTGGCGCGCCGGATGGTTGAGGCGGGGGTCCGTTTTGTGACGGTTAATGGATGGGTTGGACCGGCTCCGGGCGAAACGGGTGGGGGACCACCGAGTTCGAGTTGGGATATGCACGGCGGAAACATGGGGATGGGTAATGCGTTTGGGTCTGGCTCGTACGGTATGGGATTCTGTTTACCGCGTTTAGATCAGGCGTTATCGGCTTTGCTGACGGATTTGAAGCAGCGTGGGATGTTGGATGACACGTTGGTCGTTGCGGTGGGTGAGTTTGGGCGGACGCCGGTGATTCTCACGCAAGGGCCTCCGGGGCGGCAGCATTGGCCGCAGTGTTTTTCGGCGATTGTTGCGGGCTGCGGGATTCGAGGTGGAGCGGTTTATGGGGAGTCAGATAAGACGGGTTCAGCTCCGAAGAGCGATCCGGTGACTCCTCAGGATTTGCATGCGACGATTCTTCATGCGTTGGGAGTGCCTTTGAATGACATCGGCAAGAACACGGGAATTTCTCGGCCCCCGTTTTCCTCTGGAAAGCCGGTCAAGGCGCTTTTCAGTTGAGTTTTTGGGTTCAGTCGGTCTTCGAGTTGCATTTGGGAGGGAAAGTTTGTGGGTTTCGCGGATTGATGGCGCGAGCGGAGAGGTGAGAATCGTGAGATGAACGTGCGTCTGGATGTGGAAAAAACGGGGGTGTCGAAGCGAGGAGGGGTTACCGGTGCCGTTGGCGGGGTGGTTCTTTTGGGATTGGCGGTTGCCTCTGGATTTTTTGGCTACCGTTATGTGGTGGGGGCGAGGGCGGGACATCAGGCGGAAGTGGTGGCCGATACTCGGCAGTTGGCGGAGGTGTGGGTTCGTGTGACCGTGCCTGAGGTTGCGAAGGGAGAGGGGGCGTTGAAGTTACCGGCGGAGTTGCGTCCAGCGCGTGAGGCGGTGATTAACGCGCGAGTGGGGGGGTACGTTCGGGCGTTCCATGTGGATTTGGGGGCGGAGGTGAAGGAGGGGGATTTGTTGGCGGAGATTGATGCGCCGGAGATTGAGCGGGATGCCGAGCGCGCGCAGGCGCAGCACGTTCAGGCTTCGGCGGCGCTGGCGCTGGCGGAGATTACGGCGGCGCGGTGGAAGGATTTGTTATCGTCCGCAACGGCGAGCCAGCAGGAAGCGGATGAGAAGTTTGCTGATGTGAATCTGAAGCGGGCCCATGTGGAGGCGGCGGCTGCGGAGATGGAGCGGGTTCGGAAGGTGTTTGGATTTGCGCGGATCACGGCTCCGTTTGCGGGGCGGGTGATTGCGCGGAGTTTGGAGGTGGGGCAGTTGGTGGATTTGGGGGGGAAGACGGAGTTGTTTCGGATTGCAGATGTTACGGATTTGCGGGCGTTTGTTCGTGTGCCGCAGGGGTTTGCGCGTTCGATTGAGGTGGGGCAAAAAGTGGTGTTGTCGGTGCCGGAGTTGAAGGGGGAGACGCGGGAGGGAACGGTTTCGCGGACGGCTGGTGCGATTGATCCTCAGTCGCGGACGCTTTTGACTGAGGTGCAGGTGGATAACGACGATGGCGGGTTGTTGTCGGGGAGCTTTGCGCAGGTGGAGTTGCCGGATGCGCGGGCCGAGGAGGTGCGGACGGTGCCGGCGAACAGTTTGATGATTCGTGCGGCGGGACCGATGGCGGTGGTGGTGGATGGCGAGGGGTGCGCGCGGTTTCGGAAGCTGCAGTTGGGTCGGGATTATGGGGCTCGGGTGGAGG
>JBEEPE010000331.1:0-23929 GCA_041191265.1 Verrucomicrobiota bacterium | reverse complement strand
TAGTGCGTCTATAGGTCGCGCGAAAGTAGGACATCGCCAGTACCTCCCGCCCCTAGCAAGCTCACCGCTCGCTAGGGGCGGCTTCGTTTACCCCTTCTCCCACGAACTGTCCCACGAAATCCCCCAAACACACGCCCACTCCTTGGGGGACAGGCCAATCCCCCTCTATCTGCCATCCCCCGAAACGCCAGAGCCGAACTCGGGGACGGTCTGTCTGAGCGCGCAAAATCAGGAAGCGTACGCAAGGAAACCTTCAGGATTATCCAGTATCGCAGCGACAACGTGAACGGGAGTTGGGAGATCGCTCGCGAGGTTTTTCCGGTTTCTAAACCCAGAACGTGCAGAGTCTTGGATGTTCGCTCCTTGAAATCGCTCACATGCCAGTAAAACGGCTCGCTGGAGAGATTGGGGCGGATTCAAACGCGGTTTTGGGTCTTCAAAGGCAGGGCTCGTAAGAATGCTTTTCGGAGCGTTTGGGAATCGACCATGGCAAAGCAATGGGCGCCATCACCGCGCGATGGGAACACAGTTTGGAGCGGTTCACGAAAACGATGCTCCAACGCAATCGGTGTTTGGGAAATCCCGTAATGCGTCTCTTCCTTTCGAGCCTTTGGTGAGGGAGGCCGTATAAGCCCCTTTACGCGATGATGTCGTGGGCGACGGTGCCGTGGACGTCGGTCAGCCGGAAGTCGCGTCCAGAGTAACGATAGGTCAACTTTTCGTGGTCGAAGCCCATCAGGTGCAAAATCGTGGCGTGGAGGTCGTGAACATGCATCCGTTGATCCACTGCGGCGAAGCCGAAGTCATCGCTGGAACCGTATACGGTGCCGCCTTTCACCCCCCCGCCCGCCAACCAAACGGTAAAGCCATGATTGTTGTGGTCTCGACCTTTGGATCCTTCTGACGTCGGGGTGCGCCCAAACTCGCCTCCCCAAAGTACGAGTGTGTCCTCCAGCAGTCCGCGCTCCTTCAAGTCGCGCAGGAGCATGGCGATGGGTTGATCCGTTTGCTGTGCTAGGGACCGATGGTTGGCGATGTCGTCGTGGTTGTCCCAAGGTTGCCCGCTGCCAGAGAAGACTTGCACCACGCGCACCCCGCTTTCGACGAGGCGACGTGCCGTAAGACAGGCTTGGGCAAACGGCGATTTCCCGTACGCCTCGCGGACCGGCTCCGGTTCGCGTGAGAGATCGAACACGTCCTGCGCTTCAAACTGCATTCGGAAAGCCATTTCGAGGGAATGGATGCGCGTTTCCAGGGGATTATCGCGTCCATGGGCGTCGGCGTGCCGGCGATTCATCGTTCCTAGAAGATCCATCAGCTCGCGTTGTGCGCCAGGGCCGAGGCGTGGGTTGGAAATATTCTGGATGATCTGTTTTGGATCTAGGTTTCCGTTGTTCACGTGAACCCCTTGGAAAACGCCGGGGAGGAAGCTGCTGGACCAGAGTTGGGGCCCCACCACTGGCTTGCCGGGGCACAGCACGACGAAGCCAGGAAGATTGGCGTTCTCGGTACCGAGACCGTACACGAGCCACGATCCAAAACTCGGCCGTGTCGGCTGAGTTTCACCGCTCGTCATCATCAGGAGCGAAGGCTCGTGGTTGGGAATGTTGGTGTGCATCGAGCGGATGACACAGATGTCGTCGATACAACTGCCGACCTGAGGAAAAATCTCGCTCACCTCAATGCCGGATTTCCCCATTCGGTTGAACGCGAAGGGTGAGCGCATGAGCGCCCCCGTCTTACGTTCGGTTTTTTTATCAGCCAACTGAGGCTTATCCCCATGATGTTTGGTTAGTTCCGGCTTGGGATCGAAGGTGTCCACCTGCGAAGGACCACCATTCATGAAGAGATGAATGAGTCGCTTTGCGCGGGGACGAAAATGGGATTGCCGTGGCGAGAGTGGCGTTGCTGCCGCTCCAGAGGCCTGTTGGCCGAGCAACGCGCTCAGGCCAAGTAAACCGGTTCCTGTGCCGACGCGGGCGAGCAAATCACGGCGAGAGAGAGGGAGATTCATGGGGTGGTGATTAATCGATGAAGAGGAACTCGTTTGAAATGAGTAGCGCTTGGCACAGACGCTCGATGCGTTCCTGTTTGGCAGTATTTTTTTCAGAATCGGGATCCTGCTGGCTCAGGAAATGGCTGAGCAAATCGGCCTCCTCGGGGGCTGGTTCGCGAGAAAGCGCGAAGCGGTGCGCGATGCGCACACGCTCGACGTCGTCTTTGGCAGCGGCCTTGACTCGCTTGGCCAGTCGCTCGGCCTGCGTGAGCACGAACGGACTGTTGATCATGAATAACTGCTGCTGAGGAATCGTGGTTTCCACCCGTTTCTCACTGGTGATATTCGGATCCGGGAAATCAAAGAGGCGTAGGAGTGAATCCAACTCATGACGGCTCACTTTTGCGTAAACGGTTCGCTTCGCCGCTTTGCTGTCACTCAGAGGAAAAGTGGGGCCTCCCTGAGCCGGTTCCAACGAGCCCGCAGCAAACAACACGCTGTCGCGCCAACTCTCGATGTCCATGCGCCGGCTTTGAAAGCGCGACAACAGCGCGTTGTTGCCGTCCTTCTCTCGCGACGCAGGGGAGGGTTCTGAGGACTGTTGAAATGTTTCTGAAGTTACGAGAAGCCGGAGCACGGATTTCACCGACCAGTTGTTCTCCATGAACTCCGCAGCCAGCCAATCGAGCAGTTCGGGATGCGTCGGCTTATCTCCCAACACCCCGAAGTTACTTGCCGTGTTGACGATGCCTCGTCCGAACGTCCACCCCCACAGGCGATTGACCATGACGCGCGCGGTGAGCGGATTGGTCTTGTCGGCAATGGCGTCTGCAAGTTCGCTGCGTCCGCTTCCCTGCGAAAAGGGAGTCGGCTCATCGCCCGCGAGGACGCGGAGAAAGCGTCGTGGCGAGAGAGCGCCTTGGTTCGCTGGATTTCCCCGAATGTAAACCTTCAGGTCCGCAGGTTTATTTTCAGCAATGGCATGAACCACCGGAAGCTCGGGACCGAGGATCTTTTTCCGTTCAGCCGCAGTGGATTCGAGCAGCGCGAGCTGTTGCTGCCCCTCTGGGGTGATTGTGCTTTTCCATCCGTCTCCCAGAGGTGCTGCCCCTTTTTCTCCAAATAGCGAATCGACAATCTCTTGAAGATTCTTGTCGGGCTTTTTGTTGGTAAACGCGGTTCGTTCCTTTTCTACCGCATCAACCAGGGCGTCGCGGAGAACCTCTGCGCAGAGCGATTTTTCTTCCTCTGAGCCGGCCGCCTCGAGCGAGAGCCACGCCGCTGCGATATTCTTGTATTTCTTGTCGTTACGGAATCGGTCGAGAAGTTTGAAAAGAGGATCGAGCTCCTTCGGGACTGTGATCGAAGGCGCTCGGCGTTTCTCGGAGAGCACGGCGTCGAGGGCGGCGAAAGCCCCCGCGGTATGGGCGCAATGTGACAGCAAAGCGGCGTGACGTTGCTCTCGGACAAAGAGGTTTAGTTCGAGCTCTGCAGCGTCTAGCTGCTTTTTGGCCTCGTTGTAGCGATCAATCTCTTGCTGAGTGGCCTCGGGGGCATTGACGAGTCGGGAGGAGTGAAAGACTCCCGCGATGGAGTAGTAGTCCTGTGTTGGAATGGGATCGTACTTGTGATCGTGGCAGCGAGCGCAGGAAAGGGTCAGTCCGAGAAACCCTCGTGAAAGGGTATCGACGCGATCGTCGAGTTCGTCCGCAATCGCGCGAGCAGCGTCGGTATTCTTGTAATATTGAGCGCCGAGTCCGAAGAGACCGAGAGCGGCGAGGTTGGCTTTGCGGTCGGGTTCGGGGAGGAAGTCGGCGGCAATCTGGTGGCGAACGAAGGTGTCGTATGGAAGATCCTGCGCGAACGCGTTGATGACCCAGTCCCGGTATTTCCACGCCTCGGAGTTCGGTTTCACGCCAAACGTGTGGGCTTGGTCTTCTGCGTAGCGCGCGACATCGAGCCAGTGTCGGCCCCATTTTTCTGCAAACTCTCGAGAGTTCAGGTAGCGGTCCACCAGCCTTCGGTAGTGAGCTGCTGAGGCATCTTTTTCAAAAGCTTCCACATCCTCAAATGCGGGAGGCAAACCGGTCAACGTGAAGCTCAGGCGCCGGATGCGCGTGCGGGCAGTTGCTTGCGCTGAGGGTTCTAGGCCCTCCTGTGAGAGGCGCGTGCGGACAAACTGATCAATCGGATGGCTGCCGCTCGGCTCGCCCGGAACGGTCGGGCGTTTGACTGATTGGAATGCCCAGTGTCGCCGCGCTTGCTGCCAGTCGATGCCCTGAGTGGGCTTGGATTCGGTCGTTCGAGGATCGGGTGCTCCCGACTTGATCCAGAGGGCGAAGTCGTTGGCGACGGACTCTGGGAGCCGCTCGCTTTTTGGGGGCATTTGAAGATCGTCTTGATGGCGGAGCGCTTTGACGATCAGGCTTTTATCGGGAGAGGTGAGGTCGATGGCCGGGCCTGTGTCGCCGCCTTTGAGGAGACCGTCTTTGGTGTCGAGGACCAAGCCACCTTTCACCTTCTGGGACGTTGAATGGCATTCGTAGCACCGTTCGGCCAGCACGGGCCGAATCTTGTTTTCGAAATGGTTCAAATCAGCGCTGTCGGCCAAGGCTGCCGCGGGGATGACGAGGGCAGCCGCTACGAGCGGAGGAGCGATGAGGTTTGAAAGGTGCATAAGCCTGTGGAAAGACAACCTTCCAGCGCGCCGATTCCAAGCGCTTTTCCACGCGCTGAGGGTATGCCTTCTTCTTGTCCGGAGTGTGCTGCGTCGCCATTGTCCGCACCAATCGTGATGGGGAACATGGCTTGCTCGTCGACGGAGCATGAAATGCCGTCTCAGCCATCGCATCTGTGTGGTCCTGTTCGCTGTATTCGTCGGAGGCGCAGGAGTTTTCGGGGCGCCCTCGCCGAAAGAACTTTGGGCAGGGTACGACGACAGCAAAGAAGACTTCAAAGAGGAAGTCGTTGAAGACGTTGTGCGGGAGGGTGTTCGCAAACGGAAGAGCTACATCAGCGCATATGTAAATGCGGAGGAAGTGCGTGTGTACTGTGAGTACAGCGTCAAAGCGGGTGCGGAAAAAGCGCCTGGACTTCTTATGGTTCACGGGTGGATGGGGCAGGCTGCTATCGACCCCAGTTATGTCAAAGAAGGTTGGGCGGTGATGGCGCACGATTACTGCGGCAAAACGGGTGAGCGTGTGCACTTCACGAAATATCCGCCGCGACTTGCGCACGGAAACATGGATGGCAAGGCGGGGGATCGCGTGATTACCACGCTTCCTGGGGGCGCCGACATCACGGATCCCACGCAGAGCTCTGATTACTTATGGTACGCGCTACAGCGCAGGGTATTAAGCTATCTTGAGCGGCAGCCAGAAGTGGATCGCGGGCGGCTCGGTGCCATCGGTTACTCCTATGGAGGAACGCTCATGTGGAACCTCGCGATGGATGCTCGGGTGCGTGCGGTGGCGGCCTATTTCGGGATTGGGTACAACGTGTATTACCGCGACAAGCGCGTGTGGATGTACGACCCCGGCGCGGTGGTTCCTCCGAAGAGCGCCGGCGAGTCGGTGTTCCTGGAATCGCTTGCGCCTGAGGCGCATGTCCCTTTCCTGAAGGCGGCAACGCTCTTCTTGAATGGATCGAACGATCACCACGGGGGGCATGAACGCGGGTTGGAGAGTTTTAAGCAATTTCCGTCGGGTGTTCCGTGGTCGTTTGCGGTTCAGGCACGGGGACATCACAACACGGAGCGGATTGGACAGGACACGCGACTGTGGCTTGAGCGCCATGTTTTGGGACGGGACATCTTTTGGCCTGAGCAGCCTGCTTCGGAGATACGCTTGGACTCCCAAGGCATTCCGGAGCTCGTTGTGACGCCTGATTCGCCGGGACGGGTGACGTCCGTGGAGTGCTATCTCGCGCAGAAGAGCCCGATTAGTTTTGCGCGGTCGTGGCGCGATGTGAGTGCGGTCCGTGCGGGCGGACGATGGGTTGCGAAGCTACCGGTGCTCAATACGAGCGACTACGTTTTCAGCTATGCGAACGTGACTTATGACAACACGGTGGTGAGGTCGACTGGATTTAATGCTGCGGTTCCGTCGAAGTTGGGGGCGGCGGTTGCGACGGATAAACCTTCGACGGAACTTGGCAGCGGGGAGGGCTGGTCTGAGGTTGCGGAGGCGGAGGGGGTTCGAGGTATTCGGGGCTTTCGATGTCTGAACATTCACCGTGGATCTCGAACCGACAAACTGAACGATCCGAAGTGGAAAGCGCCTGCGGGGAGAGATTTGGCATTTCGGTTTTATTGCACGGAGCCGCAGAACATTCAGTTTGCTGCGGGGCAGCAGTATGCGACGGCGTTGGAGATAACGGCATCAGATGACTGGCAGGATATGGTGGTTCCTGCCGAACGGATGGTGCACGGCATCTCGGGGCAACGGCTCAAGGATTGGATGGAAGTTGGGAGCTTGGAAATCAAGCCAGCCAAGGGGGCGGATTTGACGCGCATTGTGTTCGCTGATTTTCGGTGGGTAGACCGGAAGCCGGTTCAGTGAGGCGATGGACAGCGTGGCGCGGTGTTTGCGTTTTGCTCGGGTTATGACGATGCGTTCGATGTTGCGGATGGGTTTAGTGCTCCTGACGGGATGCGTCTTTACGGCGGCGGTCCCTTCGGGTGGAGACGGGCCAGTTGCCTCTCCTGAAGGGGGATGGCCACAGTGGCGTGGGCCGCGTCGCGACGGTATTAGCAGCGAAACGGGGTTGCTGAAGCGGTGGCCGGAGCAGGGGCCTCCGCTTTTGTGGAAGGCGGAGGGAATTGGTAGGGGATGGTCCTCTCCGATTGTGGTGGATGGGTTGATTTACCTGACGGGGGATAAGGACGGGGAGGTGATGGTTCAGTGTTTAGATGGGGATGGGCACGTGCGTTGGTCGGCTTCGAATGGCGGGGCTTGGACAAAGAACTATGCGGGTTCGCGTTCGAGTTGTGTGTATTCGGAGGGGTTGGTTTACCACATGAATGCGCATGGCCGCGTGGCTGCATTTGATGCGAGGACCGGAGAGGAGCGTTGGAGTATTCCGAGTGTGTTGGATGCCTTTGGTGGGAAGAATATTACGTGGGGCATGACGGACTGCCTCCTCATCGATGGGGAACGATTGCTGGTGTCGCCTATGGGTACGGAGGGGGGTGTGGTGGCGTTGAACAAGCGCGATGGGAAGGTTTTGTGGCGGGGCGAATCGCTGGAGGGCGATAAGGCTGCGTATTCGTCACTGGGATTGATCCGAATGGGTTCGCGCCAGGTCTTGATTGGGACCACTTCGCATCATGGCATTGGGTTGGATGCGGGGAACGGGCGCGTGCTTTGGAAGGTGCCTGTTCGCAATAACTGGGGCGCGACGTGCTGTGCGCCGGTTTTCGGTGACGGGATGGTGTTTTACGCCGCGCCAGACGGTGCACCGGGCACGGCGTATCGCCTGAAAGCGGACGGTGAGTCGTACGAGCCAGAAATGGTTTGGAGAAGTGAGGTCGATCCGCTGACTGGCGCGGGCATTCTGAGGGGCGGCATGCTCTACACCAACGGATGCAAGAAGAGCGCAGCGTTGCATGCGATTGATTGGAGAACGGGGGAAAGTCGGTACGAGATTCAGATGTCGAGTCCCGCCAATAATCATGCGACGGGAGCGTTGCTCTGGGCGGAGGACCGGCTTTACGCGTTGTTCGAGAATGGGTTGGCGGCGTTGATTCGGCCGCTGTCAGACCGGTTTGAAGTGGATGGCCGCTTTCAGCTGACCACGGCGTCTGGGTCTGATGCGTGGGCGCACCCCGTCCTTTTGGATGGCCGATTGTACCTTCGGTATCACGACACGCTCTGGTGTTTTGATGTGCGCGCTCGGTGAGCGCATTTCGCTCGCTGGTCTGCGAGACGGGGCTAGTGCGTCGGCGGCAGGTGGCGCGCGACTTTGCCTAGCGCGGCGGTGGTGAAGATGAGGGGGTACAACTTTTCGTAGTACCAAAGGCGCGCGAAATAAAAGCCTATGGGTGAGGGAGTTGTCCACTCTCCTGAGTTGATTTGCCGAATCAGCCAGCGTGCTCCTCGGTCCGACGCGCCGACCTTCGCCGTTCCTGCGAGGGCCTCGACGGCGAGAGCTGTTTCCTCGATGGACGGGATGCCTGAGGTGGCGGGATCCAGTGACGCGGCGTCAGCACTGAGGGAAGAGCACCAGCTTCCGTCGGCTCGTTGAAGGCGAGCGAGGAGCTGGATGGCGTCCTGCAGAAGTTCTGGGGGAAAGAGGATGCCGCGATTTTTGAGGTCGCGGAGAGCGATGACGACACAGGCTGTGCCGTAGACGAGATTGGTTTCGTCGGGCGCGTGTTGGTTGCCGAACCAGAGGGGAATCCAACCGCCGTTGGTTCGGCGTGTTGCACGGAGGAAGTCGAGCGCCTGAGAAATCGCGAACTCGACGCGGGTTTGGAGTTCGTGGGGAAGTTGGGGAAGCCACGCGCTCCAAGCGCGGAGCGTGTGAGCCGTCAAATCGGGCGAACTTCGATCAAAGGGCAGAGCACCCCAGCCTCGGCAGAAGGTGGGGATCCCACCGTCGCGGTTTTGGAGAGCGAGTAGCCATTGAACCCCTGCGGCGACGGAGCGCTCGACCTCCCCGTCGATGGCCCCGAGGTGCGCGAGAGCGAGCAGTGCGCCAGGGGTGTCGTCGGCATCGGGCACCCCGCCAGGGAGAGGGGTCCAAGCCCAGCCGCCGGGGGCAGCTCCGGTGTAGGGATGGGTCGTTTTGAACTGTTGATTGAGCAGCCAAGCGCGAACCGATTGGCGTTGTTCGGGAGAAAGCGTTTGTTCCTGATGTGCAATGGCTTTCACTGCAAGAGTTGTTGCCCACGTCGCTAGGTGAGTGTCAATCGGCCAGCTTCCGTCGGGGCGCACGGAGGAGCGGATGAAACCCGCGCAACGGAGCGCGACGAGCGTGTCACTCTGGCCCGCGTGGCAGAGGCTCATCAGCACAAAACTCGTGAGGGGAGTGGCTTCGAGAAACCCACCATTTGAGGGTTGAATGGATTCAAGAATGCTGAGGGTGCGCTGGCGCAGAGCGGATCGAAGCCAGCGCAAAGGGAGGATGCGCGATGGGCGGTGATGGTGTACGACCTGACCGATGGCGATGAGCGCGGGCAACGCATAGCTCACCACGGGAAGTTGGAGCGCGCCGTAGAGCCGCTGGGGCAGGGCTGCGAGTTCGAACGGAAGCGCCGGAACTTCGCGCCATCCTTCGGTGCCAAATCGGCCGACGATGGTGCACGCGGTGAGAATCGGGACGGAGAAGGTGCGATCCTTTCCGTAGCGGCGCCGGATGGCCTCGGCAAGGCGCGCTCGCCAGTCCGCAGCAAACTCTGTGGGAACGGTTTGTGCGCTCCGGTCAGACAACCACGCGGTCGCATCCTCGACCACTGCGGGGAATGTTTCGTCCGCACCGGCTGCGCCGAAAGCAGCCCATGCAAGGGCCGTTGTGCTGATGTTGCTGAGGCTTTTGGTGGTGTCGCCCCAGCCGCCGTCCTCGTTCCGATGCGCTGCGAGCCACTGAACGCCGCTTTCGATGAGTGCATCGTCGCCGGGTTGGTCGAGTCCGGTCTTGCGGAGTTCTGCGAGCGCTATGATGGCGGTAGCCGTTGAGAGTGCGCTGGTGGAAAGTTCGCCCTCCCAAAAGCCTCCCTCGTTGAACTGCTCAAGGAGCGTGGCCGTGGCGGTGCCGAGGGCATTCCGAACCTCCGCGTGGGAGAGCGGGGCAGAGTGAGGCGTGCCGTTCATTTCCGGTGATGCGTCCAACGCTTCGCCTTCATTTCGAACCGTGGGAGGGAGTTGGGTTCGGTGGTGGTGACTTCGATGCGGAGGGAGAGACTTTGATAAAGGGCGGACTGCGCCGCACGTTGAAGTGCGGGACGGTTTGCACAGGCGGGGGAGGGTTCGATTTCGAGGTGCAGTTCGGTGAGGGTGCCGTGATGAAGCACGTTCATGCGGTGCTCCACGATTTCTGGGAACGCTGCGAGCACGTCTTGGATTGCGGAAGGGTAGACGTTCACGCCGCGTACGACGACCATGTCGTCGGTTCGTCCGAGGATACCTCCATGCAGGAGGCCGTGCTCCGCAGGTGCCGGCGCGCGAACGAGATCGCCCGTGCGGTAGCGGAGGATTGGCCAGTCGAAGCGGCCGAGCGGCGTGAGGATGAGTTCGCCGGTTTCGCCCGGTGCGACGGGGATGAGAGAGTCGGGATGAACGATTTCGGAGAGGTAACGATCGGGAAGAATGTGGAGTGCGTTGGGGCTAGTGGGGGAGAGGAAGGCGGTGGGCCCAACTTCGGTCATGCCGTAGTGATCGAGCAGGCGGGTGTTGGGCCAAAGGTTGGCGAGACGGTTGTGCACACTTTCTGAGAGGCCGCCTGGCTCGCCTGCAACGATGATGCGTTGGAGCGTGGGGGGCGGTGGCAACGCGAGCGCACGAGACGTTTCTGCGAGATGAAGCGCGTAGGTTGGGGTGCAGCAAAGGACTGAGGCCTCGAACCGCGCGAGATTCTGTAGGCGAGCGGCTGTGGACTGTCCGCCGGCGGGATAGGTGGTTGCGCCGAGTCGATTTGCGGCTTCAAAGGCGGTCCAGAAACCGAGGAATGGACCGAAGGAAAAGGCGAAGAAGATGCGGTCGGCTGCGGTGACTCCGAGCGAGTGAAAGCCGAGCATCCAGTTTTCGAGCATCCATTCCCAGTTGGAGGGTGAATCCGGAACGAGCAGGGGGGCGGCGGTGGTTCCGCTGGTTTGGGAAATCCGGGTGTAGTCGCGCGCAGGGCGGACGAGGTTGGAGCCGAGCTGGGGGTGGAGTCGTTGGTCGGCCGCGAGGTCTGACTTAGAGAGGAGCGGGAGCGAAAAAAAATCAGCGCCGGCGGGTATCCGGCGCTGATGGAAGGGAGAGCGGAGCGCGTTTTCCAGCAGAGCCGCAGGGAGGTGCGGTTGCGGTGTTTGCATACGCGACTCAGGGTTACTTTTGAGCGGGGGCGGCAGGTGCCTCGACGGCTGCCGCGGGTTTTTTCGGCGCGGGGCCAGGTTTAAAGAAGGTGACCATGCATCCGCCGGCGGCGGCGAGAATCATACCGATCCAGAAGCCGGGCTTGATGGAACCCCAGCCACCGGCGGGTGGGTGGGTCATGATGGACACGATGGCATTCACCACGGGTGCACCGGCGAAGACGATGGCCATGACGACGGCGGGCGAACCTTTCGCTCCGAAGGCGAGCAGCACGCCGAATGCGCCGATGGCCCCCATGATGCCGGCGACGAGGGACCAGACCATGCCAGCCTTCGGCATGGACCACGATGCGCCGGAGGCGACGAGCATGGCGAGAGGGGCGAGGACTGCGACGAGGAAGTAGGCGATTCCGACGAAGAGGAAGGCTTTGTAGCGACCGTTGACGGGATCCCCCATGTTCATTTGGCCGTTGTGG
The DNA here is from genome assembly GCA_041191265.1 of Verrucomicrobiota bacterium. Lineage (GTDB taxonomy): Bacteria > Verrucomicrobiota > Verrucomicrobiia > Chthoniobacterales > Chthoniobacteraceae > JBEEPE01. The sequence continues at coordinate 12,441 of JBEEPE010000331.1, read as the reverse complement.
AGGAACACGCCATACACGCCCCAGGTTGCGACGGTCAGGAGTGCAAATGCGAGCCAGGCGATACTGGGTTGGGATTGGCTTTCAGGAGGCATAGGAAGGAGTGCGGTCGGGGGCTATGAGGGGGATGCGGGCGTCGCGCAAAGTTTACTCGTTGACGGGGCGGCGGACCGTGAGTGCGCCTTTTGCGAGGCGCATGAGGCTGCCGCCGAGGAAGTAGAGTGCGAGGCCGACGATAGCGAACTCGAGGGTGGACCATTGATGGGTGATCGCCTCAACAGGATTGCTGTGCGAGCCGTGGCCGGGGTGAGCTTGAGCGGCGCTGGCGAGGAGCATGGAGAAAACGGGGAGAAGGCTGGATGCTTTCATGGGATTTTTGATGGATCGAGAGACAGATTAAATCGGACGCCAAGGGCGTTCGGCAGATTTGGAATTGGAATGGAAACGAGCGGTCAACGCCACCAAAAAGGGCGTCCTCTTGTTGAGGTGTCTTGGGCCATTGCGGTTTGCTGGGGCGTGAGATTGGAGGCAAGGTTTTGGGATGAGCGACGTGAGCCTGAAGGAAGTTGTGAAGGTTGCGGACGAGTGGTTACGGATCCGCGAGGTGCCCGATTATTCGCAGGCGCACAACGGGCTGCAGCTGGAGAACTCGGGAGGTGTGCGGAAGTTGGTTGCGGCAGTGGACGCCTGTGAGGCGGTGCTTTTACGGGCTGCGGCGGAGCGGGGGACGCTGTTGTTGGTGCACCACGGGCTTTTTTGGAACCCGTCGGTTTGGACGGGGGCGACCTACCGGAAGTTGCGCGCGGCGTTGGAGGGGGATTTGGCGGTGTACAGCGCGCATTTGCCGCTAGATGTGCACCCGGAGTTTGGGAACAACGTGTTGCTGGCCGGGCGGTTGGGTCTAACGGATTTGGAGCCGGTGCTCGACTTTAAGGGCATGCCGGTGGGATTGGTTGGGCGCGCGGATGTGTCGCGCGACGTTTTGGCGGATGCGTTGACGACGGCCACGGGGGTGCGGCCGCACGTGTGTGCTGGCGGGCCGGAGCGGGTGCGGCGGGTGGCGGTGGTGACGGGAGGAGCTGGGAGCGAGGTGGCGCGTGTGGCGGCGGCGGGGGTGGACACGTTTGTGACCGGAGAGGGGCCGCACTGGAGTTACACGTTAGCGGAAGAGCTGGGTGTGAACCTCTTTTATGGTGGGCACTATGCAACAGAGACCTTTGGGGTCAAAGCGCTTGCAGAACGCTTGGGTGAGCGGTTTGGTTTGCCGTGGGACTTTTTGGATCACCCGACTGGCCTGTAGGAAAACATCGCACGCTGAGTCAGTTTTTTGGGTTGGGGCCGACAGGGGGCAAGCGATGGGGAGTTGTCTCGTCAGCCTGTACGCTGAAGGGGGTCAGCTTTGTCCTGGGCGCGAGGGTTTTGGGGGTTGGACGAGAATCCGTTGGGTGTCGTCGGAATCGTCTACGGTGGCGTGGCCGCGGGCCTTTTTCAGATGGTCGATGAAACTTTCAATCATCGCGACGGCATCCGTTTTGTGCATGGAGTCCTCTTTTCGCATGAGTTCGAGTCGTTCTGCGTGGTCGCGAAAGTCGACGCGCACTTTGCCACTTGAAAGCAACTGGCTGAGGATGCCTGCGGTGTAGGCATTCGAGAATCCGAGACGAAGAGCGTACTCCTCGATTTTGTCCGCAAGCAGAATGACTTCTTCTTCGCTTGGTTGGGCATTTGCCAAGTCGAAGCGCGACTGTTTGAGACGAATCTCTTGGGGGGTGTTGTGGTTCGAGGACATACAAGTTTTATGAACTGAGCGGACGCGCCTCGGTGCGGAGAAAGAAGTCTGCCATTTCGAGGACGGAATGAGGGTTGCTTGGCGAAAATTGCATAAGGCAAGATTTTTCGAAATGAATGAAAATCAGACAGCTTCCATCCTCGGAGAATCTGTGGAGAGCGGTCCGCTTTTTCAGTTTAGGTACGCTGCTGCTGAGTCGGGCGATGGGGTGATACGTTTGGATGAGCGAGAGGTTTCGATTGGGAGTAGCGAAGGGGTTGATGTTCGGTTAATCGGGAATGGCGTGTTTGCTCGGCATTGTTTGGTCCGTCAGGATGGAGGGGAGGTTGTCGTCACGGGGTGCGAGGGAGTTATCGATGGGTTTACAGGAACAGCTCCGGTTGGGAGCTTTAAAGCTAACAGTCTCGGTTTTTATGATTTGGGGGGGAACGTCTGGGAGTTCCTGACCGATTCAGCGGCCAAGTTGGGCGAACGGCTCACCAGCGGAGCTTCGTGGGGAACGACGATGCGCGAGATGATTCGATCCGCTGCACATCGCCCTGTGCCAGAAACGCTTTTGGATGACTCTGTGGGATTTCGAATTGCGCTTGATGTTTCTGAGGAAGGAGATGCCTCGTCGAAGGAACCTGTTTCCCCCCAAAAGTGAGAAAGCGATGTGAGCCGTTTGCGCGTAGGCCGCTTGGTGTCCGTTGACCCTGTGGGACTGAGCGCGCGCGGCGTTTGTCACGGAACTGTTACATCTGCGCGCTTCACCCGTGGCGCTCGACGGCGAAAGCTCGGCCGAGTTTTCTTTGAACCCATGAGCCCAAACTTGCGTTGTTTCTTCCTGCACGATTTTGAGGGGCGCTTTTGCTGGGTCCTTTGTCAGTTGGGCCGTGAATCGCGGACGTCACCCCGTTAAACGTTTCTTGTGAAAGAGTCTCAACCCCAACCGAGGCGGGCGCCTTCGCCGGACCGTTTTAAGACGGCGCGATCGACCATTTTGATCGATGCGTTCATGAACCGGTTCATCAAGGTGGGAGGAGTGGCTGTGGTGGTGGCGGTGATGGCGATTTTTGTGTTTATTGGGTTTCAGATTCTTCCGCTATTCCGCACTGCGCGGGTTCATCCGCTGAAGACCGTGCAGTTGCCGGAGGGGACTTATCTTGGGTTGGGGTTGGACGAGTATTCGGCGCTTCCCGTCGTGGTGGATTCGGAGGGGCGGATTGGCTTTTTTGATTTGCAGGGAGACCGAGGGTATGTCCGTGCCGATCCCGGGTTTGACGCAGAGCGTCGGTTGACGGCGGCGGCTTACCATTCAGGGCGACAGGATGTGGTGGTGGGTACGGCTGACGGGTATTTTTCATTGGTTTCGTTGAGTTTTGAGTCGAGTGAGGTTGAGGGTCGGCGCGTGGTGACGGGGGAGGCCAAGGCGGCGCCGTTTGTTCCGATTGGTAAGCCGGGCTATGCCGTTCGATTGATCCGGTATGGCGACGCGGGAGAAACCAAACTTTTGGCTGCGGTGCAGGAGGTCGAAGGGCGGTCAGAACTCCACGTGGCGTTGTTGAGTCAGGAGCGGACGCTTTTGGGGGCGGGGGACATCAAGGTGGAGGCGTCGCGTGATTTGTCGGCGTTGCTTTCTGGGAAGCCGATTCATTTGCAGGTGAATCGAACGGCGGATGCGGTGGTGGTCGCGATGGAATCAGGTGAGGTGCAGTATTTTGTGTTGGCTGGCGGGGAGTTTGTGTTGAGGCAGACGTTCCGGCCCTTTGGCGATTTGCCCAATGCGGCGGTGGCGCGAATGGATTTTTTGTTGGGGGACGTGACGCTGGTGTTTTCAGGAGCTGGCGGGGAGGCGCGTTTGTTTAGTTTGTATGTTCCTGCGGGCGGGGCTGACCGGCTTTTTGGGGAGATTCATCGCATGCCGACATTGGGCACGGCTGCGGCGTTCTACGCGCCGAGCATGCGGAATAAGGCGTATCTGACCGGGAGTGCGAGGCGTGTGCAGTTATGTTACGCGACGACGGAGAAAGTGCGGTGGGAGTTTGTTCCGCCGCGGGACGTTGTGCTGGGTGCGATTGGGAGCAAGTACGATCGCTTGGCGCTGTTAGATGCTACGGGACGGTTGACGTTGTTTGCGTTGGATGATCCGCATCCCGAGGCGAGCTTTCGCGCGATGTTTGGAAAGGTTTGGTATGAGGGTGCGGATCGGCCCAAGTACGAGTGGCAGTCGACGGGTGGATCTGATGATTTTGAGCCGAAGTTTTCGATGGTGCCGCTGGTTGTTGGGACGTTGAAGGGAACGTTGTTTGGGATGTTGTTTGGCGTTCCGGTGGCATTGCTTGCGGCCCTCTACATTTCGCAGTTTGCGTTGCCTCGCGTGCGGGCGGTGGTGAAGCCGTTGATGGAGATAATGGCTTCGCTTCCCTCGGTCGTGCTGGGTTTTTTGGCGGCATTGTGGCTGGCGCCGTTGGCGGAGACGCGGGTTCCCTCGTTGATGTTGATTGCGGTGGCGATTCCCTTTGCGGCGATGGGCATGGGGTGGGTGTGGGAGCGCATGCCGGCGGAGGTGCGCGTGAAAGTTCGTCCGGGGTTTGAGTTTCTCGCATTTTTTCCGCTGATGCTGCTGGTGACGTGGGCTGCGTGGAGGATGGGCCCGGTTTTTGAGCAGTGGGCGTTTTCGGTGAGTGATGGCTCTGGCGGGGTGACGGGCGATTTTCGTCGCTGGTGGCCGCAGGTTATGGGGGCTGACTTTCAGCAACGAAACTCGCTGGTGGTGGGTTTTGTGATGGGGTTTGCTGTGATTCCGATTGTTTTCACGATTACGGAAGATTCGTTGTCGGCGGTACCGCCTTCGTTGCGAACCGGTTCGTTGGCTCTGGGGGCGAGTCGGTGGCAAACTGCGTTGCGAGTGATTCTTCCTACGGCGTCCGCAGGCATCTTTTCGGCGCTGATGATTGCGTTGGGACGTGCGGTGGGCGAAACGATGATTGTGGTGATGGCGACGGGGAATACGCCCATCATGGATTTGAATCTCTTTTCTGGGATGCGAACCCTTTCGGCGAATATTGCGGTCGAGTTACCGGAGGCGCCTCATCATGGAACGCTTTACCGCGCGCTGTTTCTTGGGGCGATGGTGTTGTTTGCGCTAACGTTTGCAGTCAATACGGTTGCAGAGGTATTTCGTCAGCGGTTGCGCGAGAAGTTCAAGCTGAGTTGAACGGTTTATTTCTATGGGGAACTCGCATGAAAACCAGGTGTTGGGCGGGACGTTGCGGCGTCCGGGCGAGGTCTTGGTGTGGTTTACCACCTCGGGAGTGACGGTGGGGCTTGCGATGATCCTGGGGTTACTGGGGACCGTGTTTTGGAATGGGTTAGGTGCGTTTTGGCCGAAGCGGGTGTTGGAGGTGACGGTGGCGGAGGGGTCACCGGACGCATTGCAGGGGGCGCGGACTTTTGCTGGGGAGGAGGTGCGCCGTGGTCCGAAGGCGGGAACTGGCCTGTCGGGGCCACAGGAGGTTCAGCTTTTCATTGCGAACAAGGATGCGTACGGGGTTGGGTTCAAGTTTGTGGATGTTGCATCGATTGAAAAGAGTCGACAACCTGCTGATTTGATGCGGATTGAGCGGGTGGAGTATGGGCCGGCATTTGGGGTTCCGGTTCGCATTGAAGGGCTGGGTGATCGAGATGTTGATGCGACGGTGAAGGGGTTTGACGAGGTGCTGAGGGGTTTAGTTCGCGAGGTTTCGGTGCGACGCCGCGAGATCCAGACGATTGAGAAGGCGCGGATTGGTGCGATTAACCGCGAGATGGAGGATTTGCAGCGGCGGCAGAGAGTTTTGGTTGCGCGAGGTGGGACGGAGGCTGCGCAACAGGGTTTGGCGAAGCGCATCGCAGCGCTGGAGGGGCCGTATCAGGCACTGGATGTTCGTCGGCGCGAGTTGCGGGACACGCAGGCGCGTGGCGAGTTGGTGTATCGTTTGCCGTCGGGGGGCGAGCAGAGGGTGCGTCTGGGAAACGTCCTGCATTTTACGTATCCGAATGCGGCTGGATGGATGGGGCGCGCGGGAGAGATGTTTCGAAACATTCGGCTTTTTCTGACTGAGGAGCCTCGCGAGGCGAATACGGAAGGCGGAATTTTCCCGGCGATTTTCGGCACGTTTGTGATGACGCTGTTGATGAGCATGGCGGTAATGCCGTTTGGTGTGGTAGCGGCGATTTATTTGAGGGAGTACGCGGCGCAGGGGGCGGTGGTGCGGGCGGTTCGGATTGCGGTGAATAACCTCGCTGGGGTGCCTTCGATTGTGTTTGGGGTCTTTGGGTTGGGGTTTTTTGTTTACCTTGTTGGAGGCACGGTTGATTCGTTGTTTTTTAGTGATCGGTTGCCTACTCCGACAGTGGGGACGGGCGGCATTATGTGGTCCGCTTTGACGCTGGCGTTGATGACCGTTCCGGTGGTGATTGTGTCGACGGAGGAGGCATTGGCGGCGGTGCCTCGGAGTGTGCGGGAGGGTTCATTGGCGTGTGGGGCGTCGAAGTGGCAAACGATTCAGCGGGTTGTTTTGCCGGCAGCGGCGCCTGGGGTTTTAACGGGGCTGATTCTTGCGATGGCGCGTGGCGCGGGGGAGGTGGCTCCGTTGATGCTTGTTGGCGTGGTGAAGCTCGCGCCGGAGATGCCGCTTGATTTGAATTTTCCGTTTATCCATTTGGACCAGAAGTTTATGCATTTGGGATTCCACATTTATGATTTGGGTTTTCAGTCCCCTGATTCGGAAGCGGCGAAGCCGATGGTGTTTGCTACGACCCTCTTTTTGATTGGATTGATTGTGGCGTTGAATCTCAGCGCGATTTTCATTCGTGAACGTTTGCGGAAGCGGTACGCGACGGGAGCGTTCTAGATCCATGGATACCGTTGATTCCCAGTCGGGTGTGTCTGCAGGATTAGCGAAGGATTCCGCGTTGATTCGGATCCGGGGGTACGACTTTTTCTATGGATCCAAGCAAGCGTTGCATGGGATTTCCATGGACCTCGCGGAGCGAGAGGTGACGGCATTTATTGGTCCGTCTGGCTGTGGTAAAAGCACGTTGCTGAGAAGCTTAAATCGGATGAACGACTTGATTGATGGAGTTCGTCATCGTGGGGACATTGAGATTCGTGGGCACAGCATTTTTGATCCGGCGCAGGAGGTGATTGAGTTGAGGAAACGGATTGGGATGGTATTTCAAAAGTCGAATCCGTTCGCGAAATCGATTTACGAGAATGTGGTGTATCCGCTGCGTGTGGGGGGAGTTCGGGATCGGGTGCGATTGGATGAGGCGGTGGAGACGAGTTTGCGTCGGGCGGCGTTGTGGGACGAAGTGAAAGATCGGTTGGACGATTCTGCGTTGGGGCTTTCGGGTGGTCAGCAGCAGCGGCTGTGCATTGCGCGGGCGATTGTGAATGAGCCTGAGATTTTGTTGATGGATGAGCCGTGCTCGGCGCTGGATCCGGTTGCAACCTCGCGGATTGAAGATTTGATTTTTGAGCTGAAAGAGGACTTCACGATTGTGATTGTGACGCACAGCATGCAGCAGGCTGGGCGTGTGTCGGGAAAGACCGCTTTTTTCTACTTGGGCGAGTTGGTGGAGTACGACGCGACAACCAAGATTTTCACGAACCCGGCGCACCAGCGAACGAACGATTACGTGACGGGGAGGTTTGGTTAGGCCACGGTTTGGTTGAGTGGCAGAGGACGGATTGGTGTTGTTTACCTTCGCGACGCTTTCCCACTTTCCCAATACATCCTCGATGTCATCGGCCGAAGTGGTGCGCCCGGCGGGACTTGAACCCACAACCTTCGGCTTCGGAGACCAACGCTCTATCCAGTTGAGCTACGGGCGCGCGAGAAACCGCATCACCGATGCGGTCTGGAACTGTGTCACATCATGGGTTGAGCATCAAGGTCTGCGTGAGTCCGACTTGGCCAATCGGACGTTAGCCGATTGTGTGGCGTCGGACGCCAAGGGTGAGGGCAGGGGAACCTTTGCCGCGGACGGGCCTTAGTGGGGTCGGGGGACCTTGGGGCCTTGGGGGCCGTGGCCTTCAGCCCAGCGCATGGGTCCGCCATCGACGCCGTCTTTTGGGAGTTCATCTGCGAACTGGTCTTCGTCCTTCAAGTCCTTTTTGAGGCGGCGGAGTTCCGCTTTGAGTTCCTCCGTGATTGCTGCCATTGCGGGTTGTCCGTACAGATTCTTTTGCTCGCCCGGATCCGCCTTCAGATCGAAGAGTTCCCAACCGTCCACCTTCCAGTAGTGAATGAGTTTGTGAGTGGCGGTTCGCACGCCGTAATGCGCTCGCGTGTTGTGGTGTCCGGGGTCGTGGTAGTATCTGTAGTACATTGAGTTGCGCCAGTGACTCGGAGTTGTTCCGGCGAGAACTGGTTTCAAGGAACGGCCTTGCATGTCAACTGGAGTGGGTAGGCCGGCGAGATCGAGAAAGGTGGGTGCGAAATCCGGATTGATAGCGAATGCGTCAGTGACTGCGCCGGCTTTGACTCCGGGACCGGTGACGAGGAGGGGAATGTGCAGGGAGGGCTCATACATGAACCGTTTGTCGTACATCCCATTGTCGCCGAGGAAGAAACCATTGTCCGCCGTGTAGATGACGATGGTATTGTCGGCGAGGCCCTCAGTTTTCAGCCATTCCATGAAGCGACCGACGTTGTCATCCACGCTTTGAACGCAGGCGAGATAGTCCTGCATGTAGCGCTGATATTTCCAAGAATCGAGGTCTGCACCGGTGAGTGTTCGTTGCACTCCGTTGACCGTGATTTCGACGGAATCCGGTTTTACAGAGAGCCATTGGTTGCGCTTGGGGCCCTGTAGTTCGCTCGGGGGAACGAGTTTCAAATCTCTGCGTGTAAGGTCTTTAAAAACGGTTTGCTGATTGGTGGGCAGGGCTGCCGGGCGCGAGGTGTAGTCATCACGCAAGGTGGATGGCTCGGGGATCACTTTGTCTGCAAACACTTTGCGATAGTGATCGTTGGGTTCCCATTCCCGATGTGGGGCTTTGTGGTGGAGCATCAGGAAGAATGGTTTGTCCTTGGGTCTGGCCTTGAGCATGCCGACGCCAATGTCGGTGATGACGTCTGTTGCATAGCCTTCGTAAACCTTGGCGCCTTTGGCGTCGTAGAGGATGGGGTCGAGATAGCGGCCTTGTCCGGGAAGAATGTTCCAGTCGTCAAAGCCTGTTGGATCGCTACCGAGATGCCACTTGCCCACCATAAGAGTGTGATAACCGCCCTTTTGTAAGAGCTTTGCGACGTTCTGTTGCTCGCCGTCAAAGCGGTTAAAAACGGGAGTGCCGTTGCGGTGGGAGTATTTTCCGGTGAGGAGGGTGGCTCGACTGGGCGTGCAGATGGAGTTTGTGACGAAGGCGTTGTTGAAGCGCGTGCCGGATGCCGCGAGTTTGTCCAAGTTTGGTGTGTGGTTTACTTTTGATCCGTAGCAGGAGAGCGCGTGATAGGCGTGATCGTCCGTCATGATGTAAACGATGTTGGGACGGCGTTCCGCTGCTTCGGACGGTCTAATGGCGAGACAGGCGAGCGCGAGGAGGAACGAGGTTGCGAAGCGAAAGGGCGTTGAGAGGTTCATGGCGAAAGGGTGGAAGTGGGAGTTAGTGAGAACACAGGGGTACGGTTTTAGTTTTGTGCGGGGCTGGGTGTTGTGCTGCCTCCGGTGAGTTCCACTTTGAGGGCTGCCGCGCGGTCTGAGGTGATCCCGTCAACGCCGATGGACATGGCTGTCTGTGCGTCCGCGGTTTTGTTGACTGTCCAAACGTAAAACTCGAGACCTTCGGACTTCACCTTTTTGACGGTTTCCGCGTCGATGAGAGGCGAGAAGCCGAGGTCGAGGCCGTGAAACCCATTTTTGCGGGCTGAGGCGATGAGGGAGTCGAGGGAGGGTTTGATGACGCCGGTTTCCTTGTCTTTTCGCATGGAGGCGACGAGGTAGGACTTCAGGTCAGGCAGGAGGTCGTGTGCGTGTTTTAATGCCTTTTCGTTAAAACTGATGAGAGCGAGGCGGTTTTTGGGAATGGAGGAATTTTTGAGGTATTCGGCGAGGGCTGGGACGACGTCCTCTCCGCTTTTGATTTCGATAAAGCAGCGGCCGTGCGGCATGGCTTCGAGGACTTGCGCAAGTTCGGGCATTTTTTCTCCGATGAATCGCGGGTCTTTGAAGGAACCTGCGTCGAGGCGTTGGATGTTGGCGAGGGTCATTTCGCTGAGTTTTCCTTCGGTTCCGGTGGTCCGTTTCGTTGTGGTGTCGTGGCAGACGACGATTTTGCCGTCGGCGGTTCTGTGGATGTCGAGTTCGATGGAGTCGGAGTTCTTGGCCCACGCGAGTTTGAATGCGGCCATGGTATTTTCGGGGGCTTCGATGGATTCGCCGCGGTGAGAGATGAACTCTACACCTTGCATGGGAAGGGTGAGCATTCCGAGCGTGACGAAGATGAGTTCGCGCATGAACACGAAGATTTTCATGCGCTCTCTGTTAGCCAGCGCCGCGCCACCCAAGCGAGGGTTCCTGCCGGGGGGGTGGGTGATTAGCGGCGGAGGACGCGGACGCGGTGCGTCTCGCTGTCGCCGATGAAGACGCTGCCGTCTTTGTCGACGAAGATGCCGTGGAGGCGTGCCATTTTGCACTGGAGCGGGTTGCCGTCGGGTCCGTCGCCTTTTTCGCCGGTGCCGGCGATGAGTTCGAGGTTGCCGGTTTTGGCGTCGATCATTCGGACGGAATGGCTTTCGGTGTCGGCGAGGAAGACGTTTCCGTTGGCGTCGATGGCGATGCCTTTGGGGCCTTTGAGGGTGGCGGCGCGGGCGGGGCCTCCGTTGCCGGTGAAGCCGCTGGCGCCGGTGCCGGCGATGTGGTGGATGGTTTGGGTGGCGAGGTCGAAGCGGAAGACTTGGTTGCCTTCGCGCGTGGCGAGCCAGAGGTTGCCTTTGGCATCGAAATCGAGGGAGCGCGGTCCTTTGAGGGGAGTGCCTTTGAGCGGCGAGCCGTCGGGGGTGGGTCCGGCTTGTCCGGTGCCGGCGAAAGTGCGGATGGTGCCGGATTTCATGTCTACGGCGCGGATGACGTGGTTGCCGATGTCGCAGATGAAGAGGTTGCCGTCGGGTCCGAACTGGATGCTGTGGGGCTGTTTGAGTTGGGCGGCTGTGGCGGGGCCTTCGTCACCGGAGTAGCCGGGTTTTCCGGTGCCGGCGATGGTGGTGATGACGTTGGTTTTCCGGTCGATTTTGCGAACGGCGTGGTTGGCCATATCGACAACGAAGAGGTTGCCGTCTCGGTCGAACCGGATTTCGTGTGGAAGGTTGAAGGTGGCTTCGGAGGCGGGGCCACCGTCGCCGGAGTAGCCTTTTTGTCCAGTGCCCGCGACGGTGCTGATGGTGCCATCGGGTGCGACGCGGCGGATGCGTTGTCCGGTGTATTCGCAGAACCAGATGGCGCCGTCGGGTCCGCGAACGACGCCGAAGGGGTTGTCGATGGTTGCGCTGGTTGCGGGGCCGCCATCGCCGGAGAAGCCTTGTTTACCCGAGCCGGCGAAGGTTTCGATGGTCCATGCTGCGGCGTCGAGCGGGGCGAGCGCGAGCGCGGCGAGGAGGGCGAGGAGGGGACGTATGGGACGCATGGGACCGATGGGTTTGGTGGGCGGCACCACCTTGGAGGGGATGGTGCCTGAGGGTGAGGGAATGGGGTTTAGGCTGCGGCGTCTTCGGGGAGCGGGCGGCCTTTGGTTTCTGGGAGGAAGGCGACGGCTACGAGGCCGACGAGGAACACGACGCTGACGTAGCAGCATGCGTCGCGGAAGGCGGCGAGTTTTGCGGCAGCTTTTGCGGCGGCATCGGCGGACTCGCCGAGTTTTGCGATGGCGGAGTCGGCGATGTTTTTTTGGAGGACGCCCATGGTGAAGGGGCCGCTGGCGGCGATGAAGCGTCCGACGTTGTAGCAGAAGCTAACGCCGGTGCTGCGGAGTCGGAGCGGGAAGAGTTCGGGCAGGTAGATGGCGAAGCCTGCGAAGAGGGCGAGTTGGCAGAAGCCCATGAGGGCGCTCATCCAGATGTCGCTGGTTCCGTTGAAGAGGCGGAAGTAGCCGAAGGTGACGGCGAAGGCGGCGATGTAGCCGATGACGAAGGCGGTTTTGCGGCCAGCGCTTTGGGCGAGTTTGGTGAACAGCAGCATGCCGAAGAAGGCGCCGAGGTTTTGGACGATGGAGTTGATTCCGATCCAGTAGGTCTTTTTGTTGGCGATGACGTCGTCGGCCACGCCCTGTTCTTTGAGGGAGCGGGTGATGACGTCGCCGACGAGTTCTGGGCTAAAGAAGCCGACGCCCCAGAGGCCAACGACACCGGCGACACAGAGGATCATGCCGAGGAGGGCGGGTTTTCTCCAGCGGGCTTCGCCGAAAAGGGAGCCGTAGGAACCAAACTTTGCACCGGAGGCACGGCTTTCGGCGCGGGCGGCGATCCACTTTTCGGGTTCTTTGAGGCGAACTTGGATGAAGACGCAGAGGAACGCGGGCAGCGATCCGACGAGGAACATGATTTTCCACACGTTACCGGCGTCGACTTTGCCTTCGGCGCCGAGTTTGCCGAGGTACATGCTGATGAGGCCTGCGGTGATGTTGCCAACGGCCG
>JBEEPE010000330.1:0-15113 GCA_041191265.1 Verrucomicrobiota bacterium | reverse complement strand
TGCAAAGACGGCCGCCAATTGTCGTCCCAGGCACCGCCGTTTTCATGAGCGGCACCAAGGGCCGGACACCAGTAGCCATGTTGCACAACCTCAAACACAACGGCTCCATCCACCAACGCGTAATCTTCCTCACCATCGTGGTCGAAGACGTCCCCTGGGTCCGCCACAACCAACAAGTGGATGTCGAGCGCATCAGCGACGGGTTCTGGCGCGTCACCGGTCACTGTGGATTCATGCAGCGGCCCGACGTACGCCAAATTCTCCGAAACTGTTCACCGCGAGGTCTGGACGTCTCCGCCTCACACTCCACCTTTTTTCTGGGTCGAGAAGTCATTGTTCCGAGTCGACGAATGGGTATGGCTCTATGGCGGGAACACCTGTTTGCCATTGCTAGCAAACTCGCAGAACAACCCGCGTCGTACTTCCAAATTCCCGTGAACCGAGTCATCGAACTCGGACAACAAATCGAGATCTGAAAGCCGTAGGCAACTCCGTACCATCCTCGACATGACCCGCGTACCAAACGCGCTCCGTGAATACATCGCTGCCATAGCAACCGCCGGCCTTCTAGCTTGGATCGCCTCGGCAGCTAGCGCTTTCACAGGGTATATGTTCCCAGCGCTCCTCTTCCTCATGGCCGTTGTCATCTCGGCGCTGAGCTGGCGCCGCGGTCCGGTCCTCACTCTTGCCACCCTGAGCGCGCTGGTTTGGAACTTCCTCTTCATCCCACCCCGTTTCACCTTTCACATCGCCAAGCCAGAAGATGCCTTCATGTTCGCGATCTTCTTCCTCGTAGCCCTCAGCATGGGCCACCTGACGAGTCGCCTGAATGAGCGAGAAAAAAGCCTGAAACTCAAACAGAGAGAAACCGAGGTTTTGCTCGGGATCGTGCAAACCGCTGCTTTTGAAACCGATTTTTCCAAAGGCCTCCAAACCGCAGCCCAACTCATCGGCGACAACCTGAAAACACCCGTCGCCATTTACGTTCACCCCTCGAACAGCCCATGCCTTTTCTTCTTCGGGGAAGGCTTTCCTCGTCCCTCTGAACCAGACCGAGCGCAAATTGAGATGCTCGCAAAATCGGGACAGAACACGCCCCTTCCGCTTCAAACACAGGGACAAGCTTCCCTCTGGCTTCCGCTACTCGCCCCACACGGCAACCACGGCGCAATCGGCTTTACCTCCGCCCCTTCAGAAAACTTCGATGAATCTCGTTCAAATCGACTCCAGCAGGCCATTCGTTTGCAGGTCTCGCTCGTCGTCGAAAAAGAATACTTGCTCCAATCTCAGCGGCACTCCGCCATGCTCGCAGAGTCAGAGCGCCTCCACCGCATCCTCTTCGACAGCGTCTCTCACGAACTCAAGACTCCCGTCGCCATCATCAGAGCCGCGCTGGACGGACTACCTCCCGCTAACGCCATGACACGGGAAATCGATACCGCCAGCCGTCGCCTTCAGCGCATCCTCGACGACTTTCTGGATATCACTCGGGTCGAGACCGCATCGCTCACCATCCAGCGGGAATGGACTGACCTCGCTGACGTTCTCGAAGCCGCCAAGGAAAGCGCGTTCCAAGATGATCCCTCTCCCACCTTACAATGCTCAGGATTTGACACCCTGCCTCCAGTCAAAATCGACGGCCGTCTCATTGCACGCGCCCTCGGAAACCTCCTACACAACGCAGGTCTCTATGCCGCACAGGGCAGCAGCATCGAGATACACGTGGCGCACTCCTCGGGCGTATTGACAATTAAGGTCCGCGACCACGGCACAGGCATTCCTCCCGAACATCTCAATGATGTTTTCAAAAAGTTTTTTCGCCTCCCCGGATCTCCCCCCGGAGGCACCGGCCTCGGCCTCGCAATTACGCGGGGCCTTCTCAAAGCTCACGGCGGCGTTGTCTCCCTCACCAACCATCCGCAAGGCGGAGCGGAGGCCACTATTACGCTTCCCGCCACCATGTTACCTGAACCCTCCTCCCATCCATGCCGCGTGTCTTAATCATCGATGATGAAGTCCAGATTCGTCGCCTCCTTCGAATCGCCCTCGAAAGCCGAGAGTACGAGGTTAACGATGCGGCCTTCGGACGCGTCGGCATCGAAACCGTGGCTTTCTGGCAACCAGATATTGTGATTCTAGACCTCGGCCTCCCAGATATGGACGGGCTCTCTGCGCTCCAACGCATCCGCGTCTTTTCAGACGTTCCCGTCATCGTGCTGTCCGTTCGCAGCCGCGAAGAGGTCAAAGTCGCCGCCCTCGACGCTGGAGCGGATGATTTTGTGTCCAAGCCGTTCGGAATGAATGAACTCGCGGCCCGCCTCTCGGCATTACTTCGACGCCGTAATCAGGGTGGCGAGTCCTCCCTAACCATCGGGGGCTTGACGATGGATTTGGTCCATCGAGAAGCCACGTTCAACGGAACGCCTCTTACACTCACGCCAACCGAGTTTGCGATCCTCGCAGAACTCTGTGTTCATGGAGGTCGACTGGTAACCCAAAATGCCATCGCAGCAAAGGTCTGGCCCACGCAACACTCGGACTGTGGCGAGGTGCTCCGCGTTCACGTCACCCATCTTCGAAAAAAGCTCTCCCTGCATGGCTGCGGTATCACAAACGCACCTGGTGTCGGCTATCGAGTGGATATCCCCCCGTTTACCGCTTGAACCCTTCACAAGGCACCCCTCTCCAATCGCCACCCCTCCTCGAATAATCACAGGAAGCGCGCGGCAGCATGCCGCCACACGCTGTCGAATCCTTACCGCATCGAGGGCTCTTAAAATAGACTTTGGTCGAACGGCTTCCGTTCCAGCCATCATACGATGCACCAATCAAGCTCACCCGCGTTTCGGCAATCTGCATCTGAACACGTAAATATCCTTCCACACGCCGCTCCACGCCGGTTCAGCGGGTCGTTTGGTCTGTACACGGCTGACAGCGCGGTTGACGTTTCGCGCGTGGGTGAGTTTCTTGACCATATGAAACTCTTGATGAGGCAACTCGCGGCGGTGTTGGTTTTGGTTACAGCTTCCTGTGTGGTACAGAAGCCCTACCACGTTTCGGCACACCGCCCGAAGAATCCTGACGCAGTCAAAGTGAAGGTTTCCTTGTCGAATCAAGCCGTTTATGTCGTTGAAGGCGAACGCGTTTTGCTCGCTGCTGCAACTTGCGTGGGAACACCGAGTCATCCAACACCCAAAGGGGATTTTCGGATTTTTAACAAAATCGCGCGGAAACGTTCGGGAAGCTACGGGTACTACGTGAAGGACGGAACCATCGAGCCAGCTCAGGCCGGCAAAGGCACCGGAAAATATGTGGGCTATCCAATGGCTTGGTGGTGCGAGTTTCATCCGGCTTATGGATTTCATCACGGCTGGGTCTGGCCAGAGCCTCGGACGCATGGCTGCTTGCGGCTCCACGAGACGGTGGCCCCGAAGTTCTACCACCTCGTAAAAGAAGGAACCCCGGTGAATGTCGCCGAGACGCAATCATTGGATCAGACAGCGGGCAAGAACCTGCCCCGTCCACAGGATTATCGAAACGACGATCCAGCACCCGAGATCATGATTTCGGACAAAGCATTCAAGCCATTGCCAGAGCCCCTGTTCGTGGATTGAGGGAGTCGGTTGCAGTGCGTAGCCTCCCAAAATGGAGACGCCTGAATGTCCGATGTGTTCGATGCGTGAGATTCTTTCTCATGCAAACCGTTTTGAGTGTGTGACGTGTGGTCACGAGTGGGAAGCGGCTTTGGAAGCCGAGGTAGCGGACGGCCCCCGTGTCGTGAAAGACGCGAACGGGACGGTGTTGGCGGACGGTGATACGGTGACCTTGATTAAGGACCTGAAGTTGAAGGGGTCATCGCAGGTGTTGAAGGGAGGCACGAAAGTGAAAGGGATTCGGCTGGTGGACGGGGATCACGAAATCGCGTGCAAGGTCGACGGGGCGGCGATGGGATTAAAGGCGTGCTTCGTTCGGAAGGGTTAGCGTGGGTAATCGGGGTGGGATGGTAGGTGCGGTAGGTGAGAAGACGAAAAAAGCCGGAGAGCGTTCTGCTCCCCGGCTTTTTTGATGAGGATGGGTGCTACTCCGTGATTTGGATGAGCCCCGATTTAGTCTGTAATCCAGAACCGTTTATGAAGAAGCCAGTAGCAGCTCCGCTCTTCTGAAGCACCACCGCAGAGAACTTCGTTGCCACCTTTGCATTCGGCAACGTGAACGAGCCCGTAATGAGCCCAGTCGTCGCGTTCAGCGCCGTGCTCAGTTTGACAGACCCTGGCGTGGCAGTGAGCACATTCTTGCTCGAAAGAGTCACCACACCGGAGACGTCATTGACCAAGTCTGCGCCTTCTGCAGAGAAGTTCAGGGTTAGCCCACTGACGTTGGCTAGACCGAAACCTTTGGTGCTGTCGTATTTTTCCGCGGCTAGGTTCAACAAAAGTCCTGTCGGCCAGCCATCTTTGAATCCAGAGGGGGACAGGAGATTTGCTGACCTAAACCAGCGCATGCCCGCCGAAGACGCATCGTTCCCAGACTCGTTTTGGGCAAACCTCACCATCCCTAAAAGGAGTCCTTTTCCGGAGTAAAGCGGCGCGAAGAGAGGCGCGTCATCAGATTCGGTGATTTTCATCGCCGAAGAGGTTGATGACCCATCTGCCAATCTTGCCACAAACGCGGCCCCCGTTGCCGAGACGAACGTTGTGGCATGCCCGTCTCCCTCAGGCAGACCGCTAGCCTGCCCTTCCTCGAGTTCCAACCCCGCGGTGTACCGACCTCTCTGGGAAGTCGTCGGAACCACCGTCCTTTTCGCCGTCAGCTCGGCCAAATCGACGCCCGCTCTCGTCAGTTTCCCCTCAATCACGCTCCCGCCAGAGGAGGCCACCACCTCCAAGGTGAGTCGTGCTCCGTTGGTCCCAGAGATGTTGAGCCAAGGGAGGTTGTTGGACGTGAACGCCACATTGCCGGAGGCATCGATTCTTCCAATGAAGGATTGTGTGCCTGACGCTCGGCGTACTTTGCCCGACACCATGACGGATACCTGATTCTTCCCAATGGGCTTCGCAATCGTTGCAGTGATCAAACCGTGTTGACCTGCATCTGATGACGACACCGGCTCCAGCAAGCCTTGAAACTCGCCTGTGATTGACGCGAGATCAATGGAGGGTTTCACCTCTGCAGTAACCACGGCTGTTTGTGAGGTTACGCTCCCAGCTGAGTTAGTCACAGTCACCGAGTATGAGCCCGTAACGAAGGCCGTGAACTCCGAGGCATTGGCGCCTATAACGACCGCAGAGCCGCGGCTCCATTGGTAGGTCAGTCCTGCTCCGGTCGCAGTAACCGACAGCGTCGCTGAACCGTTCGCCAACACACCGCTGGAGGGCTGAACCGTGATCACAGGCAGCGTCACTGGGGCGGTGACGATCGCATTGCTGGAGGTCGCAGAGCCTGCCGTGTTGGTCACAACGACGGAGTACGTGCCAGCCGCATTCGCCGTGTAACTCGCTGAGGTAGCACCCGAGACGTCTACCCCATCCTTCCTCCCTTGGGAGGTCAGTCCCGATCCAGTCGCAGTCACCGACAGCGTCGCTGAACCGTTCGCCAACACACCGCCTGAAGGCTGAACCGTGATCTGCGGCAGTGTCACTGGTGCGGTGACGAGAGCATCACTGGAGGTGACGGAACCGGCTGTGTTGGTAACAACAACCGAGTACGTGCCAGCCGCATTGGCCGTGTAACTCGCTAAGGTGGCGCCCGAGATGTTTGCCCCGTCTTTTTTCCACTGATAGGAGAGGCCTGATCCTGTTGCGATCACGGAGAGGGAGGCTGAGCCGTTCGAGAGAACGCCGCCGGAGGGCTGAACCGTAATCACCGGCAGCGTCACTGGGGCGGTGACGATCGCATTGCTGGAGGTCACAGAGCCTGCCGTGTTGGTCACAACGACCGAGTACGTGCCAGCTGCATATGCCGTGTAGCTCGGTGCGGTAGCCCCCGAGATGTTTACCCCATCCTTCCTCCATTGGTAGGTCAGTCCTGATCCAGTCGCAGTCACCGACAGCGCCGCTGAGCCGTTCGCCAGCACACCGCCTGAAGGCTGAACCGTGATCACAGGCAGCGTCACTGGGGCGGTGACGATCGCATTGCTGGAGGTCACAGAGCCTGCCGTGTTGGTCACAACGACCGAGTACGTGCCAGCCGCATTCGCCGTGTAACTCGCTGAGGTAGCACCCGAGACGTCTACCCCATCCTTCTTCCATTGGTAGGTCAGTCCTGCTCCGGTCGCAGTAACCGACAGCGTCGCTGAACCGTTCGCCAACACACCGCCTGAAGGCTGAACCGTAATCACAGGCAGCGTCACTGGGGATGTCAGCACAATCGCAGCGGAGGTTACTGATCCTGCGGCATTGGTAATCACCACGGTGTAACTTCCAGACGTCGTCGCAGTGTAGGATGCAGCGGTAGCGCCCACGATGTCAGAGCCATCCTTCTTCCACTGATAGGATAACCCCGTGCCAGTGGCAGAAACCGCCAAAGTGGTTCCACCGGATTCCAGGATGCCGCCTGCTGGAGCGGAAGGCTGCGTCGCAATCACCGGCGCGATATCGTCGTTGGTGATGGTTGCGGTTCCCGTTGCGGTGCCGATGGTGGTTTGACCAGTCACGTTCACGACATTGGAGAGACTCACCAAGACGGTTTCATCCGTCTCAACAACGTTATCCCCGTTGACGGTGATCGCGATGTTCTGGCTATCTGATCCTCCTGAGGTGAAAGTTAGCGTGCCAGAAGCGAGCGTGTAATCCGTTCCTGCGGCGGCTGTTCCACCAGTCACGGCGTAACCAACGGTAAATGCCGAGGCTCCACTGCTACGCGTGACGGCGAGGTTCAGAGTTTTGGTTCCGCTGTCGCCTTCTGCGATGGAGGCGTTGCCGATGCTCACTTGGGAACCGCCGAGTTCGAACACGGAGAGGGTGTTGGAAACCTCGTTGGTGACGAGCAGAAGCGGTTTGCCTTCGGGGGCGTCGGCTTCACTGACGACCATCAATCCCTCTGGGCTCGTATCGCCGGTACGCTTGATGCCATTCACAAACACCGGTTGGAGCGGGTTGGTCAGGTCGAAGACAAGCACCAGACTCGAACGTTCAAGACCCACAAATGCGTACTGGACGCCACCAACGCTCGCAACCGTGACGCCCTCGGGCTCGGGACCTTTGTTGTCGCTTCGACCGTCGTCGAACGACGACGCGTACTTCGTGGACACGATTCGCTCAATCATATCGCCGCTGTCGAAAACCATGTTTCCTTGCGCGTCGAGGATGCTGAAGGAACGGCCGCCGTAGCTGAGAATCTCGTCGATATCGCCGTCCCCATCCGTATCGCCGCGGAGACCGTTTGCGTTGCTGACCACCAAACGCCCAAGCGAGGACAACTGCTTCAGACTCGATGCATTTGGGAACTTCGTCGGATCGAGTACGTAGCTGGCGTTTCCAACAGTTGTCGTCTCGTCCGGTGTGAGGAAGTCGTTGCGGTCGTCTCCTTCATTGGCGATGACGTAGTAGGTCTGGCCTTGCGAAGTGAACGAAGCGACGGCGTCTGGCATGTAGAGACCTTTCACTGGATTGCCAGTGGTCAGGTTCATCAGCGCTGTGCCACCCGTGCCGTCTTTGTCGCTGAAGTCGTGGTATCCTGTGGAGTAGTCCTTTTGGCCGAGGGCGACAATGTCGGTGAAGGCACCAGTGACGAGGTCGAGAATCCCAATGGCGTTGGCCTCTTGGAGTGTGACGAAGGCCTTTGTGCTGTCGGCGGCGACGCCGATGTACTCAGGTTCGAAATCCTTGGAAGGAATCCCGTTTTCATAGATGCGAACGCCAGCCGCGCGAAGTGCCGCAATGCTGTTGGAACTGTCCCATGCCGAGAACCCCGCGGTCTTGACCGTAGGCGTCGAAAATCCTGCGCTCACATCGATGATGGACACCGATCCGTCGGCGGCGTCAGGGATGGTTGCAGCGGTCCCATCGAGCTCTCCTTCATTCGCAACAAGCACCTTTGTGCCGTCCGGAGTGAAGGTGACATGGTCAGGAACCACCCCGACTTGCACCGCACCGAGGAGTGCACCGGTGTCGGCACGCACAAAGACCACGTGTCCGGGTGACGTTTTGGGTGAGTTGATGACCGCGATGGCTAGGACGCTTGGATTGCCGTTTGTTCCTTTCCGCACGTTGATGGACGAAACGTCGTTACTGGTGAGTCCGGCAACGCCGAGGCTGGCTGGCGCGATGGTGGACAGGAAGGTTGGGTTCGATGGATTTGTTAGGTCCACGACTTGAACGCCGGTGCTTGAGGAAGCGAACGCGCGCTTGGAGAGCGGGTCGAAAGCGGGGATTTCGGCGCCTGCGAGGGCGACGCTACCTTTGACGTTTCCAGAGAGAACGCCCGTTGGCTCGATGGAGGCTCCGTTGCCGGTAACGCTGATTTTTGCGGCGTTGGACGTGACCGAACCCGAGACAGTTGTGACCGAAACGGTGTACGACCCTGGGGCGGAGACAAGGAGGGATGAGGAGTTAGCGCCTTGGATCAGCGAACCGTTCTTGAACCACTGGAACGAGGCGGATTCCGCATTTGCAGTGGTGACGCTGAGCGTCTGGGATCCTCCAAAGGTGATCGTGGAGGAGGCAAGCGGCTGCGTGGTGATGGAGGGCGCTACTTCCACGGTGTCTTTCGGAATGAAGCTGATGACACCGGAGGGGCTGATTTTGAATCGGCCCAGCAGGCTACCGGCCGCGCCGATACTTTCACCCGACCCGGGCTCGATCTGAACGAGGTCGAGAATCGAGTTAGCGGCGCCAGCTTGGAAGTTGGCCTCTATCGAGGGGTTGAAATAGGCGAAACTGATACCCGGTGAGGGTCCTGAGTTTGCGAGCGTCCCGCCTTTTTGGAAGGAGCCGTAACTGTTGGAGTCGGTCTGATTTTGAATGACGCCGAGGGCGTTATTCGGTGAGACGCTCGAGCCGGCGAACGCGGTGCTGAGCGAGTTCATCTTCGATGTGACGATGCCTTGCGCCGTAGAACTTGCACGCTTCCACAAATTTGTTTCGAAGGTGCCTGGGGTTGCCTCTGCAATGGACGCGAAGAGCGTCTTCGCTGGGAGTCCTCCGAGGGATTGGAAAGATCCGGTGGTGCCAGACACGCTCCAGTACACATCACTCCGCGTGCTCCAGTCAGCGCCAAACAGATCCGCCAAATCCTTCGCGATGGATCCGTCAGATCCAAAGGAAGCGATCGAAGTGCCGTTGGTGAAGTTGGAGGCCGAGCCCAGCTTCACGAGGTAGTTTTTAGTCGCTCCCGTTCCGTCTGATGCACGGAACCCGAGGAAGAGCTGGCCGAGGGTTGGGCTCGTGACCGTGCTCACGACAGCGGCCCCTGAAGTTACGCTTCCCGATGGGTTCGTGAGGGTTACGGTGTAAGATCCAGCGGCCGTCGCGAGGTAGGAGGACGAGGTTGCACCGGCAATAGGAGCACCGTCTTTCGACCATTGGTACGACACGCCATCGGAGGTGCCCGCCGTTACAACGAGTCGAGCCGATCCGCCCGTGTTCAATCCGGTTGATTGCGGTTGTGAGGCGATGGTGGGCGGGTTCTCGCCGTATCCTTTTGGTGTGAAGGTCACCGTGCCAGTTGTGCTGATGGCGAAGCGCCCTAGGAGTGTGCCTTGAGCGCCGACGAATTCACTGGTGGCGGGTTCAAGCTTCACTAAGTCCAGAATGGAAGCGCTGGCACCCGCCGCGAAGTTGGCTTCGATAGAGGGATTAAAGTAAGCAAAGCTGATTCCTGGAGCCGGCCCAGAGTTCGGGAGCGTACCGCCTTTTTGAAACGATCCGTAACTATTTGCGTCGGTTTGGTTTTGGATTACGCCGAGCGGGTTGTTGGCCGTGGGCGCGTACGATTTGAAGGCACTCGCAAAACTGTTCATTTTGGATGTCACAACCCCTTGGGCTGTGCTGCTGCCGCGAGTCCACACGTTCGTCTCGTAGGTTCCGGGTGTGGATTCAGCGAGAGTCGCAAACAGCGTTTTGGCTGGGATGCTTCCGACCGGCGCGAAGGACCCAGTGGTGCCGGACACGCTCCAGTGAAGGTCCGAGCGGGTGCTCCAATCAGCTCCGAATACGCTGGCGAGATCCGTCGCGATTGCTCCGTCAGCACCAAAAAGCTTCGGAGTGGAGAGGGTGGAGAGAGTTTCTGCGGAGCCGAGATTTACCACGTAGTTTTTGGTGGCACCGGTTCCGTCGGATGCGCGAAAGCCGAGGAGTAGATCCCCAGCACTGTAGCTCGCAGTAGCCTGAGCGTGGCTTGTTCCGAGCGAGGCGGACAAGCCGAGCAGCGCGACAAGCGCTGCTTTTAGAGGTCGGTTCATAAAAAAGTTTTCGAGCGTTTCTTAATTGAAATTTGCTGATTTGAATGAGGCACGCCCCGAGATCAGAAGTCTGGGGCGTGATGTTTGGTGGAGCGGGATGACTCCTAGTATTTGGGGGCAATGATGCCGCCGTCGGTTGGGCGGGATACCTTCATGTCGGAGAGAAGAATGGGCGAATCGACGTTTTTGATTTGAGTCGCAATTGTGTCAGCGATGGTCTTTTTCACTCCGGCAAGGGACGTCTTGTACTGAAGATGTTCAGCAGCCCAGAACGTGTACTTACCTTCTTTAACGGCATCGAGGGAGTACTGGACTCCGTTCCAAGTCAGTTCGACAGCTCCTGCTGCGATTGAGGTGTCGGCGTCACTAACGCCCATGTAGGTGACATAGTAGCCCCCGATGGCAGAGGTGGTGGCCTGCAAGGCGGTGACCAAGTTGCCACCGCTGGTGTAGCCGCCATTCCCCTGTTCAAAGGTTACTCCGTTCACGGTCTCCTGAGGCCACACGATGTGGGACGTTACTGCGCCAGAGGCGACGGTTGGTTTCCACTGGACGACAGTCGAGTTTGCCCCAATTCCCGATTCGGCGAAGGCTACCAGTCGGGTGCCTGAGAGCGGATCGCGGCCCGTGGCGAAAACCTTCGTTGACTGATCGGCACTCAAGCCTGTGAAAAGGGCGAGCGGGAGGTCTCCGTTTCCGTAAAGCGCTTGCGCGAGAAGGTTGGTCATGTTCGACAGACCGGCTGGTGAACCTTTGCTCGCCACCCATTTGAAGGCGATGATGCCGACTTCGATGTCGGTCAGCACCGGTGATGTGTACAAGGTGGAGGCTTGGAAGTTGTCGGTCATCGCGATGTCGGGAATCTGTGATTCAGTGCCCGTTGGCACACCGCTCACGGTGTTGTTTGTTCCGTCGACAATCGCAGTGTTGGGGAGGAAGTTGACGGGGATGCCCTGACTGACGGTTTGTCCGCCAGCGACGGCACCAGACCAACCCGCCTTGATGATGACTGGGTTCCCGCCGATGGTTCCTTTGAAGATTGACTGCGACGCTGAGGAGAACGACGAGCCGGTGTGTGCGATCGAATAGTTACCACCGGTGGCGAGGACATTTTTAATGGCCGTGTGGGTGACTGATCGAAACGCGGTAGATCCTGTAATATAGACCTCCGTTTGGGCTTCGGCGCTTGCGGCGAAGGTGGCGGCGATGGAGAGCGAGAGGATGAAGGGTTTGATGGATTTCATGATTTTAGAGGGGTTTAAGGTTGTTTACGAACGAGCTGCTTCGACGTCAGCTCGAGTGGAATCGCTGAACTTCACGACGTGAATCCTCCTTCATTGGAGAGACTTAAATCAACGGAGGTTGGGTGAACATTGCGTCACAGCGCTGTGGCGCGGCAGTGGCATCAAGATGTCGATTCGGTGGCAAATCGATGCCGGCTGACCTCCCGCCTTTCGGGCCTCGTCGCTTCGTGTTCTTTCAAATCTGCTCCCAAAGCCGCATGATGTGTCTACACCTCGGAGAGCTTTCAAATCCTCATCCCTCGCTTCATCATGCGCATTCTCGTTACCGGCGGCGCCGGCTTTCTCGGCTCACACCTTTGCGAACGTCTCATCCAACAAGGACACGACGTGATTTGCTTGGACAACTTCTTCACCGGTCGAAAGGCCAATATTCAGCATCTCATCGGAAACCAAAGATTTGAGCTGGTCCGCCACGACATCATCGATCCGTTCAAGTTCGAGGTGGACCGCATCTACAATCTCGCGTGCCCTGCCTCTCCCCCGCATTACCAGTTCAACCCCATCAAAACCCTGAAGACCTCAGTCATGGGAGCCATGAACTGTCTCGGCCTCGCGAAACGCGTCAAAGCTCGCGTCTTCCAAGCCTCTACCTCCGAGGTTTACGGCGATCCCGCTGTACACCCCCAACCCGAATCCTACTGGGGCAATGTGAATCCCATCGGCCTCCGTTCCTGTTACGACGAAGGCAAACGCTGCGCAGAAACCCTCTTCTTCGATTATCACCGCGAACACGGCGTCGACATCCGCGTCATCCGAATCTTCAACACCTACGGCCCTCGCATGCTCGCGGACGACGGACGCGTAGTCTCCAACTTCATCGTCCAAGCGCTCCGAGGCCAGGATCTCACGGTGTACGGCGACGGATCACAAACCCGGTCCTTCTGCTACGTCGACGACTTAATCGAAGGCTTCCTCCGGTTTATGGAACAGGACAGTTCCGTCGGTCCGATGAACCTCGGTAACCCAGGGGAGTTTACGATGCTCCAACTCGCTGAACTCGTCCTTAAAAAGGTGGGCGGCCCCTCGCGCATCACGCACAAACCTCTCCCCTCCGACGACCCCAAACAACGCCGCCCCGACATCTCCCTCGCCCGAAAAACCCTCGGTTGGGAACCCAATGTGCCGCTCGAGGACGGGTTAGAAAAAACCATCGCCTACTTCCGCGAATCTCTCGCCTCCTAACGGCAACCTCACCCAAGCACCGCCTGCACAACCTCGCCGTACACATCCGTCAGCCGATAATCGCGACCAGCATGACGGTAGGTCAGCTGCGTATGATCGAAACCCATGAGGTGCAACAAGGTCGCATGCAAATCGTGCACATGCACTTTGTCGGAAACCGCGCGAAAACCAAACTCATCGGTTTCGCCGTACGTCATCCCGCCCTTCACCCCGCCACCCGCCATCCACATCGTAAATCCCCACGGATTGTGATCCCGTCCGTCCGCGTTTTCCGTGGTCGGCGTCCGCCCAAACTCGCCTCCCCATAACACCAACGTGTCATCCAACATTCCCCGGTTCTTCAAGTCAGCGAGAAGCGCCGCGATGGGTTGGTCAATGTCCGCGCACAGACGGCGCGTCGTCTCGTTATGTTTCGAGTGAGAGTCCCAAGGCTGTCCATTTCCGTAATAAACCTGAGTGAAACGTACGCCGCGCTCCGCCAAGCGCCGCGCCAACAAACACCCGTTCGCAAACGGACTCTTCCCGTAAGCCGCCCGCACATTCTCCGGCTCTCGCTGAACATCAAACGCGTCGGACGCGTCCATCTGCATCCGGTACGCCGTCTCCATCGCCTGAATCCGCGCATCTAACTCCAAATCAACCCCTCTCGCATCGCGATGCGCTCCATTCAGCGTCCGAAACAGTTCCAGTTGCCGGCGCTGACGATCCGAAGAAATCGTTCCATTTGAAAGAAATGGAATCATCTTTGCAGGGTCCAAACTCGTGTGGTTCACATACATCCCCTGATGCTCTCCCGGCAAAAAACCGTTGGACCAAAGCTCCGAAAACCGGACCGGACGTCCCGGACAAAGAACCACAAAGTTCGGGAGATTCCGGTTCTCACTTCCCAACCCGTAAGAAAGCCAAGCCCCCAACGTGGGCCGGTTCGGCGTCAACGTCCCGTTGTTCATCATGAACAGCGCCGGACCGTGATTCGGGTTGTCAGTGTGCAGCGAACGAATCACGCAAAGGTCATCCGCATGCACTGCCGTGAGCGGAAGTAGCTCGCTGATCGGGATGCCGCTCTGTCCACGACGCTCAAACTGGAACGGCACCGCCATCAATGCGCCCGTTGGACGTTCCGTGCGCAAGTCCGCTGCGGGCGGACGCTGCCCCGCAAGCCGGTTCGCCTCAGGCTTGGGATCAAACAAGTCGCACTGGAACGGACCCCCATTCATGAACAGGTGAATGATCCGCTTCGCCTTCGGCGCAAACTGAGGCGGACGCACCGGTGCCGCCTGCAATAGGTCCGCCAGTGCTGCTGTGCCGATGCCTGCCGCGAGTGAGTGCAACGTGTCTCGACGATTCCAATGGGGTACGTTTGTCATAGAACGTCAATCAATCGAGAAAGTGGAACTCATTGCTGCCCAGCAACACCTGCAAGTAGTCCTGCAAACCTGCAGGATTTTCCGGCGCAATAAATCGCAACGCTTCATCAAGTTCTAACCGTACCGGCCGACGTGCAAACAGGAGTTGATAGGCCCGCACCACTCGTGCCTCCGTCGACTCCGCCTCCGCTTCGAGCCGCTTGGCAAGCGCTGCTGCCTGTTGCTGCATCAGCGGACTATTCAACGTAAACAACTGCTGCAACGGCGTCGTGGTCGCAACCCGAACAGGGTTGTGCGTCACCGGGTCAGGAAAATCGTGAAGCCGCAGTAGGTCATTCAGTTCGCGTCGCTTCACCGAGCCGTAAATCGTCCGGCGCCGATTCGTGGCAGCGCTCAAATCGACCGGCTCACCGCCTTGCGCGCGGTCCAAAGTTCCCGCCACCGATAGCATCGCATCACGCCATTGCTCAATATCCAAACGTCGACGCGGGAACTGCGAGAGCAACCGGAGATCGGCGTCCTTCTCCACCGGCGTTCCGGAGGCTTGACGATACGTCGCCGAGAGCACGATTTCGCGATGGAGCCACTTCAACGACCACCCGTTTTCAATCAACTGAGATGCAAGCGCATCGAGGAGGGCGGGATGCGACGGCGGTTCGCCTTGCACGCCAAAATCACTGGGCGTGTTCACAATCCCTTTCCCAAAGTGCTGCAACCAGATGCGGTTGACGATTACGCGTGCCACTAGATCGCGAGTGACACCCGTGAGCGCCTTCGCGAGATCAAGGCGGCCGCTCCCCGAGCCGAAACGCACGGGCTCGTTCGGCGTGAAAACCAGCGGCATCCGCCTCGGCACCTGAA
>JBEEPE010000329.1:0-25548 GCA_041191265.1 Verrucomicrobiota bacterium | reverse complement strand
GGCGACATTGGTGTGGGAATCAAGCCGTACGCGATTGCGTATGGCGCGTTGGTTCCGAGACGTGGAGACGCGGGGAATTTGTTCTCGCCGGTGTGTTTGAGCAGTTCGCACATCGCGTTCGGAAGCATCCGAATGGAGCCGGTGTTCATGATTTTGGGACAGAGCGCTGCCACTGCGGCGGTGATGGCGATTGAGAAAAACCTGGCTGTGCAGGACGTGCCTTACGCGGAGTTGCGTGAACGCCTCAAGGCGGACGGGCAAGTTTTGGAGTATGCTTCGGCGGACACGGGGAAGACGTCGCATGCGGTTCCTCCGATGCCGGTGAGTCGCTTGGCGGGGATTGTGGTGGACGATGAGCAGGCGGAGTTTGAGGGCGAATGGGTCTCGAGCCATGCGGGCTCAGCGATTGGCAGTGGCTATCGGCACGACGGGAATCGTCGCGACGGCTCACGCGTTGCGATGTTCCGGTTCACGGTGGCGGAAGCGGGTCGATATGAGGTTCGATTAGCGTATGCAGCTAATCCGAATCGCGCGACGAATGTGCAGGTGCGCGTTGAACATGCGCAAGGCACCACCGAGCGAATGGTGGATCAGCGGAGAGCGCCTGACGTGGAAGACCGGTTTGTCTCACTCGGCGTCTTTCATTTTGAGAAGGAGCGAAAGGGGACGGTCCGAATCACCAATGCGGGGGCGGATGGCTACGTCATTGCCGACGCGATTCAGGTGCTGAAGCAGAACTGATTCAGCCAGATGGGCAGGTACGCCCGCGGGTCATGATTTCTGATTCGTGAGAGCGTCGACGTCGACGAGATGTTTCCGGTGTCCCGATGCAGATTTGTTGCGGAGCGGAACATCAGAGCTGCTGTGTCTACCGCGCAGATCATTTATTTCGGAACGCTTCGCTGTTGCAGAGGGTTTGGATGAAGGCGTGGAGTCCGAAGTTTTGCTGAGCGGCGTGGGCCACCATTTCATCGGCCAGCGCGCGGTCGGTGAAGCTGTAGGGGCGGCCGAGGGCGTACTCGATGAGGGCTTCGGCAAAGCTCCGCGCAAAAGCAGCCGATTTTGTTTCAACGATGGTCCGCAATTCTTCGAAATCCCGAAACGACGGACCGTTATGCAAGATTCCCGCTGGCTCAATCGGCCACGCTTTGCGGCCGCCGGGGTGCTTGGTGTAGGTCTCGGTCTCCCGCCATCGGCCGATGGCGTCGAAGTTTTCGAGGCCGAATCCGATCGGGTCGATTTTGCGGTGGCAGCTCGCGCACTGGGGCTCTTCTTGATGGGCCATGACGCGCTCTTTTGGCGACAGGGGTTTATCGGCGAGACGGCTGAGTTGCGGGACGTTCGGTGGCGCTGGTGGTGGCGAATCGTGAAGCAATTTGCGGAGCACCCATGCGCCGCGCTCGACCGGGCTGGTTTGTTCGCCGTTTCCACCCATCGCCAGAATAGCACTCATTCCGAGCAGCCCTCCGCGGTGCAACTGGGAAGGAACCGAGACTGATTGCCAAGCGTCGCCGGTGACGCCCGAGATCCCATAAAAATGAGCGAGCAGGCCGTTTACGGTGACGGAGTCCGACTTCAGAAGCTGGGTGAGGCTGCCCTTTGTTTTTAGCAAGTGGCCGAAGGTTTCATAAACTTCAGCCCGCGCGGCGGATTTTAAGCTGTCGTCAAACTCAGGGAACAGTCGCGTGTTGAACTGAAAAAAGTTTAGGCGTTCGAGGCCTAGCCACTGGTGCGTGAAGCCGGTGATAAACGCCTGAGTGCGAGGGTCCACCATCATGCGCGACACTTCGGATTCGAGAGCCTCTGGCGTGTTCAGATTTGCGCTGAGGAGTTGGGCGTCTGGGGGCGCGCTCCAGAGGAAGTAGGAGAGACGTGATGCCAGTTCGGTGGGCGTCAGAGGCACGCGTTGACCGTCGGGTTTGGGCTCGGCGAGGTAGAGAAAGTTGGGCGAAGCGAGGATGACGCTGAGAGTGTCTTTGAGCGCCTGTGGATGGGGCGCGCCGGCGGCGCGTTGACGCTCGTAATGGGCGATTAGCCCATCGACGAACTCGGGGTCTGGCGCTTTTCCGCGAAAGGCGCGCGTGGCGAAGTCTTCGAGCAGTTCGCGCAGAGGCGCATCGCGGAACACGTCGGGAACGGTTTCGGGTTCGAGGGGACCCTCCAGTTCCATCCAATCGATCCACATCGCGGGCGGGTACCATGTGTTGTGCTTTCGCTTGTAGAGCACGGCGAGCGCGACCTCTTGCTCTCGGGAGTTTTGACGTTTTTCTCGGACCGCAAACTTACGGCTGCCGGTGCTGGTGAGCGTGATTGGAATCTCGAGTGTTTGCGGGTCATCGAGGGTTCCCGTGATCTGATGGGCGCTGAAGAGATCGAATGCGCCGGGCTGACTCGGATGGCCCACCTCGATAAAATGCCTTTCTTTAGGAACATCGGGCAGCGCAGCGATCCGAATGCGCATCCGGTATCGACCGGGGGGCCAGTTCTTTGGAGCGACGAGCTGTTCTTGGGGACGAACAATGAAAACGAAGAGGTAAGAGCCCCTGTCGACGTGCGGTAACGCGAAGTATTGTCGAACGTGTTGAGTTTCTTCGTCGAACTGTTGCTTCACTCCCTCACCCTCCGCAGCGTCCTTGAACCCAAACTCGGTTGGCGGGGGAGCTCCGGTAAGCTCAGCCCATTGACGGTAGAATCTCCGTGGATCTTTCTGGACCTCGGATTGAGCCAGAATGGACTCAGCCAGCTCGTGATTCTCAAACCGTTGGGCGGCAGCATCCACCGCAGCGGTCCACGCATGGTACGGGGCGACCTTCTTGGTGAGATAGTCGACGGCTCCTTTGAGCTGTGCTTCCGCGACCTTCTCCGTTTCGGAGTGAAGTTTCAGAGATTCGGGACTGACGGAATGGAGCGCGAAGGCGTCATCGAGTGCACGGCGACCGATTGCGAGATAGCGTTCGAGTTGGTCGCTCGAAAGGAAGAGAGCCGAGCCGACCGTGTCAAACGAACCGCCACCGGAGTCTGGGGGAAGGTCGCTTACATCGATAGGAACCCCGAGCAAGTCACGCAGCGTGTTCGCGTATTCGCGTCGATTGAGGCGCCGGATGATGGACTTTCCGCCCGAATCTGAGAGGACGCGCCGAGCATCGACGAGCGTATGAGCGAGGGCTTCAAGAAAGCGGGTTTTGATTTCGGGTTGTGGCGATTTCTCACCCTCGGGCGGCATATCACCGGAGTTGACCGCGTTGAGAATCTTCTGCCACAGCTCGGCGTTCGCCACGGTATCCATCGTAAAAGCAATGGTATCGAGACGAAGATTTCCCTTCTGCTTCTCCGCGTTGTGGCAGGGGACGCAGTGGTCGCGCAGCAACCCGCGGTGTTGTTCGTCCAGACACACCGTTGGAGTCGTCTCCGCGCCGACAAGCGAATTGGCGCTCAAAAAACTGAGCAACACAGGTATCCATAGCCGTCTCATTGGCAACGTCTTGCGGGGCTTTAGGCGAGCAGCTGTTTTACTGGGCCTACGCTGTCGCCGTGCCGTTCGGAGGTAATCCCAAGGCCGTGGAGCAGCGTGAGCCAGACGTCGCACAGGGGAGTGCCTTTGGGCAGTACGAGGTGTTGGCCGAGACGGATCCCTGCTCCGCCGCCTGCGAGTAGGGTGGGGCAGTTGTTCAAGAAATGGACGGAGCTGATGTTGCTGCCGTAGCCGAGGGTCACATGATCGAAGAGACTTGAACCGTCGGACTCCTTGGTTTCTTTCAGGCGGTCGATGAAGTTTGCAAGCATCTCGCTTTGAGCAATGTCCCGTCTTTGCGAAAACTCCATCCGATCACCTTGTGACCGCTCGTAGTGGCTCAGATCGTGACCCGTGTAAGGCACGCCGATGTCCTTCAACAACGAGTTGACCGGCTGCCGGTAGGTGAACACGCGTGACGCGTCGGTTTGCATCGCCGCAATCATCAAGTCGTACATCGCCTTGATTTCCTCGCGTCCCGCCAGCTTTTCGCGAGGGGCGTCGAACGGTGCTTTGGCCTTCGGCACCGCGAGCCACTGCGCGTCGCGGCTGAGGCGAGTTTCGATATCGCGAATGCTCTGGGCGTACTCCTCCACCTTTTGGCGATCCTGGCTGGCGAGGTTCCGCTGGAGTCGGCGCAGGTCATTGGCGAGTAGGTCGAGCACGGACCGTTTCTGAGCGAGTTGCGCTTCGCGCTCCGCAAGCGACGTGGATTCAGCGGAGAAGAGCCGGTGGAAGAGGTGAAGGGGATGGTCGATACCGGCGATTGGTTTACCCCGTTCATCCCATGCCAGTGAGAGGCCGGGGCCATGTCCCTGTTCGGTCGCGTCCGTCGTTCCGAGTTGGAGCGAGGGGAAACGCGTTTCTTTTCCCAGATGCGTTGCTGCGACCTGATCGACCGAAACGCTATTCGAAAAGCTTTGTCCTGGTTGCGCATAGCGGTTCGCGCCTGTGAGCCAGAACGTGCTGCCCCAGTGCGCTTCGTTGCTGAACTTGTTTGAGCAGCCCTGAATGAGGGTGAGGGATTTCTTGTGTCGAGCGAGGGGTGCGAGTCCTGAGGGCAGGGTATAGTCGGCGCCGATTTGTTGGGTGTCGGGAAACCAGGTCTCGCGGGTCACTCCCCACCCGAACGCGAGGAAGATGAGTCGTTTCGGACGCGCGTTCATCGGTGCGGCCGCTGCGAAACGGCGGAAGCCGAGCGATTCAAGGAACGGCAAGGCGATGCAGGCGGAGGCACTCCGGAGGAAGCGGCGGCGGGGAAGATTTGTGTTCATGCGGATGGGCCATTCATTTCGTGCAAAACTCGCGGCTTTCGACGAGCGCGTGGATGATGCTGCGGAGCGTCATGCCCTTTTCTTTGTGCCGTTTGAGGATGGTCTCGACGAGTTGATGGTCTGAGAACCCGCAGGGCCGGCCGAGGGCGTACTCAATGAGGCTTTCGATGAGACCTCGGGCGAAAGCGTCTTTTTGATCTGCGACGGCATCTCGTAAACCGTGAAAGCCGTGAAAAGGGACCCCGTTCGGAAGTTTGCCATCGGCCTCGATGGCGAAGAGTTCCTTTTTTTTCACGGCCTTCCACGTGCCGCCATAGAACTCCGCGTACTCTTGTTCTCGCCAGAGGCCTGCGGCGTCGAAGTTCTGCAGCGCAAATCCGATGGGATCGATTCGTCGGTGGCATTGTGCGCACTGCGGCTGTTCCTGATGCGCCGTGAGGAGATCTCGGGCGGGCATCAGCTTTTCGCCGAATCGCGAAAGTTGCGGAACATTGGCCGGCGCGGGTGGGGGCGGGTCGTGAAGCAACTTTCGAAGAACCCACGCGCCGCGTTCAACGGGGGAACTGCGCTCACCATCGGATCCCATAGCGAGGATGGCCGCCATCCCGAGAAGGCCGCCGCGCGGCATTCCCTCGGGCACGGCCACTTTCCTGAACGCGCTCCCGTGAACGCCAGCGAGGCCGTAGTAGTCCGCCAGAAGGTTGTCCACCACTACAAAGTCGGCCTTCAACAGCGAATCGAGCGGGAGGTCATTTGCGAGGATGGTTCGCACGGTTTCATAGACCTCTTTTCGGGCCGAGTTCCGTAGGCTCTCGTCGAACTTCGGATAGAGCCGCGCATTGAATTGGAAGAAATCGAGGCGCGCCATGTGAAGCCATTGGTGCACGAATCCGGCGATGAATCGTTCGACCTTTCGGTCGGCCAACATGCGGTCCACTTCGTTTTCATATCCGGTCGACATCAGTGAAATGGTGCCGATTCGGCCAGAGTGAACGTGGTCCATGAGCCGTTCGTCGGGCGGGCCGCTCCAGAGGAAATACGATAAGCGGTTGGCGAGTTCAGCGTTGGTCAGTGGAACGCGCTGAGAGGGGGGAGATGCGCTGTCCTCCGTTTTCGACTGGGTTCGTTGGGTTGGAGGGAGGGTGACGAGGCCCAATGCGGAGCGTTGGGGTGGGGCTTCGTCGCTTCGCTCTGAGGGCTCGAGGATGTAGAGGAAACGGGGTGATGCGAGGATGATGGAGAGCGGCGTTTTGATGGCTTGAAGAAAGGGTTCACCGGCTTTCGTGCGTTCCTCGAAATGAGCCATCAGGCGGTCGACGAATGTCGGCCGCACCTCTTTACCTCGGAATGCACGCGCAGCGAACGTTTGGAGTGCGGAACGAACCTCCTCAGCGGTAGGCTTTTCAGTTTCCGAGAGATCACCGAGCACTGCGCGATGAGAACGGGGCGGCCATTGATCGACCAAGGGGCCTTCCCATTCCATCCAGTCGACCCAGAGCCGTGGATGGAAAGAGAAGGGCCGCTTTTGGCGTGTATCCATCGGAACGCCGGTGTTCATGAAAAATCGCTGTTGATCCTGACCCACTGGCCTGTTGTGGATGCGTTCGCGAACGGCGAATACGCGCCGTCCCGTTCGTGACACGTTGACGGTGAACTCGAACACTTCCGGTCGCTCTGGAGTCCCCGAGACGGGGTGGCATGCCAGCAGAGCGAGTTCTGATGGCCAACCCTGGTCGCCTTGCGCGCCGAACTCGATGAATCGTGGGCCGCTTGTGCCAGGGTCAGGAAAGGCAACTCGTGTTCGTATAAGGTACTTCCCTGGCGGCACGTTGCTCGGGATGGTCAGGTGTTGTGGGAACGGCGAGTAAGGTGTGATGGAGCCGGTCAGTGAGAGGGGATTATCGAGGTAGGTGGTGGCTTTGAGGTGTGCTCCTCTCAGCACGGTTTCGTTCAGTCCGGCATCGACATCGTCGCCGAAACCAAACTCTTTCGCCGGTTGGCCAGAGGCGCGCCACGCATTGATTTTCGCGAGGCTTTTTCGGGTACGTTCGAGATCGGCCCGAACCTCGCGGTTCGCGGTTTCTTCACTCTCGATTCGAACGGTTTTTCGTTCGGGTTTTGGACCGGTGATGAGCGCATCGTCGAGGGCGCTCCGCGCGAGTTTGAGGTACTGTTCAAACTGGTCACTCGAGAAGAAAAGGCCTGAACCGACCGTATCAAACGCGGAACTGTTTTCGTCGCTGGGCAAATCGAAGGCGTTCACCTCGACGTCGAGCAGATCTCGCATGGTGTTCACGTATTCCCGCCGGTTGAGTCGGCGCAGCGTGATGGTTCCTCCGGTGTCCGCCAATGCCTTGCGCGCTATCACCATTTCGCGGGAAAGCGTTTCGAGGAATGCGGTCTTCTCCTCGGCGTTCGGCTGCTTTTTGTCTTCGGGCGGCATTTCACCCGCGTTGAGGGTCGCGAGAATCTTCTGCCATTTCTCTGCGGTTGGAAGGTCGTTGATGGTGAACGGGATATCGTCGAGGCGCATTTTGCCGCTTTGTTTGTCGGCGTTATGGCAAGCGAGGCAGTACTCCTTGAGGAAGCCTCGTTGAGACTCCGGCATTTGGGCGATGGTTGGTTCGACGGCCGGCGTGTTGACACCAACGGCGCTGAGAAGTGCGAGGACGCGTAGACGCAGGGTATGAGGGCGAGTTGGTGGCATGGGGGTGCGGGACGCGTGGAGGCGTTGCGACGGTTTACGCTCTGAGGGCTTGAATCACGCCGGTGCTATCGCCGAAAGAGGGTGCGGAGATTCCAAGGCCATGAAGGAGAGTGAGCCACACATTGCAGAGGGGGGTTTTGGGATCCTCCATGACCACGTGTTGTCCGAGGCGGATGCCCGCACCGCCGCCCGTCAAAACGGTCGGACAGTTGTCGAGCATATGGCCGGTTCGAATATTTGTGCCGAGGGTCAGGCTGACGTGATCGAAGAGGGAGGAGCCATCGGGCTCGCGTGACTGTTTTAGTCGGTCGATGAAATAGGCGAGCAGTTCGGATTGGCAGCGGTCCCGTGTTTGACTCGCTTCCTTGCGTGGGCCCATGTCGTAGTGGCTCATGCTATGGCCTTCGAGGTTCACGCCACGGCTGCGGAGGAGCGAGTTTACCGGCTGCTTGTACGCGATGACACGGGTGGCGTCGGTTTGGAACGCGGTGATCATGAGGTCGTACATGAGCCGGACCTCTTGCTCACCGGAGAGTCCCTTTTTAGGTTCTGCCACAGGAGATTGCGGCTTCGCTTTGGGTACGGTGAGCCATTCGGCATCCTTGGTGAGACGCACCTCAATCTCGCGGATGGAGTCGAGGTATTCGGCGAGCTTATCGGAATCCTCTTTTCCCAGACCGCGTGCAGCGTCGCGCGCTTCTTCCATGACCGTATCGAGCACGCTTTTTTGACGAGCGATGTCTGCTTGTCGCTGCGCCAGAGGGGTTTTCTCGTCGGAGAACAGTTTGTGAAAAACGGCGACGGGGTCTTGAATTTCGGCGACTGGTTTCCCTTGTCGGTTCCATGAGACGGAGCCTCCGTGCCCTCCCTCGCCGCCTGGGTTACTCAACACGAGGGAAGCGAAACGGGTATCACGGCCGAACTGTTCCGCGGCCATTTGATCGACGGAGATGGTGTTGTTAAAGCTCCGCCCGGGAACGCCCAGCCGGTTGGCTCCGGTGAGCCAGAACGTGCTGCCTTGATGACCGTCGGTGGAGAACTGGTGGTAGCAGTTTTGCACGACGGTGATGTCTTTTTGAAACTTTGACAGCGGCTTTAGTCCCTCGGAAAGAGTCCATTCGGAGCCCGTTTTTTGGGGGTCGGGGAACCATGTTTCGTTCGTCACGCCCCAGCCCATCGCGAGAAAAATCGCGCGTTTCGGACGTTTGGGAGTTTCGATGGCGCGCGCGAATCGCCGGAAGCCGAGTGATTCTAGAAAGGGGAGCGCGATGCAAGCGGTGGAGCTGCGGAGAAGATGCCGGCGGGTGAGGGAGGGATTCATGATAAGTCGCAAGAGATTGGTTGGCAGATGGATGGAGGTTACGGTTCAAAAAATGACAGGACAAAATTAGCGCAGAGGACGGGCGGCAATGCCGAACATGTTGTTGGGGCTGAAACTTTTCCTGTCAGCCGGAGGGTTTTCGTAGGGCGCGCCGAGCGTGATGGTTCCAGGAGACTCCACGCGCCGACTCCACACGTCGTACGGAAAGCGTCGGACGACGGTTCCGCGCGCTTGGTCGGGTTTGAAATCGAGCGTCATTGAGTAGCCAGTGGGCGCAAAGGATTCTCGGACCCAAGCGGGGACGGGGTTGCGTCGGTCGACGAGGACAAACAGTTCGGCAGGCTGCGCAATCTCGAGGGTGAGCCGCATCCACCAGTTGTACCGGTCGACGGCAAACGTTCGGACTTGGTCGGCTCCGATGAGGTCTGGCGGAACGTCGGACCATTCGTCGAGGGTGTCGGCGAAAGCGAGTGCGCCATTGCGAAGTCCGTTTGGGACGATGCGATAGAAGTTGCGCAAGGACGGCCATTTGGCGGCACCTGCTTCATCGGCGCTCATGCTATCGCTGACGGCGGTGATGAGGGTGTTTTCGGGCGGGTGACTTTTGGCAGACCACGCGCGGGGGTCGTCGGGTCCGTTGACGCTGACGATGCGGGAGGTTCGGCGATTGCGTTCGAGCCGAACGCCTTCCCCTTGGCTGAGGAGGAGGCTGGGTTGGGAAGATCCTTTCTCGTGGACTTCGACTTGTCCGTTGAACACGACGACATCCGTTTTTGCTGAGGGAGCGGCGTCGACGCCGAAGACGGTGCCGAGGTCGACGATGCGGTAGTCGTTGGTTTCGATGAGGAAGCCTTTGCCGCGTTCGCCGACGTCAGCAGTGATTCGTCCCGCGCGGAGGCGGACCTCCATGGGGGAGACGAGGTGGAGTTGTGCGGCGCCGTTGATGGTGAGCGTGACGCCGGAGGAGAGACGGATTTCGAGGGAGCCTTGGGGCCAGAGGATGTTCGATTTTCGGAGTCGGGTCCCCGGTTTCCATGGGGAGTTGGAGTGGTCTGACAGGCGGAGGACTTCGAACTCGACGCCGGCGCGGGTGTGTTGATGCCAGAGAGTGAGGAGGAGGGTGAAGAGGGCGGCGATGGCGGCGAGGGCGATGCGCGCGGGTTGTCTGATGGCGGTCGCGGGTTGGACGGGGGTGGGCGGCGGGGGGGCAGCGAGTGAGCGCGCCATCGCCGCGGCTTCTGCGGTGGCGGCGAGGGCTGCGTCGAGATGAACGGCGTCGAGGTACAGGTCGCGGAGGGCGGCGTTTTCCTTGAGCTGGCGTTCGAGTGCGCGGGCATTGTCATCGCTGATGTCGTTGGCGATGTACTGTTGGATGAGGATTGGCCAACTGGGGTTCATGCGAGTTCCTCCTGTGCGAGGGCTTTTCTGACGCAGGCAAGAAGGGC
This sequence comes from Verrucomicrobiota bacterium, assembly GCA_041191265.1. GTDB lineage: Bacteria > Verrucomicrobiota > Verrucomicrobiia > Chthoniobacterales > Chthoniobacteraceae > JBEEPE01. The sequence goes on along the minus strand of JBEEPE010000329.1, from coordinate 15,290 downwards.
GATGCGAATGCGGTGGAGGCGTTTGTAGAGGGACATGGCGGTTTCGCCCCGGGATTCCGCCAAGGTTTGGATTTGGGTGTCGGGGTGGTAGGCGGAGAGAACGAGCTCTCGGTGATGGGTGGGAAGCCGGTTCAGGCAGAGGGCGAGGGCTTCGCGCTGGGTGTCATGGCGCTCGTTGAGGGTGGATTGGCGTTCAGCGAGACGCGAGAGGAGGTCTTCGTCAAAAAGGTGGCGGTCGCGGGCGCGTCGGCGCAGGTGCATGAGGACTTGATTGCGTGCCACGGCGTAGGCCCATGGGCGAAAGTGGGTGGCGGCCTTGAAGTGGCGCCAAAGTGCGACGACGACTTCTTGCATGACTTCGTCGGCTTCATGGCGGGAAGGCAGCATGGAGCGAACGAAGGCGCGCAGGGGGGCTTCGTTGACCGAGTAGAGTCGGAGAAACTCGGCGTGTTCTGGGGAAGACTCATTTTCGGGCATCGGTGACACGTTGAATGGGATGCCGCACCCGCGTTCATTTGCCGCAAAAAGTTCACGCAGTTTCGAGACGGCGTGCTGGAAGTTTTGTTAACCGATGCGGCTCTCGATTTCCTGAGGGTTGAATCCGGCGATGGCGACGACTTTGTCGCGGCACTTTTGTCCGGACAACAGGGAGGCAGACTTTTGCGAGACCCCCATCATCTCGGCGACGAATCGGAGGATTTCGGTGTTCGCCCGATCCTCGAGGGCGGGCGCGGCCACTTTGAGTTTCCAAGCGTCGCCGTGTTTACCGTCCCAAGCGGTTTTGCGAGCGTTGGGGACGGCTCTGATTTTGATACCACGCGGACCTTGCGAATGAGGGTCTGCCATGGAGGGCGAGGGTCGTGGTTAGACCTTGGGTTTGATGTAGACGCCGATGAGGGGGCGCGGGCAGGGCTTTTCGGAGATGAAATCGCTGACGAACCCAGCGCGAGTCCGGAACTCGACGTGGCCCGGGCCTTTTCCGCCGTAAACGAGGACCGCACCTTCTGGAGCGCGGTAAGGGTCGTTGTTGGGGATGCTGATGCGTTTAAAGCCGTAGAATCGTTGGAGTTCGTCGCCTGCTTCTTTGGCGTACCGAGTCTTGGGGTACGAATCGACGAGATTGGCGTCGAGGAGCGCGTTTTTGACGTAGCGCCAGCAGCTGTAGGTGCTGTGAGCGCGGGCGCGGGCGGCAGCGATTTGCGCGGCTTCCACCATGCGTTTGTCGTACCGGTACTGACCTGAGCGCGGGCCGAAAAGGCTTTTTTGGTCGCCGCTCAGCGTTTGGGCGGTGCGCGGGTTGTGCAGGGAGAAATCGGATGAGTAGTTTGCGGTAGCGCACGCGCTAAAACCCATTCCGACAAGGAGGGTTAGCAAAGCGAGCCAGCGGTTTCGATTGGAGACGGAATCACTCATGTTCAGACGCGCACGAACAAACCTCGAAGCTACTGCACGGGTCGGGGCATGGCGAGTCTGGAAAATCACCTACGGTTTGCTTGGCGCAATCAGGCATCGGGCCCTTTTGACCCTGATTTGTTTCCGAGAATCTCGCTCAGGACCCGGTTTGGAAACCGGCGGGACGGGGTGATGGCGTAGAAACTTTCTTTGATTTGGGGCACGCGGCACCGTTCGACGAGGACGCGACTTTGGAGTTCGCCTGCGACGACGACAGGAGGCACGAGGGCGAGGCCGGCGCCTTCGCGGGCGAGGAGGCGGAGCATGGCCATGTCGTCGACTTCCGCAGCGATGATGGGCTGGATGCCGTGTTGTTCGAGGAGCAGGTCGAAGGAGACACGGATGTTGCTATCGAGGCTTGGGAGCACCAGAGGGGTGTCTTGGAGGTCTTGAGGAAAACGGAATCGGGTGCGTCTTCGGGTGGGGGGGCCCACTAGACTGACCGGTTGTTCGTCGAGCAGGCGGCTGTGCCATGGCGTTTCGGCGTCGCGGCGAACGGGGAGGTTTGAGAGGACGACGTCGAGCGTATGGGCTCGGAGTTGGGCGAGGAGATCGCGAAGATTTCCGGAACGCAGGATGAGTTCGACATCCGTGCGGCGGAGGAGGGGCTTGATGAGGCCGAGTTGAAAGTTTCGTGACAGCGTGGCGACGGATCCGATGCGAATGATTTGTTGCCGACCGGCGGTCCCGTTTCTGAGGACCTGCACCATTTCTTCGCCGGCACTAAAAATGGATTCCGCGTATTTGAGCGCGATTCGTCCGGCTTCGTTCAACACGAGAGATTTACCCTGACGATCGAAGAGGGGTTGTCCGAGGCCGTCTTCGAGGCTGCGCAGTTGGGTGCTGAGGGCGGACTGGGAGAGGTTAAGCCGTGCGGCCGCTTGGGTTAAGGTTCCCTCGTTTGCGACGGCGCGGAAATACCGAAGATGGTGATAGTTCAAGAAACTCACCATCGTTTTATAAAACAGAACGATTGGGCACAAAAGGTCTATTGGAACGAAGACTCGGGGGAGCGCTAAATAGCCAACTGTGAAAATGAACTCGTTCCAAACCGTGCTGGCATCGTGTTTCCCCCCGGAACATCGAACCTCTGGTTGGTCCGCCTCCGCGCCCGATGTTGGACGGCGTCTTGAATGGTTCTCCGGAAAACACTTGCGCATTTCATGAGCATCTTCGGATTGGAAGACGTGCCGTCCGGGAGGTATCCGGACTTTTTGAGGCATTTGCGACGCGATGCGGTGTCGGGTTTTCTGGTGTTCTTGATTGCCCTGCCTCTCTGCATGGGGATTTCGGTTGCGAGCGGTTGTCCGGCAGTGTCTGGCTTGTTGACGGCGATCATTGGCGGGTTGGTGACTCCTTTTATTAGCCACTCGGAGCTGACGATTAAGGGGCCGGCTGCTGGGATGATTGCGATTGTGTTGGGTGCCGTGACGGCGATGACACCGGAGACGGTGGGGGACCCTGCGCTGGCGACGTTTGAGGGATACCAGAAAATGCTGGGTCTCGCTGTGGTGGCGGGCGGGTTGCAGATCCTTCTTGGGGTGTGCAAGTTGGGTCGGTTGGGCGAGTTTTTCCCTGTGCCCGCGGTGCATGGGATGCTTGTCGCGATTGGTCTCATCATTGTCTCCAAACAGCTGCACGTTCTGTTGCTGGGAACGCCTGTTCGGGGCAGTTTTTTTGCGCTGATGGGGGCGCTACCTTCGACGCTCAAGCAGATGGAGGCGGCGTCAGCGGCGATTGGAATCGGCGGGTTGCTAGTCCTTGTGGTCCATTCGCGGGTATCGACCGTGTGGGTGCGCAGGATTCCCGCGCCTCTTTGGGTGGTGGGGTTTGCGGTTGTTGCGGCGGCGATCACGGATGTTCCGCAGACGCGTTTAGTTCACCTTCCGGAGCGGCTGGCCGACGGGTTTAGCGGACCGGATTTTTCGGGTTTGGGAGCGTGGGAAGGATGGAAATGGGTGGTGATGCTGGCGGTGGTTGGGAGTTTGGAATCGGTGTTGAGCGCGAATGCGGTGGATTTGTTGGACCCGTGGAAACGCCGGACGGATTTAAATCGGGACCTCTTGGCGGTTGGGGTGGCGAACACGATTGGCGCGTGTGTCGGCGCGATTCCGATGATTAGTGAAATCGTGCGTTCATCTGCGAATCGGGATTACGGAGCGCGAACGAGATGGTCGAACTTTCTGCACGGGATGTTTCTGATGATCATTGTTTTAGTTGCATCTTCGGTTCTCAATCGCATCCCGTTGTCAGCCTTAGCGGCGCTCTTGGTTTTCACGGGAATCCAGTTGGCGGCGCCGACGAAGTTTTTGGCAATGTTCCGCACGGGTCGCGCAGAGTTCGCTGTCTTTTTGACCACGGTATCCGTGACGCTCGCGACGGACCTGCTGCTGGGTGTGGCAGCGGGTGTTGTGGTGCAATGGGTGGTCAGTGTGCGCTGGGTTTCGGGCAACCCGTTCACGGTAAGGTGCCGGCGCCACGAGGAGGATGGTGCGGTTCTTCTCTCGTTGACGGGACCTTTGATGTTCAGCAACTGGCTGTCGCTTCGCGCGAGGTTGGGCCGGGAAACGGTTGGGGTGGTATTGGATGTTTCCGAGACGAGTCTGATTGACCACTCCGTCATGCGTAAAATTGAGGAAACCCGAGTAGCGTGGGAAGCGGACGGAAGGCAGCTTCGCACTGTTGGGCTTGAAGCGCTTCGTGCGTGTTCGGGGGAAGCCTTCGCGACGCGGGTGCGAGCGGACGCGTTTCGTCCGGCTCAATCGGTCCGAGCTGATGCGTGAGGGGATTAAAGTTTCGGGATCGACGGAGACAGGGTTGACCGTGGCGGATGACGAACCAATTTAAGCGCGTGCTGGCTGCGCGTTGTCGTTGTGCTGGCGTTCACCGAGGACAAAACCATGGCTACCTACGTTTACGAAACGATTCCGAAAGATCCGAAAAAGAAGCCGCGCCAGTTTGAGGTGCAGCAGAAGATGAGTGATCCGCCGCTCACGAAGGATCCTGAGACGGGCGAACCTGTTCGCCGCGTGATTACGGGAGGTAGCGGCTGGGTGACGCATGGCGCGTCCATTCTTTCCATGAACACGCGCAAGGGGCGTCGCTAGTCAGACCGTTTTGCGCACGGACCGCACATGGTCCGCAATCCCGTTGGCGACGGCATCGGCATATTCCTTAAAAATCGAGGGTTGCACCCGTCCGCCTACGGATTTGGTTCCTTCGTAGTCGCCCGCTTGGATGCGTTCCCAGACGGGTTGACTATTCATCACATACGGTTCGAGAAAGAGGGTTGGCACGCGGTACAGACGATTTGCCAGAAGGTTACGCGTCCAAACGAACCCTGATTCTCCGATTCGCGCGGCGTTGCGTCCTTTGTAGGTGTAGGGAGGCAGGTTGGTTGCTTTGGCGAGTGAGCGGGCGACGGCGTCGCTGGCGGCGATGGAGGCGTTTACCATGCCGCCAAAGGCTTGGATGAGCATCTCGAAACGGATGTCGTCCTTCTCGAGTTCTGAGGCGTGGTAACAGCCGTTCACGAGAAGGTGCAGATGATTCTCTTGGGAAAGTTTCGGCCGATTCGGCTCGCCCCACTCTTCGGCGTTGAAGTGCAGGCAAACGGCAAGGTCAGGCTGAATTTTCCGGTTCACCAGCTCCGCGCGCGCCCGGATTTCGCTGACGCGGTAGAAGAGGAGTTCGCTTTGGCTCTTTAACCGCGCGCTATCGAACTTGCTCCCTTCCTCGTCCTTTTTCAGCAGCTTACTGAAAAAGCTTGGGCGCTTGTCGGTGGTGGGGAAGAGCGATTTTCGCACGAGGGAGACCTTTGCGCCCAGCGCGCGGAGAAGCTTCTCGAGGCGTTGTGCAACGCGAAGCGTCATCTCGCCCTCCCGCACGGGCCGCGTTTTTCCGATGCGAAAGTGTCGTGCCTCCATCTCCGCCCAAGATCCTCCGATATGTCCGGGATCGAGTGCGATGTGGAGCCCTTCGAGGGGTCGGTCAACCGGAGAGGGGGGCAACGAGGCAATCGGTTTCCAAGCGGGAAACCCAGCGGTTCCAGGCTCTTCCGGTGTTGGCTCATGAGGGCCGCGAAAGTCAACCTCAGCGAACGGTGCGTCGGGGTCTCCCGTTGGAACCCGCACGGATTTGTCGGAAACCTCAAAGAGGCGCAGGGATTCGCTGTCGGCGAGAAACAGCGTGCGAAGGCGCTCTTCAAACTCCTTTCGGGTCAATCTCCCGTTGTACCGCGAGAGAGACGACCAATCGGGACGATCCGCAACCGGACCGGAAAGTTTTGCGTAAGTGTTGGAACCTCGGAACCCTACTGGAGCGAGCGCGACCATGAGGGCCTTTTGACAGAAGGATCGGCGGGCAATCGGGTGCTGGTGCATGTGGGAGGAAAGGTTTCCACGCCGCGATAACCGAGGCTAAAAAGAAGGGTGCCGCAAGGGTCGTTCCATGGAAAGACCGCGGACAACAACATGACTCCGACCAATCTTTCCTCAGAGTTTCGGTGCCTCCCTCGCCGAGCATTTTTGCAACGGTGCGGCATGGGTATGGGAATGCTCGGCCTGGCCGGTCTTTTACGGGATGCGGGCCTCGCCGCAGGCCCCACAGCGTCGGCATCCCCTTTGCAGCCGCGGCAGCCGCACTTCACGGGCAAGGCCAAGCGCGTGATCCATTTCTTTGCAAATGGGGGACCGTCGCAAGTGGACACGTTTGACCCGAAACCCGAGCTGACCCGTCAGCACGGAAAGCCTCTGCCTTCGGGGAATCTGAAAACGGAGCGCAAGACGGGGACACTTTTCGCGTCGCCGTTCGCGTTCTCGAAGCACGGACGGAGCGGGTTGGAGATTAGCGAACTCTTTCCGACGGTGTCTCAGAGTGCCGACGAGATGGTGGTGTTGCGATCGATGCAGGCGGATGTGCCGAACCATGAACCATCCTTGATGCTCATGAACTGCGGTGAGCCGCGATTGCCTCGTCCGAGCATGGGTTCGTGGGTGGCGTATGGGATGGGGACGGAGAACCAGAACTTGCCGGCGTTTATGACGCTCTGTCCGAACGGTTATCCGACGGGCGGTGCACCGAATTGGACGTCCGCGTTTCTTCCGGGGATTTTGCAGGGCACGCATGTGGACATGAAGCACACCGAGTTGGAAAAGTTGGTGGAGAATGTTCGGAACCACTCGTTGGATGTGCGGGGACAGCGCGAGCAGTTGGATTTGATTCAGGCGTTTAATCGGATGCACCGTGACTCCCGGCCAGGCGACGGTGCGTTGGACGCGCGGATTCAATCATTTGAGCTGGCGTTTGGCATGCAGATGGAGGCGACGGACGCGTTTGATTTGGCGCGAGAGCCTCAGCATGTGCGGGACATGTACGGGAGTGGAACGCATGGACGGCAATGTTTGACGGCGCGTCGGCTTCTCGAGAGGGGAGTGCGCTTCATTCAGATTTGGCATGGGGCAGGACAGCCTTGGGACAGTCACGACGATTTGGAGGTGAATCATCGGCGGTTGGCGCGGGAGTGTGACCAAGCGTTGGGTGCGTTGCTGAAAGATTTGAAGCAGAGAGGGATGTTGGACGACACGTTGGTTGTGTTTGGGGGCGAGTTTGGGCGGACGCCGGTGGTGGAGCTTCCCATGCCGGGAGCGAACGCGGGCAAGGTGAACGGTCGCGATCACAATCATCACGGCTTCAGCGTTTGGATGGCGGGTGGCGGCGTTCGTGGGGGAACAACCTTTGGTGCGACGGATGAGTTCGGGTTCCGCGCGGTGGAGAAGCCGGTGCATGTGCACGACCTTCACGCGACGATTCTTCACCTGCTTGGGTTTGATCACGAACGCCTTACGTTTCGTCATGCCGGACGGGATTTTCGGCTGACGGATGTGCACGGAAACGTCATTCGGGAGGTGTTGGCATGAGTGCGACGAGATGGGTGAGCGGGGCGTGGGTGGCGGCGACTGTGCGGTGGGCGCAGATGGCGTTGGGAGCCGAATCTTTGTCGGCAGAAGACGCGGAGTTTTTTGAAAGCAAGGTGCGTCCGGTGCTAGCGGAGCATTGCTTCAAATGCCACAGCGCGAAGGAGAACAAAACGAAGGGCGGCCTCGCGATGGATTCGCGTGAGTTGATGTTGAAGGGGGGCGACACCGGGCCTGCATTGGTTCCTGGTCAACCAGACAAGAGTTTGCTGGTGCGGGCGGTTCGACACGAGACGCCTGAGTTGGCAATGCCACCGAAGGACCCGCAGATTCCGCAGGAGAAAGTTGCGGTGTTGGTGGAGTGGGTGCGGCGTGGTGCGCCTGATCCGCGCACGGGAGGACCAGCGCCTGCGGCACATCTCGATATGGCGAAGGCGCGAACGCATTGGGCGTTTCAACCGGTGAAGCGTCCGCATGTTGGAGGCTCGGGCGCGACGGACATCGATCGCGTGTTGGGGGAGGCTCGTGTGGCGCAGGGGGTTGGCGCAGCGATGCGGGCGGACGCACGGACGCAGGTTCGGCGTCTTGCGTACGATTTGACGGGGCTCCCGCCTTCGCCGGAGATGGTGGAAAAGTTTGAGGCTGAGCCGAGCGACGAAGCGTATGCGCGGATGGTGGATGATTTGCTGGCGTCTCCGCGATTCGGCGAGAAGTGGGCGAGGCATTGGTTGGACGTGGCGCGGTATGCGGACACCCGAGGCGTGCCGGTTCCGATTACGGCGGATGCGCGGTTTTTGTATTCTTACGCGTATCGCGATTACGTCATTGCCGCCTACAACGCGGACAAGCCGTTTGATCGGTTTATATTGGAGCAGCTTGCTGCGGATCGTTTGCCGGATGCCGACCGAGACGTTTTGCCGGCGTTGGGTTACTTGACGTTGGGGCGGACGTTTTTGAATAACAACAACGACATCATTGATGATCGCATTGATGTGGTGATGCGCGGGTTACAGGGATTGACGGTGGCTTGTGCGCGGTGCCATGACCACAAGTTCGATCCTGTGCCGACGAAGGACTACTACTCGTTGTACGGGGTGTTCAACAGTTCGGAGGTTCCGACGGAGCCTGAGATTATTCGCGAACGTGAGGACAACCCGGATCGTGCGGATTATTTGGCGAAGCGCGCGGAGAAGATGGCCGCGGTGGAGAAGGGGTTGGCGGAGGAAGCACGCGCTTTGAATCGTACGGTTCGCGAGAAGACGGGAAAATATTTGTGGGCGGTGGAAGAGATGCGAAAGGGTGCACCCACCAACATGGACACGTTCATTGGGGAGCGCGGCGTGGTTCTTCTCCCGTTGGAAAAGTGGCGAAAAAAAGTTGATGAAACCTCTGCATCAGATGCGGTTCTTGGGTTTTGGAAGGCGGCGTTGGAGGTGGCGAAAGCGGGCGTAAAGGATGGGGAGGATTTGGTTCCGTTGCTTCGGAGTCATTCTGAGAGCGGTAAATGGAATCCTCTGGTGCACCGTGTATTGAGCAAAGAGAAAGCGGTTGGTTTGCCGGCGGTTGCAGAGTTGGTTGGGCGAGTGGTGATGGAGGTGGATGGGAAGTGGAAGGCGGCCTTGGCTGCGGCGGAAAAAGCGGGAAAACCCATGCCGGAGCGTTTGGTTGAGGAAGATGCGGAGTCGGTTCGCCGCTGGATGGACGAGGAAGCGGGGCCAATGAACTTGACGCAAGCAGAAGTGGAGCAGGCATTTCCCCGAAAGTACCGAGAGAAGAAACAGAAGTTGATGGAGGTTGTGCAGGTGTTGGAGGGGACACACCCAGGCGCCCCTGACCGGGCTATTATTTTGCGCGATCGGGCGAAGCCTTCGGAACCGGTGGTCTTCATTCGTGGCAATCCGGGAAATCGGGGGCCAGCGGTTCCTCGCCGCTTTTTGGAGGTGCTGGCGGACGGGGAGCGGCCGGTGTGGAAAGCGGGGAGCGGTCGATTGGAACTCGCGCAATCCATAGCGAGTTCGGCGAATCCGCTGACGGCGAGAGTGTATGTGAATCGGGTTTGGGGCGCGCTGTTTGGGAGGCCGTTGGTGTCTACTCCGGGCGACTTTGGTGTTCGGACGGCGCCGCCGGCGGTGCCTGCCTTGCTGGAGTTGTTGGCGGCGGATTTCATGCAGCGCGGGTGGTCCAGTAAGTCGCTAATTCGGTCCATTGTCCTGTCTGACGCCTACCGACAGTCTTCTGAGTGGGTTGCGGCGGCGGAGGGGAAGGACCCTGAGAACGCGTTGGTTCACCGACAGAATCGGCGGCGGCTGACGTTTGAAGCGATGCGAGACACCTTGGTGGCGGCCGGGGGAGAGCTTGATACGCGGATGGGGGGGCGTCCGGAGATTTTGACGAAGGCGCCTTATCCGCTTCGGCGTGCGGTGTATTCCTTTGTGGACCGCCAGGATGTTCCGTCCGTGCTGCGTGCGTTCGATTTTGCGAGTCCGGACACTTCGACGCCGGAGCGTTTTCAGACAACGGTCCCGCAACAGGCGTTGTATTTGATGAACAACGATTTTCTGGCGGAGCGAGCGCGCGCGGTGGCGTCGCGCCTACCTGAGGGCACGGAGGAGGCGCGGATTGGATCGCTCTTCCGAACATTGTTTCAGCGCGGGCCGAGGCCCGAGGAAATGACGCTCTTGCGGGCGTATCTGAGCCGTCCGCCGCATGACGCTCCAGCGCCCAAGGTTGCGGCGCTGAATCGTTGGGAGAGTTTGTGCCAAGGGTTGTTGGTCTCGAACGAGACCGTTTTCGTCGACTGAGCGAATTACGGTGCGGTTGGCGTCTCAACGCCCATTTGCCGGAGGATGCCAGCTAGGATTTCTCGGTCTGATTCGGGACGGGTTGGAGATTGCGGATGCGTGTGATCGCAGCCGATCCAGCCTCGGAGTTTGAGGAACATGGCTGCGCTGTGTTTGTAGGCTGGGACGGGGGCGCGGAAAGTGAGGAACCCGAGGTACTGGAGGCAGTCGTTGAGCGTGTAAAACTCGGCATTGCCTTCGAGCCACGCTTTGTCGCGTTGCGCGAAAAGGTCGGGAGCGAATGTGCTAAGGCCCAGCAGGTAATCGCTTCCGTACATGACCATGTCGATGGCGAGATCATTGCCTGTGTACACTCGGAAGTCAGGGCGCACGGAATCGCGGACAGCGATTCGTTGCCACTCGAGGTCGCGGCGAAGGGAAGAGTGTTTGGCGCCGGTACAATTTTTAACTCCGAGCAGGCCACGAAAGACGTCCATCGAGTAGATGCGGCCAAAAGGCGCGAACATGGTTCCGAGTTCGAATCCGATAAACTCGGAGGCGGCTGAGCCGAGGCGCTCGTACGCGGCAACGATCGCATCGTCGGGCTGTCCGGTGAGCCCGTGGCTTTGGAAAATAACGGGAACACCGCCCGCGCTCTGGATTTCGTGCATTCGTGCGGCGTAGGCGTCGAAGTCGAACGCCGCGCCCGGTTGGTCTCGCACGAAGGCGCCGGCGAGGTAGCGTCCGCCGTTCAAGGTGGCGTGGGTGAGGCGGAGCGCTTCCTTGCGGGTGGCATCGTCGATGAGGTTGCCGTAGCCGGTGTCCATGTTGACGGCGGGAATGAGGCCGGCGCGCGCGGTGCGCTCGACGTGGTCTGTGAAGCCTTTCCAATCGACGTCACCATTTTCTTGAAAAGGGAGCAGGATGGCGGAGTTGCCTTCGATGCGGCGATGTGGCCGGAGCATCTGGATGGGGTTGAGGGGGGCAGAGTCCATGGGCGAATGATAGGGTGCGGAGAGGTATCGGTGTAATCGTTTGTTTTTATTGGTGGAATCGCCAAATTGGATGGCTGGATGGAGTCGTATCAACTCGGGTATTTTGTGGCAGTTGCGGAGGAAGGCGGATTCACGGCAGGCGCTGCTCGGCTGCGGCTTGCTCAGTCTGCGTTGAGTCAGGCCATTCGGAATCTCGAAGAATCCGTTGGGGCGGTTCTTTTTAATCGCGGACGGAGGGGTGCGTCTCTGACGGCGGCGGGCTCGGCGTTGTTACCGTTGGCGAGAGACATTCTTGGTCGTATGCGGCAGGCGGCTGTGGCGGCGCGAGAGGCTGGCGTGGCGGGTTCGGGGCTTTTGTGTGTTGCGACGATTCCGAGTTTCAGCGCGTCGGTGCTGAGCCGAGCGGTGGCGGGATTTCGGGCAGCGCATCCGGATGTTCGTCTGAACTTACTGGAGGATTCTTCGTCGACGGTGGCGGAGATGGTGGAGCGTGGGGTGGCGGAGATTGGGTTTGTGCAAGCACCGGCGGGGGGAAGTCGCGTCGAGTTTCGGTTGGTGTGTGAGGAGCGGTTTGTGGTGGTGAGCGGGTTGTCGGTTAGCGGGGCTGGGGCGCTTCGGTGGAAGCTTGAGAGGCTGGCTGAGGCTGATTTTATCTTGTTCAAGGGGAACGTGAAGGCGCGTGTGCTGGAGTGGTGTCGAGGGAATGGATTCGAGCCGAACGTGGTTTGCGAGACGGGCGAGTTGGAGACTTTGCACGCGTTGGTGGCGGCGGGGATGGGCATTGCGGTGGTGCCTGAGATGGCGGTGTTGGGCGGGGACCGAAACCTTCGCGTCGCGTCTCTCCCGGGGCCGGCGTTGGTGCGGCGTCTGGGCTGCCTCGTCTTGCGGGCAAGGCCGCCTGGCCGGCTTGCGGCGGCTTTCTTGGAATGTGTCGAGCGAGTGGTGGGTGGGACGACCAAAAAAGGTGGATTGGTTCGGCCCCGTTCGCAGCGATAGATTGGTCTTATGGCAGCGAGTGCGAAAGAGAGCCAAGTCTACGCGGTGATTGGTTCCGATGAGACGGAGGTGAAACGGTCGGCGGCGGCATTGGCTGAAAAGCTTACGCCGCCGGGGGCGGACGCGTTTTCGCTCGAGGTCATCGATGGAATGGTCATGACGGTTGATGACGCGGTGGCGCGGTTGCGAGCGGCGGATGAGGCGTTACGAACGTACGGATTTTTTGGCACGGGAAAGTTTGTGTGGCTGAAGGGGTGCAACTTCTTTGACGACTCGCGAACGGGTTCGAGCGAGGCGGTGGTTTCCGCGTGTGAGCGCTTGGTTGCGACCTTGGAGTCTGGGTTGGATGCGGGAACGCGGTTCCTTTTGAGTGCGGGAAAGGTGGATAAGCGGCGGAGCTTTTACAAGACGCTGACGCGTATCGCGAAGGTGTCGGTACACGACCTTGTGGATGCTTCGCAAGACGGGTGGCAGGAGGTGGTTTTGGAGCGGATTGTGATGCCGGAGTGTCGGGCGCAAGGACTGGTGTTTCAGGAGGACGCGCTGGATGTGTTTGTGAATCGAACGGGGCCGGATCGTCGGGCCATTTTGAACAACGTGGAAAAGCTCACGGTGTATCGGGGAGGATCCAAGGAGCCGGTGACGGTGGATGACGTGGAAACGATGGTGCCGGTTTCGCGGGAGGCGGGGATTTTTGAGTTGGGCAATCACATTGCGGCGAAGGATTTGAATCGTGCGGCGGCCCAGCTTGATTTGCTCTTTGATCAGGAGACCACGCCGGTGACGGTGATGTTGGTGGCCATCATCCCGACCGTTCGAAACCTTCTTTTGGCGAAAGACTTAATGGAGCGGCACAAGATTCCGCGCCCGTCCCGTCCATTCTCGTTTTCGGATAAGTTGAAAGCTTTACCGGCCTCGGCGATTGCGCATTTGCCGCGCAAGAAAGATGGGGAGATTAATACGTACGCGCTGGGGATTGCGGCGTGTCAGGCGGGCAAGCACACGGCGTCGCGTCTTGCGGCGATGTTGGCGGATTGTTTGAACACCAACGTGGCGATGGTGAGTTCATCGGATAATCCCGAGGATTTGACAAGACAGCTGGTGGTGCGGCTTTGTTCCTGATGATGATATGGATATGACGGCGATGAACTTGGTGACGTGTCTTGGGATTGGTGCGGTCAGCGGCTTGGTTGCGGCGCTGGCAGGGGTTGGTGGTGGGGTGATTATGGTGCCTCTGTTCACGGCGATTTTGGGAATGCCGCAGAAGCAAGCGGTGGCCACCTCGTTGGCTGCCATCATTCTGACGTCGATTGCGGCTTCGTACCGGAACACGGGGAATGCGTTTGTCGAATGGCGTGTTGCATTGCTTGCGGGCTGCGGGGGTGCGGTGGTGGCTTACATCGCGTCCGATTGGCTGCGGAGCTTGAGTAACCGCAGTCTCACGATTGGGTTTGGAGCGTTGATGATTGTGTTGGGGACGAGGATGTTGCTGAAGGAGCTATTGTGATGCGTGCGGGGGCTCATGACGGATTTTTGAGGTTCCTTTTGGGGGGATTGTTGCTGGTCGCGGCTCTTGGGCTCAGGGCCCCCGCTGCGCCGAAGCCTCTGCCCCCGTCGGCCAAGGTTTTGCAAGCCATTGGAACAGTGGACCCGTTGCGAGTGAAACGCGGTCGGGATTCGGAGATTCACATTGCGTGTCTGGAAGGTGATGTGGATGCGCAGTTCATTATCAAGCGGCCTCCAGCCTCTGGGCGGCTGTTGGCGGATCCGAAAAAAATCAACCTTTCGACGGCATCGGTGACGTATCGGCCGCCTGAGGATCCCGCTATTCGTTCGGACGTGTTTGAGTTTGCGGTGAAAAATCGGGCGGGCGTTTCGTTTCCCGCCACGGTTCGTCTCGAGATCATTGATCCCCCCGTCTTGCTGGGGTTGCCGCGTGAAACGTTGGTCACAGAGCCGGTGTGGGCTGGTCAACCGTTTGAGCTGGAGATTCCGGTTACGAATGATTCGGGGTTGGACGTTCGTGTTCGGCCGGAGGCGCGAGGGCCTTTCCGGTTGGAGGGACTGGACGCTGACGGACATGTCGTGGTGCCATCCCGAGGGAAGGCGGTGTTACGTTTGGTGCTGAACACAGGCCAGAGCGGCGTGCATCGGGGGCAACTCGTTTTTCCGGGACGTTCGGAGGTTCCGGCCTCCTTCCAAGTGCTCGCGCTGGCCCCGGTGGCGTTGCAGCGAGGGACGGAGGAGTGGAGCGGAGCGGCGAAAGAGGCTGTGCTCGGATTTCCCGCAGAAGGATTTCAACTGATCAATCGTGCGCCGTTTCCCGTGCGGGTCCGAATGCGTTCAACGCCGAATCTCGTGCATCCGCCAGAGGTGATGTTGGAGGCGCAAAAAACGGTTCCGTTGGAGTTGGCGCATGATGCGAACTCGGATTTTCGTGAGGGAGTTTTGGAGGTTGAAGCCGAGGGCGCGTTATTCCGTTTGCGCTGGACGTACCGTCGTCCGCCGCCTGTTTCAACTGCGATGCCGTCTCCGGTGGCGCCGCCCGTTCCTCAGGTTATGGTCCAGTCTCCGGCAGCGAGTGAGCAGCCTCTTGCTGGGGCGGAGCCTGTTGCGTCGGTGAGGCCGAGTCCGATGGTGCGGGTGAGTCCGCGGCCGGCAGCGGTGAGTGGGGGATTAGAGCGAAATCCGGAGGCGGACCGGATTGCGCGAGCGGTAGCGGGAATCAAGGCGGCTGAATCGCAGGATCGATTGCAGCGGGGGTTTCACGAGGCCATGGAGGTGTTCGGAGCGATGCCGAGTCGCGGTATTCGGACGGTGGCAGCGGGAGCGCATCATGTGGTTTTGGAATGGGAGAACCCGCAGCGGCGTGATCCCTCTGAGTTTCAGTTAGAGATTCGCCGCGAGCGAATGGAAGATCGTGTGATTCCACCGGGCGCGCTGGGGAATGAGCAGGGAACGGACAGCCTGACGGTCACGGGGATGCTCGTGGAATGGGTTCCGGTGCGTCCGGAATACGTGCGGTTGGTCCTTGGGGGGTCGCGCATCGCCGCGCGGGTGGACGCGTTACCGGCGGGATTACGTCACTCGTTTCGCGTCTTCGTCAGAAACCCCGGCAATCAGCTGGATTTTGTGCATGCGATTGAAGCGGA